>NZ_JAVTSN010000040.1:0-68498 GCF_032678585.1 Pedobacter psychrodurus | reverse complement strand
GATCCTAATGCTTCAACGTTTTAACGATAAAAAACACCGCTCATCTTTATTCGTAAAAAGAAAAGGGCGATAAAATCGCCCTCCAATTCGCTTTACACATTGAAATCCTGATCTCAGCATCCTCATTAAAAAGATACTAAAATCTACTTCACATGATACAGCACCTCCTGCGCTTCCCATTGTGTTGGCACTTCAAGTTTATACACCAACCTATCTAAAACTGCCATCGGCACTATGGCCTCCCGGTTTTTGTTCTGACTGTGCAGATTTTGGTATGGCACTTCAATATATTCGATCCGAACCTTTGCCCTGTACGAACTGAACAGTTCGATCAACTGCATCCGCATTTGACTGGTGGTATTGGTGGCGTTCCACACAAATGATTGCTGTTTGCGTAAATATACCCTGGCTTGCTCTTTTGCTTCCTGTATTACCTGTCCGTTGCCTTTTTTATCCGTAGGCGAAACCCCGTTTTTAACACGTATGGCATCCAAAGAGATAATCGGCCAATCTTTGTAAGTATGCCGTATAAAGGTATCTTTTCCTGCCCCAGGCAAACCACTCATTAAAACCACTTCAGCCATCGGTTTTTCGAAGGGGATATAATCAGGGTATGCATCGTCATGCTGCACATAATACACTTTTGCATCTTCCGATCCGAAAGCACGTGCATTGCCCCAGCATTTATGCTCCTTGCAGAATTCTTCGAAACAATCAATCCGGTACAACATGTCTTCCTGATCGCTACAAACGCGCCCCAACATATCGGCCCTCGCCAGCAAGGCCAGCCATTCGGTATTCACCTCCATACTTGCTTTTATTAAAGCTTTTAATGGATCAGGTTTTTCGAACAACCAAATGGGCAGACCATGATACCTCACCAGACCCACAATCTGTTCACGGATTTGAAAGGGAGTATTGCCACCTAAATAAAGCAATTGCCGTGCAAACTGCGCACCCTTACGGGCATGCCCGTTCGAGGTAATACTACCATCGTTTTCGAAAACAGTGGTACTGTATTTCTCCACATCGTGCAACAAGGCAGCTGCCCACAAAACCTCCTGGTTTTGCAGTGATAATTGCTTAAAAGCCAATTCACTTTCGAGCGCAGCCAGAACCATTTGGGTATGTACAGCTACATCCCCTTCGGCATGGTAGCGCGGATCTTGCTGAACTTCCTTCATTCTTTTTACCCAATCAAAACGATCTTCAAGATCATTCCATTGTTTGTTTTCGCTAAAGGTCCACATGTTTACCTCCTTCATTTATTAATGTTGCACGTTTCCAGTTTCTGGTCCAGTGTTCATCTGTTTTAACATGCCCTTTTCTGACGTATTTAAATACGTTTTGCGCAAAAGCATCTACCGCGTAACCATCAGCATTGCGACTAACAATGCCTTCCATGGTGGTTTTGCTTTTATCGTGCACATCAAAGGGATCAAATGCACCCGAACCCGTTACCAGATCCAACATTTCCTTTTCAAACTTTTTCTGATCTGCCGGTGTCTGTTCAATTTTGACGACAGGCACAGTTGGCAAATCGATTAACCCTGCATAAAATTGTGTTTCTTCCCAACTTAACCAACGTTCATTTTCGCGGATACCAAATACATGGTAATGATGCCCCAATGTATTGTATTCGATCGAATGGATAGCATACAGGTTTTCCAGAAAGAATTCCAAATCACCCAGATCATTTCTGATCATCTGCCAAAACCGCCTAAGATCTTCCGTCCATGGTGATGTTGTGGGCGCCGCATGCGATCGGGCAAAAACGCCATATTTAGATAGGCAGTTATTCTCCCCATCTAATTTTTCGGTATGTATAAGTGTTGGGATCTGTTGTATTTTTTCCCAATAGTCGTGCTGTATCCGGTCGTCGCTGGTTGTACCCGGCGAAAAAGGATAATGATAAGTACGACCATATTTTTGTGAAATAGCCATATTGTAATCAGTAAAATAAAATATAAAGTAATTACTCCCTCCCCGGACGGGAAAGGTCATTTAACATTGATGTTGAAATGAAATTACATGACTCAAATAGATAAAACGTTAATACTGATGCAAATGTAGGGAAAATAGTCGGAAGTCTGCATTAAGTTTGGAGCTTGGAGTTCGGAGCTTGGAGTGGCGATAGCCCAGAGTCCGCAGTCGGAAGTCTGGAGTCCGCAGCCGATTAAGCAATTTAAAAATTAGCTAATGAACCGCTCTGCGTTCTCTGTGCCATTTTCTCCGCGTGCTCCTGTGGTTAAAAGGCGATAGCATTATAAGCATTTGGGGTCGATTAACCGATTAAAACAATTAACCGATTAACCGACCCAAACTAATGACCAATGAACCAATGACCAATGACCAATGGACCAATGAACCAATGACCAATGACCAATGACCAATGACCAATGACCAATGACCAATGACCAATGGACCAATGACCAATGAACCAATGAACCAATGACCAATGAACGAATGACTAATGAACCAATGACCAATGAACCAATGACCAATGACCAATGACCAATGAACCAATGACCAATGACCAATGACCAATGAACCAATGACCAATGACCAATGACCAATGAACCAATGACTAATGAACCAATGACTAATGAACCAATAACCTAATGCTCCTCCTCTTCTTCATTTTTCACCTTACTCAACAGATCATAAGCACCTTTTACCACTACTTTTGGTTTTGCCACCGCTTCAGCAAATGAAACCTGGGTATAACCATTTTCGGCAACCTCTGTTTTTACTTCCATCATGCGGTAGCGGTAAGCCAATTTTGAAGCAGATTGTTCGATAAAGACATATTTTTTGCCTTCAAATTCTACAATAGCCGCATCAGGCAGGGCTTCAACTTTGTTTGTCCCGCTTTCTACATAGGCTTTCAGGTACATGCCAGGCAGCAGTTGCGTATCTTCTTTATCCAAATGGCAATGCACCTGCACCGTACGTTCTTTACTGATTTCCCTGCCAATAAGGTGTACGGTAGCCATGCGTTCTTTTTCTTCGTTTGCCAAAGTAAAACGTACTTTTTGTCCGATTTTAAGTTTGGGTACATCCTTTTCGAACACGGTAAGCTCTGCATGTAAATGCTCGGTATCGGCGATTTTAAAGAGTAGATCTGTTGTACTGGCAAAAGCACCAATATTCGTGTTTACCTGTGTTACGTAACCCGCCATAGGTGCATAAAGGTTAAAGGTTTTAAGGATCTGGCCTTTTTCGAGCGCGGCAAAACTAATGTTAATCAACGATAGTTTAGACCTTTGACCAAGCAATCGTGCACTCACACTCTGATATTCGCTCCTGGCTTTTTGTAGTGCTTTTTTTGAATTTACATTTTCTTTGGCTAGTTCTTCCTGACGGTCGAGTTCCTGTTTTAAAAACTGCAACTGACTTTTGTAATCCAGATAATCCTGTTGCATCTGGATAAATTCAGGATTTTGCATTACCGCAACCAACGCACCTTTTTTCACCCGCATTCCTTGCAACATATCGGTACTTTTCACAATACCTTCCAGTGGTGTAGAAATAGAAACCAAACTCTGCGGTGGAAGGTCGAGCATGCCGTTTACCTTGGTTGTTCCGCTTAATTCTTTAAGCTCCATTTCTCCGAGGGTAATTTCGGCAAGTTTATGCTGTTCGGGGGTTAAAGTAACGATATCACTCTTTTCGTGAACGGCTTCTTTTTCTACCTCTACTGCTTTTTCTTCTTTTGGACTACCACAAGCTGTGAGGTAAACCGTAACAGTAATCAGGACTAAATATTGATATATGGATTTCATATGTGTTCTTTTTTAAAATGATTTTGGGTTTCCGATCAGGAATTCGATGTGGTTAATGCTTTGATTAACCTGTAACAAAGCCATCAGGTTACTCTCGTAAATGGTATTTACCTGTTTCAGGTTGAGCAGATATTCTGAATATCCGATCTCACCATTCTGATAGGCAATCCGGCTGTTCTTTAAAATCAATGCCGCATTACCAAGTGCTGAAGTTTGAAAATAACCATAACGCTGTTTGTTTTTAAGGTATTCCTGCAGCACCTGCTGATACTGGCCAGATAACCTGCGTTCCTGCAGATCGAGGTCTACGGTAGCCATATCTCTACTTATCGCTGCTGCTTTTGCCTTTGCCGAATACGATTTATAAAACAAAGGAACAGCTACACCAACCTGAAAACCTTGAAAACGTTTGTTTTGACCGAAAAAAACTTCAGTACCATTCACATTCTGAAAACCGGTAAGCGATTGGTTAAAATAACCGAGGGTAATATCCGGAAGTGCCTTTGCCAATTCTACCTTTCGCTGTTTATCGGCAATTACAATCTGTTGTTTAAAGTATGCCAATATAGGGTTTTCCTTAACCGAGCTGCTATCTGTTAAAGGAAGATTATTGTTCTCTTTCAGGTATTTTTCTGCAATGCCTGAGTTTGCATCACCCAGGAGTGTGGCCAGCTGATTCTTGTAAATTTCGAGGTCTGCATTATTCTGCTCCAGTTGGCTTTGCACTTCCTTCAACTGGGTTTCGGCTGCTACTTTTTCCAAAAGATTGCCTTCGCCGGTTTTATATTTTAGTGAGGCTGATTTAACAAAACCCTTATAAATACTATCCTGTTGCAACAATAGGTTTTCTTTCGAATACAGGTATTGCAGATTGGTATAAACCGTTTTCACCTGATAGACCAGTTCGTTTTTTGTTGAGGCCACCTGAAACCGGCTTGCTTTAATCCTTTCATCGCCCAATGCGGCGTTTGCCGAGAAAAGCGTAGGGAAAGGAATGTTTTGGGTAATGGTAAAGTTGTTGTCGTTCTTCACCAGGCTATTGTACTGTCCATAAAGCATCGAAACCTCTGTTTTGGGCATTTCGAAAGCGGTTTTTTTCAACTGCTCCTGTAAACCCACACTCAGGTTTGCACTACTTACTGCCTTGTTGCGCTCCAATGCAGAGGAGATGGCCTGATTTAAGGTTAATCCAGTGGTTTGTGCCTTCGCCGATGGAACAGCATAAACAGATAGCATTAAAACAAGTACACTTATTACCGGTGCAGGATTATTTTTTTTCCTTCCCATTTTTTCTACCCAGATGTACAATACCGGCAGTACCAAAAGGGTAAGTAAAGTAGCAGAAAGCAAGCCGCCTATAACCACTGTTGCCAATGGACGTTGTACTTCGGCTCCGCTCCCGCCCGAGATCGCCATCGGCAAAAAGCCAAGCGAGGCTACCAATGCGGTCATAATTACCGGACGTAACCTGACCGAGGTTCCTGTTTTTATAATTTCGATAATATCTTTCATGCCTTCTTTTTTTAAGCGGTTAAATTCGCTGATCAATACAATTCCATTCAGTACGGCTACGCCAAAGAGCGCAATAAAACCAATACCTGCAGAAATACTAAAAGGCATCCCCCTGGCCCATAAGGCCAATACCCCACCAATGGCTGATAATGGGATAGCCGTAAAAATTAACAGTGCATGTTTAATAGATGAGAAGGTTAAGTAGAGCAAGAGTAAAATGAGCAACAATGCCAACGGAACAGCGATGCTAAGCCTTTTATTTGCCGCCTGGAGATTTTCAAAAGTTCCGCCAAAGCTTGGATAATAACCTGGTTCGAATTTGATATTGTTATCTATTTTCTGCTGAATTTCTTTTACAATGCTTTCTACATCCCTTCCCCTAACGTTAAAACCAACCGTAATCCGCCTTTTGGCATCATCACGCTGGATCTGGTTCGGTCCTTCCTTATATTGGATGTCAGCCAGCTGTTCTAAAGGGATCTGGTTACCGTTCGGTGCCGTTACAAAAAGATTTTTCACATCTTCCAGCGATTGCCTGTTTTCTTTTTCAAGACGCACCACCATATCAAAACGTTTTTCACCTTCAAACACTAAACCTGCTACTTCGCCGGCAAAACCCGAGCGGATTGCGGTATTCACATCTTCGATATTAAGACCAAACTGTGCAATTTTATCCCTGTGAAATTTGATAATCACCTGTGGCAGTCCAGAGGCCTGTTCTACATACACATCCTGCGCACCTTCTATTTTACTGGCAATGGCACCGATTTTTGACGCGTAACTACCCAATTTGGCAAAATCTTCTCCATACACTTTAATCACCACATCCTGCCTTGCCCCTGTCATCAGCTCGTTAAAACGCATCTGGATCGGCTGTTGAAAACCAAAGGTTACCCCTGGAATATACTGCTCTAACTTTTGCTGCATTTTTGTTGCGAGTTCATCCCTTGAGGAAGCACTCGTCCAATCACTTTTATCTTTCAGGATAATCATCAGGTCGCAAGCTTCAACAGGCATGGGATCGGTAGGGATTTCACCCGAACCGATTTTACCGATAACTTCTTTCACCTCCGAAAAATTGGCTTTTAGTACTTTTGCTGCACGTGTAGAAGCCTCGATGGTTTGTGATAAGCTGCTTCCGGTTAATACCCTGGTTTCTACCGCAAAATCGCCTTCTTCTAAGGTGGGGATAAACTCAGCGCCGAGATAACTGAAAATGACCAAACAAATGGCAAACAACGCCAAGGCAATACCCACAACCGCCAGTCGGGCCCGCAGCGCAAAATTAAGCATCGGCGTATACACCCTTTGGAAAAAGGACATGATTTTATCGGAGATATTTCTTTTGGTACTGATCGTTTTATTTAAAAACAAGGCACTCATCATCGGCACA
This sequence comes from Pedobacter psychrodurus, assembly GCF_032678585.1. GTDB lineage: Bacteria > Bacteroidota > Bacteroidia > Sphingobacteriales > Sphingobacteriaceae > Pedobacter > Pedobacter psychrodurus_A. The sequence goes on along the minus strand of NZ_JAVTSN010000040.1, from coordinate 61,808 downwards.
TAGGTTAACGATAAGATAAAGGCCCCAAGAATGGCAAAAGCGACGGTTTGTGCCATTGGCCTGAACATTTTTCCTTCAATGCCTACAAGTGCAAGAATTGGGAGATAAACAATCAGGATAATAATTTCGCCAAAAGCGGCACTATTACGGATTTTGGAAGCCGATTCGAAAATCTCTGCATCCATTTCCTGTTGGTTTAAGCGGTTTTTATTTTTGCGGATGCCTAAGTGGTGCAGCGATGCTTCTACAATGATTACCGCGCCATCTACAATCAATCCGAAATCGATGGCTCCAAGGCTCATCAGGTTGCCGCTTACCCCAAAGAGGTTCATTAAACATACCGCAAATAACATGGCCAGCGGAATTACTGAGGCAACAATCAGTCCGGCGCGGAAGTTTCCGAGTAGCAATACCAGCACAAAAATCACAATCAATGCGCCCTCAGCCAGATTTTTGGCCACCGTTCCTATCGCACTGTTCACCAGTTTGGTACGGTCAAGAAAAGGTTCGATCACTACACCTTCGGGCAGGTTTTTAGAAATCTGCTCCATCCGGGTTTTAACATTGGCAATTACTTTTGATGAATTGGCACCTTTAAGCATCATCACCACAGCCCCTACCACTTCACCCTGGTCGTTCCTGGTCATGGCGCCATAACGGGTTGCCGCACCGATCCGAACCTCAGCCACATTGCGGATCAATACCGGAATGCTATTATCATTCGTCCGCACCACGATATTTTCAATATCCTCGATGCTATTGATCAAACCTTCGCTCCTGATGAAATAGGCATTCGGTTTCTTATCGATATAGGCACCTCCGGTATTCTGGTTGTTTTTTTCGAGTGCGGTAAATATATCGCTGATCGAAATATCCATGCTCCTGAGTTTATCGGGATTGAGCGCAATCTCATACTGTTTCAGGTATCCGCCAAAACTGCTTACATCGGCAATGCCCTCTACCCCTAAAAGCTGACGGCGTACAATCCAATCCTGAATGGTACGGAGTTCGGTGGCATCATATTTTTTCTCATAGCCCTTTTTAGGGTGGATTACATATTGATAAATTTCGCCCAAACCAGTGGTTAAAGGAGCCACTTCGGGTGTTCCTATCCCTTTGGGGATGGCCCGCTCTACTTCGGCAAGCCGTTCGCTTACCTGTTGGCGTGCCCAGTAAATCTCTACGTTTTCTTTAAAAACCACGGTAACTACCGAAAGCCCGAACCGGCTAAAGGAACGGATTTCTTCTATCCCGGGAATAGTGGCCATGGTTTGTTCTACCGGATAGGTTACAAACCTTTCGATATCTTCGGCACCATTGCTGGGCGAATTCGTAATAATTTGTACCTGGTTATTGGTAATATCGGGAAGTGCATCAATGGGCAGCTGCCTTAAGGAATAAATCCCCCAGGCAATCAGTGCCAGCATCATAATCCCCACCAGCAATTTCTGCCTGATGGAGAACTGTATTATTTTGTTCAGCATTATTGGAATAATCAAAAATTAAGAAATAGCAGGATAGCCTATATAAAAGACCTCAATCTGGTATAGTACATGCTAAAATTTATGGCCAAAGCCATTTAGAAATTATTGATTAAACGAGTTTTGGCGGTTGCCAAACATCAAAAGGCTGTTTTTTTAGATCAGAACAGTAAAAACCTGGATAAGATTGCTGAAAAACAGGAACGATAACAACAGTAGTTTTTTCTAAGGGAAAATGCTGGGCCACTGAACAGCAGGCACAGCTACAGAACGGCGGACACATTTCGCCTCCGGCATGTTCGCCTTTAGCGGCATCCCGATGCACAACCGTTTCGAACTGAACACTTGTAGCCATATCTTCCTTGTCCTGGCAAGGCGTAACGCCCAGAAGGATCAGATAAATGGAAAATAGAAGTACAAAGTATTTCATTGCCAGCAAATGTAGTGAATATTGCGCAAAGGGAAAAGCGGAGGGCGGAGAGCGTCAACTGCGAGTTCAGAACTACCTACTGCGAGTTCAGAACTATCTACTGCGACTTCAGAACTTCTTACTGCGACTTCAGAACTATCTACTGCGAGTTCAGAACTGCTTACTGCGAGTTCAGAACTGTCTACTGCGACTTCAGAACTGCTTACTGCGAGTTCAGAACTATCTACTGCGACTTCAGAACTGCTTACTGCGAGTTCAGAACTATCTACTGCGGGTTCAGAACTATCGACTGCACGCTCAGAACTATCGAACGCACGCTCAGAACTATCGACTGCACGCCCAGAACTATCAAACGCACGCTCAGAACTATCGAACGCATGCTCAGAACTATCGACTGCACGCTCAGAACTATCGAACGCACGCTCAGAACTATCGAACGCACGCTCAGAACTACTTACTGCGACCGTGTAGATACGCTTACTCTTTTAACCACAAAGAACACAAAGGAAAAAGGCGCAGAGGGCACAGAGCTGGGCGTATTATTCCATCATCCATTTTACATCTTCCATCACTTAACCCCTATTCGCCTATCGGCACCTTTCCCCTGAAAGGGAAAGGACTAAAAGAGAAGACTTACCGCACCCTACAATATGCCGCATGCGATATCCTCCATGCTATCCGGCATCGGATATGATGGAAGGAGAAAGCGTTAAAGCTTTAGCACCTCCTTTCAACCTACCACTACCCGGAGGCAGCACGCTTTCCCCGATTCTTCATCGGGGGCTTGTGCTGGCGACCAAAAAAGCTTTGACGAATTTATCCGACATCAGATCCAAGCCTTGATTTTTGGTTACCTTTTTATCAAGAAAAAGGTAAGAGCCCCTTCGGCGGCGGCGAGCCGAGGCAAGACAGCGCGTTAGGCAAGAACTGGAAGGTGGCTAAACTAAGGTAGTGGTCAATTACACAGAGATCCTTCGCTCACTCAGGATGACAGCATAAGAGAAAATTCTCTGCTCCATGCCATCCGGCCTCGCATATGATGGAAGGAGCCCCTTCGACTACGCTCAGGACGTTAAAGCTTTAGCACCTCTACAAATCCATCCTCCATTTTACATCCCCTCAAACTTAACCTTAATAAACCTAGGCCGATAAAGATGTGGATGGTTTTCCAGGTCTTTTAAAAAGTCGAACGAATTTACATTATAACTAATCAACAACTCTCCTGGTTTCGAAAGACTTGGATGCGCTTTTGCATTGTAAGTAAAAAAGGATTTCAGTTCAATCGCCTCCGAGGTATCCCACAGTTTAAATACTTTACCAAAGGGACCATAAGGCGTTTTCCCCAATTGCATACAGATGTGCCTTCCAATACCACCTTCTTGAAAAATCAGCGCATACCTGCCATCAGGCAGTTGAGAAACACTAAGCTCATTAGAAACCTGATCGGTTAATGCTGCCGATTTTTTGATATCAGATTGCCAGTCTGACCCGTCCCAAAAAGTCCATTTGTTATAATTTTCGAATGCTGCAGGTACAACCCTGGCCACCAGGAGTTTTTTGGTTTTACCCAGCGTACCATATACATAAATATAGCCATCCGGATTTAACTGACCCGCAGCTTTTGTATTTACATATATCCCTGCACCAAACGATCCCATTTCCCCACTCTTCTCTTCAATATAAAATGGCGTATCTTTTTGTTCATAGTTGAGATATGGCACAGGCTCGTTCGCCTTAATTTTGATCAATGTATTGCCCACCTCGGCAAAACCAAAAGCACCACCTTCAGTTGTTTTAACACGATAACCAAAAATAAATGTCGAATTGTTCAATTCCTGGTTTACAAAACCATCACCAAGCCAGTAATAATCGCTCGGACCGGTTAATGGTGTTTTGGGCGAAAATATAGATTCAGGTTCTTTTTTAATCGTTTTCCAGCTGAATTTAATTTTGTTCGGGTCGGGCGCATTTCCATCTAAAATGGCGACAGAATTGTGGATCATTTTCGCGCCTTTCTGCATCTTGCCATCGCTAACCTTGCCGATCATGCTGTCACTAAAAATCAGCAAAGTCTTTTTTGCTTTTGGGGGCGATGATTCTTTTCCATTCAGTGGGATGCTGTAAATACCATCGCCACCAAACCAACCATCAGTTCTGATAAAAAGATTGCTCCATTCGGGAGCAGCAGTAACTTTAAAGCTGATGTTATCAAGACTTTGAGCCTGTAGATTTGAGGTGAGCGACATTACAACGCTAAACAAACCGATGGAGATAAGATTTTTCATTTGTGGGATAATTTCTTTAACCTATTAGTAAAATATTTACGGATGGGCTGATCTAAAAAGATCATGATGAGATAAGCCAATCCGATCAATAAAAATAAAGAAATAATCATAACTACCACCATCTCATTCATAGGTGGCTTTTTAGTTTCAACATAACTGAGGAAAATCCATAAAAAAGGATAATGAACCATATATAACGGGTAAGAGATGTCTCCAAAAAACTTACAGATTTTATCGTAGCCTACAGTCAAAGTTGCTCCAGCACCCAGCGCAATCAAAAATGGAAAATAAAAGATTACCGTAACAGCATCTGTGATCCAATTCATTTTATCGTTAAAGGGGATCAGGAAAACGACAAACAACAATATCCCCATCAGCAAAAAGCCAATCCCTGATTTGATGATCCAATTCGACCGGTAAACGATCATTCCTGCTAAAAAGGAATAGAAAATCCTTGCACCGCCTCCGAAAAAATTATCGCCACCCCAGCCCACGGCAAGATTGCCTACATGAAACGCTTCATAACCCAGCAAAAGGGCCGCAATTATCATCAATACCCATAACAGTTGATTTTTGACTTTATAGAGCACAAAAACATAGAAAATATTTGCAACATACTCCCAAAACAGCGACCAGGTTGGCGGGTTAAGGTGGAAGAGGTTAAAATAGCGCTCGTGAACCAGCGGATACGGAATCAACAAAGCTGCCGACAGGAACATCAGCAAAGTTTTACCCAGGCCGTAGCCCTGATAAAGGTTGCTGAATGGATCGAATATAAAAGTGATCAGCCCCAATAGCGCACCGATAATTACAAGCGGGTGCAAACGGATCAGCCTTGACTGGATAAAGCGGACAACACCCATACTTTCTACCTTGCTATCGTAAGCGTAGGCAATTACAAAACCAGAGAGGCAGAAAAAGAAGTCGACCGCAAGGTAGCTGTGTGCAATAAAATTATCTTTATAATCGGGAACGGCAAATTCCATAAAGTGGAAAATGACGACAGAAATTGCAGCAATTCCCCTCAATCCATCGAGGATTTTAAAATGCTGTTTGGTTTTTGGCAGCATTTGATCGGTTTGTAAGGTATTCATTTGGTTGTGTTAAACTGGCTCATTTGTTCCCCATCAAAAGCCAATGGTTTTGATGGGGATGGCAAAGAAACATAAGAAATCTGGTTTAACGCTACCGCTACAGATCAACCTTTCTACGTTTTGTCTCAATCTTTTACTGGTCTATACAGAACAGTTGAGCCAGTTCTTTAAACTTTACAAAAGCTTAATTTAATTTTTAATAATTCGGTAAATTGTACCGTTTTTATTTTCCGGACCAGTATCGGTATTGGTTAACACATACAGCTCGCCCGATGGATCTTCGCCGAAAGCAGTTATTTTAGCGTTATCGGCAATATTTGCGAATGATAATTTACCCCTTGTCCATTTGCTTCCAGCCTGTTTAAGATAATAACCCTTTCCGGTCCAATCGGCAAAAATATATTTGCCTTTGATCTCTGGATTTTTGCTGCCATTATACACATAACCACCGGTTACCGAAACCCCTTCGCTATGGTGGTACTCGGCTGTGGGTGCAATCATTTCTTTAATTTCGCAACCTTTATCAGGATTATAACAATGTGTGCCCTCCATTAAGCGCCAGCCATAATTGCCACCTTTTTTTACGATATCCACTTCTTCCCAGGTAGATTGGCCAACATCACCTGCAAATAACCGTCCGGAGACTTTATCAAAAGAAAAACGCCATGGATTTCTGAAACCATAGGCCCATATTTCGGGCTTAACATCGGTTTTACCAACAAATGGATTGTCTGTAGGTACTTTATAACCCGATCCGGTGTTGATATCGATCCTCAATATTTTACCATGCCAGGTGTTCATATCCTGTCCGTTGCCAATTTTACCATGTTCATCTCCCTGGCCACCACCATCTCCAAAAGAAACATACAGGAAACCATCAGGGCCAAACTGTAAACAGCCGCCATTGTGGTTTCCATCGGGTTCTTCTATGGTTAAAATGATGCGCTCACTTGCCCTATCTATTTTATTTCCACTTTCTGCCAATGTATATTCCGCCAGCACACCGGTATGGTTAGATTTCTGAACCGAGGGGATATCGTAATAGAGGTATACTTTTTTGTTCGTTTTAAATGCCGGGTGTAATGCAATGCCAAGCAGACCGCGTTCTTCGTAACCATTATTGAGTTTAACCAGTTTATCTTTCAGATCGATTAAAGGTTCTTCCAACAATTTTCCCTGTTGTACAACCCTGATTTTGCCCGCCTGTTCGGTAATCCAGGCCTGATCATTGTCTGGGAAAACGATAGCCGTAGGTGCCTGTATATGCGAAGCATATACCTGTACACCAACCGAGATTGCCGGAATTTCTGCCTTTTTATTTGCAGTTTTCTTTTGTGCTATTGCAGAAATGGATACAGTCAGCATTATGGAGAGTATACCAGTAGTGCGCATCGAAAATAATCTGGAAACAGTATTATGGGATGATATTTTTTTCATTATGGGTTTTAATTGCTGTGTTTAATGGATAAAATCGAAAAGTAAGGTACCGCTAAAGGTTTGGCCATCTGTTTTGTTTTTCTGGCTTTGCGGGCCCATTACCGAAGCCGACTGAAACTTGGTACCAATAGCACTTATGCCCTTTAAGAAACCGATGCTTCCGTCGGGGAAAGCGGGTTCTACATTGTTGTTGCTTAATGCAGCGGCCTCCCGTGCAGGGCGGTATATTTGCAGGTAAGTGTCCTGATCGGGAGTATAAACCGTAAACGGCGCTTCCTTATTTTCGACCACCACCCAGTTTACTTCGGCGTGATAACCTTTAAATTCAGGATAACCCCAGGTTTCACCCGTGATGGTATTGTTATAATCTTTTTGCCAAACGCCAAATTGCGACCCTTTTAACCTGTTTTTCCAAACACGGTATGGTCCGCGGCCGAGGTATTTTATTCCGGTGATTTTCTCTTCCGGATAATCAAAAGTAATACCCATAAAATCGGCATCGCCCTGCTGGTTGAACTGATATTCGAGTTTAACCAGTTTCCCCGGTTCGAATGTCCATTTGGCATGCAAACTACCTGTACCTTCATAATCCGATTCTACAGTATATTTCTGCCCATCGGCCTTAAAGGTGAAATTTTTCAATGTGGTATTTACACCAGCCAATAAAGGGCCTTTAGAAAGCGAAATAGTCGCATTTGGTTTTACTACTTTCGAAATATAACCTGTTGTTTTATCGAAATAATAGCTATTGCCATCTTGTTTAACCAAAAGTAACTGATCCTTTTCTTCAGCTGTTATTGGCGAACCGGATGAGGAAGTTGCCTGTTTTTGGGCAGTTAACTGAGCGGTTTTAATCGGCCAGCTCCAGGTAAATATTTCCCTTTGATCAGGTCCGTAAGCAGTTAAATATAAGGCATCACACTGTGCCCATGATTTTGGCAATGTCAGATCAAGGCTTCCTTTTGTACCAGGTTTAAGATTTGATACGGCAGATCCGCTTGCATTCAGTACCGCTTTTGTTCCTGCATCCTTTGCAGCAGGAAAATTAACCAGCTTCCATTTAAAAGTACATTGATTCAAACTGGTAAAACTGAACCTGTTGGCGATGGGAATTTTACCATTAAAGTGCTCTTCGATTTTTGGCAGATCGACAAAAACCGGCGACCATATTTCTTTTATGGCATAAAAACTACCTTCCTTTTCGCGGTGAGGCCCTACAATTCCATCAGGCGCATGGTTTCCATCACCATCGTAAATGCCGTTTTTGTCGGTTCTGATTACATTTTCATCTACCAGGGCCCAGATAAAGCCACCACCACCATGCGGATGGATCAGCATCTGGTTCCAGAAATCATCTAAGGCAGCACCGGCGCCACCATCGTAAAGGGCATGCATAAACTCGGTTGGGAAGAAAACTTCCTTACCCGAGGCAGCAGCCTTCACCATATAATTATAATCGGGATAATGTTTGGTATCGGTTCCGTTAAACTTCTCCCATGGATGGATCACCGTACGCTTTTGTGGATCGTACATGGCATAATCGTTATCGAGATCGGTATTAAAACCGCCCTCGTTGCCATTTGCCCAAAAAATGATTGAAGGATGGTTCACATCTCTAATTACCAATTCTTTTACCAATCGATGTCCAACGGTATTGTCGTATTTGGCCTGCCAGCCTGTAAGTTCGTTGATTACATATAAACCCAATGAATCGCAAACATCCAAAAATTCGGCATCAGGTGGATAATGCGACATGCGAACCGCATTCATATTCATTTCTTTCATCAGCTTTACATCCATCAAATGCACCGCTTTGCTTAACGTACGTCCTGTTTCAGGCCAGAAACTGTGGCGGTTCACCCCTTTAAGCAGTATTTTAACGCCATTTACATAAAAGCCATCTCCGTTGCGTACTTCGAGCGTACGGAAACCAAATTTTTGCTTTACCTGATGAAGGGTTTGCTGTTTATTTTTCACACGTACCACCACCTGGTATAAATTCGGAAATTCTGAACTCCACAATGCAGGATGTGCGAAATTCGATTTCAGGCTTAACATGCCATCGGTGAGGTTTGCTTTCACCGAAAAGGCTTTGCCTACATTTTCGCCATTTAATTTCTTTACCTGGGCTTCGATCAAATCGTTTGCATTTAAGTTCTGGCCATACACATCGAGCTGGAAAGAACCATCGGCTTTGGCGTTAACCGCTACCCTTTCGATAAATTTGTCGGGAACGGTTTCGAGGTAAACAGGTCTGAAAATGCCACCGAAAACCCAAAAATCACTTTTCCTTTCGGCATTGTTGATCGATGCATTGGCCGACATTTTATCTACTGTAACTTCCAGCAAATTTTTACCTGTTGGTTTTAACAATGCTGTAATATCATATTTGAAACGATAAAAACCACCCTGATGTACGTCTCCGGCAAGTTTGCCATTCACCATAACTTTGGTATCGGTCATAGCGCCCTCAAAAACAAGAAATACCTTTTTCCCGGTAACCTTGCCTGTTGGAAATTCGTAACGGTAAATCCCCTGCTCCTTTGCCTTATTGTTATCATGCCCGTAATTATAACTTCCAAAACCCTGCAACTCCCAATTAGAGGGTACCGGGATTTTATTCCACACGCCACTCTTGCGCCCATCTGTACAATAAAAATCCCATTGTTTGGTATGGTCTTTATCTGTCCCCGAAAGATAGGTTCTGATGGTTTCCTGCGAAAAAGCAGGATACGAAAACAACAATAAAAACAAGGAAAGTAATCTTTTAATCATGATCTATCTGGAATTAGCGTTAGCAAAATTTTTAGATTTAACAGCTTGATTAAGCCGTTAAATTTTGCGTTTACAAGATAATGGAATTTGTGTTTAGGTTGAACTAGCTAACTACTTTAATACAATCGCGGGCTTTTAAATTTCATCACGCCCAGTTTTGTATATAAAACAAAAAGCCCCCAGCTAATGCTAGAGGCTTTGTTTTCCCAAAACGCAATAAATTTATTATTTCGCGCTATTCTTTTTTTCTGTTACTTCAGCTCTGATATCCTGAGCTAAAACTTTAAGGTCTTGCATTGCTTTACGTACACGTGTACCAGCAGCTGCGTTACCACCATCATAAAACTTGGTTACATCTGCTTCAACTGAAGAAATCAGATCTTGTACTTCTTTAAATTTGTCCATAATGTTTTCTTTCTAATAGGATGATAGACCATCCATAATTAAATATGTTCTTTCCGATCTACAATAAACGGACCGCAAAACTAATAATTTTATTCACAAAGAGGCATCCACAAGCATTAATCATTTTCTTTTAACACTTTTGATAGCCACGCACCAAATCATATCGCCTGATCTTCTACTAGTTAAACAGATTCTGCACTGCACGAAAATCAAACCATGTCAAAAAAAAATTACCGTAAATTAATGCTTAAATCCCTTCACTCAGCACGATTTCCTCCTGCACGGGCGGTTTATCTGTATATTTTTTAGCAATAATCTGGCTTACCCGATAAAGTAAAAAGATACTCAATGCCGATACACCGACCACTACATAGCCCACAATATTATAATGTTCAAGCGGACTGAATTTGTTTTTTTGCACCACAATCATTCCTGCAACAGCAGCGGCCACACCGCCCGCAATTTGCTGCAACGAAGCATTGATACTCATAAAGGCACCACGGTCGGCCATATCAGGCACTGCACTGGTTAATGCGCTCGAAGGCACCATCCGGCTAAGCATGCCCATCATCATCAGCACGTTAAAGGTCAATACCAGATAAAAAGGTGTTGTAGATAAATTGGTGTACAGTATACAGATGATCATTAACCAAATGGTAGCTACTGTGAAAAGTTTAAACTTACTTACCTTATCACTCAACCTGCCAATGAGCGGCATAATTACCAATGAGCTTATTCCCGAGGTCATAAACAGCACTGGCAGTTCTGCATTCGTAATCCCCAGGTTGTTAACGGCAAATGCACTACCAAAAGGCATCATCATGAAACCTCCTATCGATAAAACAGCAGTTGCCGCAAAACCGATACGGTAATCACGCTTGGCAACGGTGTGCCATAAGTGCTTGAGTGCCGATTGATCGTGTTGTACCAAAAGGTGCTGGGTAACGGGTTTCAACTGAGTCGCGATTACAATCGCGATAATAAATGCCAGTCCGGCCGTCATTAAAAAAGGCGATTCCCAGCCCCAGGCATTAGCCACGTAAATCCCAATGGGTATGCCCAATACCTGACTGGCGCCGAAGCCCAATTGCACAAAGCCCATTACGCGGCCACGCTGTTGCAAGGCAAAAAGATCGGCAATAATGGCCATGGAGATCGATCCGATCACGCCACCAAATAATCCTGTAATAATCCGTGCTGCCAATAACAGCGGATAGGTGTCGGCCAAACCGCATAGAACGGTGCCTAGAATAAATCCAGAGTAAAAAAAGATCAATAGTTTTTTACGGTCAAACTTATCGGCAAAACCAGCGGTAAGCAATCCAGATATACCTGCACTAAAAGCATAGGCTGATACGGCTACACCGAAAGCTGCAGGTTTAAGATCAAGCGATTTCATTAACATATCACCCAATGGCGACATGATCATAAAATCTAGTATAACGGTAAACTGGGTCATGGCCAGAATAAAGATCACGATCTTTTGGTATCGTGTAAATGGGATGATATCTTGTTGTTTGTTTTTCATTTCTATTTTAAGTTAGCCTACAGCATTCGAAGCCGGAAGCGGTAATTAATTGTATTACGAAGGCATGGTTTATCCTGGTAGATATAATGCGAAGCACCCGGTCTTCATCATCCAGATCAACGTTCCACTCCGCTATACCCTCTTTGTTAAAAATTTCTTTTAGCTGAATATGATCGGCAGCTTCCAGATTGGTTTTAAATAATAATATGTGATCAAAATTTTCCATTCTTAAATGAATAATTATTTAATAATAAGCTTTAAAAAAAAGCTTTAATTTTTTAAAGCTTTAATAACACGGTCGAACGCGGCCCAGAGTATCTCGTCGGTAATCTTAAAGGGTTTACCTCCAACGCTTTGCCCCCGTTGGTGAAAACGCAACAGAGAATATAATGGCGAATAGGCCACCGACCAATAAACTTCAAAAGGCATCTCGTCCATTTCTCCGCGTTTTACTACATTGTTGAGAAAGGCCGTGATATCTTGTTTAAACTTGCTCATCAAACCGCCAACTTCACCATTAAACAGTTGTAAAAACTGCTCGTGGTAAGTAGAACTGTTAATCTGATCAAAAAACTGTCCGAGTAAGGGGTTTTCGATCATGTAATCAAAGCGGTTTTGCCATTGGATGCGTAAACCATCTTCAAGCGAAGCCTCCGGATCAAAATTACGGAGCATCGCCTCTTCCATCCTTGCCCCCTCTTCCATCACGATTTTAACAATCAGATCGTCTTTATCTTTATAATAAACATAGGGTGTACCAACTGATATGCCACAGGCTTTCGCCAGCTTGTTTATTGTAAAACCCTCCAAGCCATATTTTACAATGGTTTCGATGGCCTTTTGTTTTACCAGCTGCTCTTTATTGATATCTCTTGTCCTCATAATCTAATTACGTGACAAAACTAAATGAATATTCATTTATAAACAAATAAATGCTCAGATATTTTTAAAATACGATGTTTAAGCCGTTGTAAAATAAACAGGCCTTACCATTTTTCAACAGTAAGGCCTACAATAACGCAAATATTTTTTTATATAATTTCCAATTCAGTCTTACCTGTTGGGATGTAAAAGGTAAATTCGAGTTCCATTTCTTCTTGCTCCTTCTCATTTTTGAGCCTGATCACCGAACCACCCTGCGGTGTAACCAAAGCAGCTATTTTATTGTTGCCAAAAACCTTAACCATTGCATTAGCTGGAATAGGCATTAATTTAAAACCCGTTTTTAAGTCGCTTAGCATCCCTTTCATTCGGTCATCCGATTCTTCTTTACTCAGATACATCGTTACAGCGGCTACACTTTCTCTATTGGCGATTAATTTTTTTAGCTGTTCCAAATCCCCTTTTGCAATCAGCTCTCCTAGTTTTTGATAGGCAGCGGTTAATTTTTCTTTTAATCCACTTACCGCTTTTAAATCGGTTCCCGTTTGGTAAGCATTAATAGTATAAGGCACCTCTGCATTAAAAGAGGTTGTTTGGCTGAGCGATGTTTGCTTTTTGGCAGGGTCTACCTTTACAATCGCATATTCTCCAGGAAGCTGCTCTTTAAAGTTAAGGTCTTTAGCGGCATCGAAAACTTTGATATTGTATTTGAACTGAGCGTTAGGATTTAATACTTTTTGACCAGCCAGTGGCAGCACTTTGATTGAAATTTCTTGTTTACCACTTTGTAGAATAGCCGAATTGATCGGAATCATTGAAGAAGCCTGCCCTTCCAAATTAAGGGTAAACACAAGAACATCGTTAACCCTAACTTCGAACAAACACAGTGCCGCGCTAAAATCGAGCTGATAATAAGGCTGTACTTTAGCATAATCTGCCTTTTTTTCGATTTTTATGGGTACTGGGTTTAAAGAAATCGGATTTTGTGCATAACAAGAGAGCGAAAAGAGCGATAAGAATATCACAGAGAGCAATAATAAAGAAATGTTTTTCATAAAAGATCTGGTTTTAAATTTGAGATGAAATTCGGATTACGTTTTTTCATTTCAGAATGTAACGTTAATCAGCTCTTTTTGTTTGCCACGAATATCTGGAAATTTTAATCAGCCTTATAATTAAAAAGGCTGCAATATCCATTGCAGCCTTTTCTTATCAACTAACTAAACCTGTATAATACTAACCAAATATTTTACATCACAAAAGTAAGGCTGCTATATAAACCTGATATTAACGTTGTGTTAAAAACAGGATATTTAACATGGGCGATGAGCCAAAAAAATCTTTTTTTGAAGGCCGGATACAAAATAGAATAGCTAGCATACATCGATATTTATTGTTATTTTTATTCAGATAATTAATTAATTATTGGCGTTTCCTGAAAAGCCTCCAGAGTAAGGATTTATAAATTAACCTCTAAAAAATGAATAGAAAATCACTATTGCTCAGCACCGTTTTGATCCTATTTACAACAATTGTTTATTCGCAGGTAGTTGTGGGCAACGACCGCGACAAACACGGCTGCATAGGATCTGCAGGTTACACTTATTCTGCTATAAAGAATAACTGTATCCAGGTGTTTGCACAAAAAATTAAGCTGAAAGAAGTTGATAGCAGCAAAACTGCAAACTTTATGGCTGCTGTTATTTTTAGTACCGACTATAAAAAAGCAGAGGTATTTTTAAAAGGCTACAAAGAAGGTCAGGTTTTAACCAGAACAGGTAAAAAAGGCAATTACAGCTGGAAAAAAGACGACCTGGAACTCACTTATAAAAAGGTTTTCAAGCTTACTAAAGCAAAAAAACTGATTTACGCCTCTTAATAAATTTTTAAGTATTATTCAATGTTCCAATACATGGAATAATGCTTAATTTATCCTTTGATATCGATTATTAAAACCATCGTTGGCGTCGTGATATATCGAAAGTTCACTACCCGAAATACTGAAAAAGTACCTTTGTTCATTACCTTCATAAACCAATCCGTCTCCTTCTTCTTGCAAAAGCATGCTCATTTGCTTTTTTGTTGTATATGCTCCTGCCCTCGTAAGCTTATTGTCCCTTATCTCTTTATATGATGATCCATTAAATTCTACGGTATTGCCGCTGCCTGCCGGATAATTAATGGTAATACCAGCTATCCCACCAGAAGAAGAGACTAATTCCCATTTGCCAATAAGCTGATCGGCAGGCTTTACCGAATCATCTTTCTTGCACGACATCAAGGACATTATCAGGATCAAAAAACTTAAATATTTCATTTTTTTGGTTTGAACAGTTTAAGTATAAATATATTAAAATAATTTTTCAGCTGATCAGGTTTAATGGTAATAAAATAAAGCTATCCCACAACTATTAACTCCAAATAAAATTCCGGTTATCAAATCAGTTTTCTTCCTAAAAATGCTACCCTCAACTTGCTTTGTATGGTAAAAAACAGTGAATTATCCAAAATGTTGATTTTTATCATCATGAAAATTCCAAAAACAGCTTAAAACTGTAATATTAAAACTACAAAAATTTTAAAAGCAGGTTTTTAAGCGCTATCTTTGTAACATGAAAATTGCCAAATCAACCTCTTTTTTATTTCTTTTAATCGCCTCAATATCTTCAATATCAATCCCGGTATTGGCCCAAAACCAAAACAAGCTGGCAACTGTTTTTGAGAATATTGAAAAATTAAATGGAAACGATATGATCGAAAGATTAGCTTCCCAAAGAAATGAGTTTAACAAAAACCGTAAGAACGCTAAATTACCTAAAGCCGAATATATTATAAACAGGAATAATTTAACCATTATTACTTTTAATGGCCTTGATTATTATGTAAAAAATAACCGCGTTATCGGAATACAGGGCTTAAACCTATCGGATGAAGCATTGGTTCAAATTACCGAAAAGTTGGTTTTATTAGATAGTGTTCAATATAGCTATAGCGAAAAATCTGATGTGGATTTCCAAAATGAGCGTTTATTTTTGTTGTCGCTAAAAATGTTATCTACTACGACCAGAGATATTGCCGCACTTGCAAAAACCAATAATCCTTCTTTAAACGTAGAGAATAATATCGCCAAAATGCGATTACCGAACGTTGACAAAATCTCAGGAATTATAACAGTTCAATCATTAGTACAGTTGAACAAATAGTTCATTTACATTCCCTAAACTTCAGGTACAATTGATCTCAAATCAATCTACCTTTACTTCCAGCCATATTACAATATTGTAGATGGCTTTTTTTATGTATCTGTAACCTATATACACCAAGTACAGAAAATCGGTATACATCATAGTGTGCAGTTCTTTCAGACTGCCTGTTCCTTTTCCATCGCTAAGCTTTTTTGTTCGATAACAAACAAGATGTTCGATATCGGGCATTTTCATTTTCCGAAACAAAATCAAAATACTGACTACCAACAACTTAACAATGGCATTTCTATTGTAAAGCCTGGTGCAAAAGTATTTAAATGGACAAACTCATTGAAGAAGAAGTTTCATCGAAAAGGAAAAAAAAAACTTACCTCTTAATTTTCGCAATTATAGTTTTGATTGCCGCAGCCATTTGGTTGGTTCGGTTTTATTTCAAACCATCGTTAACCAGTGCCGATATTACAACCGCCAAAGTAGAAACCGGAATAATCGAAAATACAATTAATGCCACCGGCGAAGTGCTCCCCGAATTTGAGGAGGTTTTAACAAGCCCCATTAACGCTTCAATCAAAGCCGTGCTGATGGATGCCGGTAATAAAGTTAAAAAAGGTCAATCGATTTTATCGCTGGATAAATCGGTCAGCGAAACCGATTATGGCAAACTGCAGTTCCAGATGGAATCTAAAGAAAATGAAATCCGGAAGCTGAAACTGGATCTGGAGAAAAGTTTTTTCGACATCAAATCATCTAACAGTATCAAACAATTGCGGATCAGCAATCTGAAAGATGCGGTTTCCTCAGCAAAAAGATTATTAAAAGCTGGTGGAGGAACAAAAGAAGATGTTGAAGCTGCAGAACTTAACCTGAAGGTGGCTGAACTGGAAAAACTGCAGTTGGAAAATGAGATCAAAAGCAAACAGCAAACCATGAAAATCGAGATCAGGGAAGCTGAAATTGCCCTGGCCATTCAAAGAAACGATCTGAATGCTTTAAAACGGAAACTTGATCTGGCCGAGGTAATTGCAACAAGACCAGGCGTAATTACCTGGGTAAACAAAAACATAGGATCGAGTGTACATGAGGGCGATGCTCTGGTTAGAATTGCTGATTTAAGTGGGTTTAAAGTTGCCGGGAGCATGTCTGACAATCTGTTGGATAAAATCCATAACAACATGACGGCGATTATCCGCATAGGCGACACCCAACTGCGTGGTTCTATCGTAAACATTTCGCCTGCAGTAAGCAATGCCATTGTTTCTTTCGATATTCAATTAAACCAAAAAGATAGTAAAGAACTACGCCCTAACCAAAAGGTGGATGTTTTTTTGGTTACCGCAACCAGAAATGGCGCTTTACGGATTGCCAATGGTCCTGCATTTAATGGCTCCAATCTCCAGGATGTTTTCGTACTAAAAAACGGGATTGCAGAACGCAGATCGGTTAAAACAGGCCTAAGCAATTTCGATTATGTAGAAATTTTAAGTGGATTGAAAGCAGGTGATGAAGTGATCACCTCAGACATGGGCGATTATAAAAACACCAAAACCATCACCATCAGCAATTAAAATTATGGCAAGGAAATTTTCACTTATTGCTTTATTGATGATGTTTGGTCTAATTGCTTTTTCGTCACCTAAAATAGATACCTTAAAGCTAACTTTACAACAGGTGGTAGAAATGGCCAAAGCAAACTCCATTGCCGCAAAACAGGCCATTACCGTAAAGGAAACCAAATACTGGGAATGGCGCACATTTAAATCCAATTACCAGCCCCAGCTGGCCCTGCAAGGTATTTTGCCTGGTTACACCAAAAGTTACACACAAGTTCAACAACCGAATGGAACCATAATTTTTCAACCTGTACATTATGATAACTCGTCGTTAACCCTAAATTTCAGTCAAAGTATTGCGGCTACAGGTGGAACGATTTATGGAACTACACAGCTACAGCGTTTTGATGATTTCGACAGGAACAGTGTGTTATACAACGGCATTCCTTATGGTATTGGCTATACGCAACCCCTTCTCCAGTTTAACAACTTAAAATGGGACAAGAAAATAGAACCGCTAAAATTTAATGAGAGTAAACAGGTTTTTATCGAAACACAGGAAAAAATTGCCATTACGGTTACTGAATATTTTTTCGATTTATTACTTGCGCAAGTTAACCTGAACATTGCCGATTTAAACTATGCAAACACCAAACGCATCTTAACCATTGCCGATACCAAATTCGAATTGGGTAAAATCTCTAAAAATGAAATTCTGCAACTCCAGTTAGAAGTTTTAAATGCCAAAAAAGCCGTAGGGACAGCTAAACGCGATGTAGAAATTGCCACATTAAACCTACGGAGTTACACCGGCATTGAAGGCGATGACAGGATTAAACTGGATATGCCTGCTGTAGTGGCCCAGATGACTGTAATTACCGAAAAGGTACTTGCAGAGGCCTTTGAAAACCGTTCGGATGCCATTGGGTTTATCCGCCGCTTGGCAGAAGCAAAAAGAGATGTGGCAAAAGCAAGAGGTGAAAATGGTTTAACCGCCACTTTAAGGGCGAACCTTGGTTTCTCCAATGCGGCAAACAGTGCATTCGATATTTACCGTTCGCCAAAAAACCAGCAGTCGGTCGAAATTCAGCTTTCTATTCCGGTAATGGATTGGGGACGATCTAAATCGCGTACCAAAACTGCGCAGGCCAATGAGCAATTGGTTACCTATGCCGTTGAGCAGGATAAACAGACTTTTAAACAGCAGATTATAACACAGGTAACCCTTTTTAACATGATGAAAGAACAGATCCTGCTCACTGATGAGGCTGAAAAGATTGCGGCCGAAAAGTACAAAATAGCCAGCGAACGTTATGTTTTGGGTAACCTGAGCATTACCGATCTCAGTATTGCCTTTCAGGAAAACGACAGGGCAAAACGTGATTATGTTTCTTCACTCCGCGATTTCTGGGGTGCATATTACCAACTCCGTTATCTATCACTTTACGATTTCGAAAAAAACAGAAAAATAACCTATTAATAAATCTTAATTACTAATTATACATTATGATACGCTTACACAACATCGAAAAAGTTTACCGGACCGATACCGTCGAAACCCTTGCCGTTAACGGGATCAGCCTTGATATTGCCAAGGGTGAATTTCTTTCCATCATGGGGCCATCAGGTTGTGGCAAAAGTACTCTGCTCAATATTATGGGCCTGCTTGATGAACCTTCAAAAGGCAACATTAAAATTGATGAGCAGGATATCAGTCAGTTCTCGGATCAAAAACTCGCAAAATTCAGGAACCAAAAACTGGGTTTTATTTTTCAAAGTTACCACCTGATCAATGACCTGCGGGTTTTGGACAATGTGGAATTACCCATCTTGTACCGTACTTCATCGGCCAGGGAACGTAAAATGCTGGCCACAGCAGCTTTAGAAAAAGTTGGCTTAAGCAACCGGTTAAAACATTTCCCCACACAGCTTTCAGGTGGTCAGCGGCAGCGTGTGGCTATAGCAAGGGCCATTGTAGGCAATCCTCAGATTATTCTGGCAGATGAGCCTACGGGGAATCTGGATAGCGCCATGGGGAATGAAATCATGGATATCCTAATCAATCTGAATAAAAATGAAGGCACTACGATTGTAATGGTAACACACGATGAAAGTATGGCACACAAAACACACAGATTGGTGCGTTTGTTCGATGGTTCACAAGTTCAATAAGCCGCTATTATGTTAAAAAACTACTTTAAAATAGCCATAGCTGTATTGAAACGGAGAAAATTCTTCACCTTCATCAGCTTATTCGGGATTAGCTTTACGCTCACCATTTTAATGGTGGTTACGGCACTCGCCGATAAAATGATCAGTCCGGATTACCCGGATTACAAAAGAGAACGTTCCTTATATCTGGAAAGGATTGAAATCAAAAATTCAAAAGAAGGCTGGATGAACAGCAGTAATGTTTCAGTTTATTTTTTGGAACATTATGTAGCTACATTAAAAAACCTACAAAAAATAGCGATTACATCTGGGGCAAAATCATCTAACGCTTATGTGAATAATAAAAAACTTGTTATAGGCTATCAATACACAAATGCTGATTATTGGAATGTACTGGAATATAAATTTCTGGAAGGCAAAGCATTTTCGCAAAAGGAAATCGATAATGCAGAAATGGTTGCGGTAATTTCTGAAGAAACAAAGGAAGCCTATTTTGGTGATGAAAAATTAGTAGTGGGTAAATATATTTCCGCAGATAATATTAATTACAGAGTAATTGGGGTGGTTGCAAATGTATCAGAAACGGTCCGCAATTTTAGTGGCGATATGTTTTTACCATACAGCCTTTCAAAAGAAAACCGCAACAATACCGATTTAATGGGTGCTTATAATGCAATTCTGCTTGCAAAAAGTAAAAATGATCTACCCAAATTGAAAAAAGAATTCGAGCAGATGTTGAAGAAAGTACCAATTCCGAAAGATTTTGACAAACTGTATTGTAATGCCGATCCGTTTTTCACTACGATTAGCAGAAGAATTGGAGGCAGCTCAACAGATGCAGCTGTTATAAAAGTGATCACAATGGCTGCTGGATTTATACTTTTATTTCTATTGTTGCCAACCATCAATCTGGTGAATATCAACATTACCAGAATCATGGAACGTTCATCTGAAATTGGCGTTCGTAAAGCTTTTGGTGCATCGTCAAAAACATTGGTTTACCAGTTTATTGTAGAAAATATGATCCTTACATTTCTTGGTGGCCTAATAGGGTTAACCCTTTCGCTGGTCGTGATTATGCTCATCAATGAGTCGAATTTTCTCTCCAATATGCATCTTTCTTTAAATTTCACAGTACTGTGCTGTAGTTTCTTTGCCTGCATATTCTTTGGACTTCTGTCAGGCGTTTATCCAGCCTGGCGCATGTCGAAACTAAACGTAGTTAAAGCCCTTAAAGCCTAAATAAAAGATATTATTATGTTTAAACACCTATTTAAATTGATATGGAACAAAAGGAACCAGAACTTTCTTTTCCTCTCCGAAATCCTCATTTCTTTTCTTGTGATATTTGCTGTTTTTTCTTACCTCACCTATTATTACCAGAATTACAGCAAGCCTCTTGGTTTCGATTACAAAAGAGTTTGGTCGGTTGCCTATGGTAATGGTCAGCTGCCCAAAAATCATGATTCGCTGGTCACTTTTTATGATAATCTCACCAAATCATTAAAATCCATGCCGCAGATTGAACATGTATCTTTTTCAAGTTCCAACTATCCTTATTCTGATAGTTTTATGAGCACTGGTCTTACTCAAAACAGGCGAAAATTTGATCGTGTGAGCAATTTTATGGTCGGAAATGATTATCAAAAAGTATGGAATGTTCCCTTGCTCGAAGGCCGCTGGTTTTTACCGGAAGATGCCGTAAGCAAAGATAAAGGTGTTATTATTAATGAAACACTAAAAAATGAAATGTTTGGAAATCAAAAAGCTACAGGAAAGTTGATTGGTGATTTTGATGACAAAAACAAATTGAAAGTGATTGGCGTAGTAGCCGATATTAAAGCCAATGGGGATTTCCAGCCCGGCAACAATGCTTTATTTAGTCCATTGGATACAGGTTACTTAAAATGGACCGGAACGCTTTTAATTAAAGTACGCGAAGGTGCCGATGCTACTTTCGAAAGTCAACTGTATAAATTTATGGCAACATCCACGCATAACGCTGTGGAAATACAACATGTAGATGAAATGCGCGATTCCAGAAATAGGCAAACGATTATTCCGATGACAATATTTATCATCATTGCTTCTTTTCTAATCATCAATGTAGCGCTCGGCCTATTTGGGGTATTGTGGTACAATATCAATAAAAGAAAGGGAGAAATCGGTTTACGCAGGGCCATTGGTGCAAGCGGTCGGGCGGTTTCCGCTCAACTGGTAATGGAAGCGATGATCCTGGCCACCATGTCGTTAATTGTGGGTTGTTTTTTTGCCATTCAATTTCCATTATTGAGCGTATTTAACATCCCCACAAGCGCTTATATTATCGCGATGCTCTTGTCGGTGGCATTCATTTACCTATTGGTTTTGTTCTGTTCGTTTTACCCCGGTAAACAGGCCGCTGGTATCCATCCTGCTATTGCATTGCATGAAGAATAATACTTATCTTAACTTCGCATATGATATTAATTGTTGATGATGATATAGCTGTAAGGACGTCACTTTCACTTCTTTTAAAAAGCACTGGAAATGAAATCGTTACTACAGACAATCCTGTTCAGGCTTTTGAGGTTGTTAAAACCCAGAAGCCTGAACTGGTTATTTTAGATCTGAACTTTTCGATTGATACTTCTGGAAAAGAGGGAATGGAACTCCTCAAAAAAATGAGGTCTTTTGATACTTCCCTACCCATTATCCTGATTACAGGCTGGGCGAGTATCGAACTTGCAGTACAGGGAATGAAACTGGGTGCAAACGATTTTATCAATAAACCATGGAACAACGACTATGTATTGCAATCAGTAGAAACATTATTACAGTTAAACGGTAAAAAAGCAATCTCCAGAAGCAGAAAAGAACTGGATAAAAAATATAACTTCAAACAGATTATTGGTGAAGACCCGGGTCTGTTGGCTATTCTGGAAACCATCGGGCGGGTGGCTTCCACAAATGCTTCCATACTCATTACCGGCGAGAGCGGAACCGGAAAAGAACTGATCGCCGAGGCCATCCACGAAAACAGCAACCGCGCAAATAAACCTTTTGTTAAGGTAAACCTAGGCGGTATTTCTTCTTCTTTATTTGAGAGTGAAATGTTTGGCCATGTTCGGGGAGCATTTACAGATGCACGTTTCGACAGAACAGGCCGTTTCGAAATGGCAAACAAAGGCACTATATTTTTAGATGAAATTGGTGATCTGGAAGCCTCAAGTCAGGTTAAATTATTAAGGGTACTACAAGATAGAACCTATGAAGTGTTGGGCAGCAGCCGCACCAAAACGGTTGATACCAGAGTGGTTTGTGCCACCAATAAAAACCTTAACGAAATGGTAAACTCGGGATTATTTAGGGAAGATTTATTGTACCGCATTAATCTTATTACCATCCATTTACCTGCTTTAAGGGCCCGCCCGTCGGATATCCCATTATTGGTAAATTTCTTCATCAACAATATGAAAGAGATTTATAACCGTCCTGAATTGTCTATCTCCCCACCTGCCATGCGTTGGCTGCAGCAATTGGCTTTACCCGGAAACATCAGGCAATTAAAAAATCTTGTTGAGCGGACCGTTTTAATCAGCCATAAAAATGAGCTGGGAATTGATGATTTTCAATCTCAATTGAATTTATCTCCTTTAAAAAATGAGAAAGTAAAATTGCCAGGCGTTGGCACCATGACTTTAGATCAAATGGAGGCCGAAATGGTGAAACAGGCCATGAATTTCCATAAAAACAGGATTACCAAAGCCGCAGCCTCTTTGGGCATTACGCGAAACGCGCTGTACCGCAGGTTGGAAAAATATCAAATTCCTTTTAATGAAACTGAAGACTAAATATATCCTGTTTTTAGTGATCCTCCACCTCATCTGTCTGGTGATGAGTTACTTCATTTTCCAAGAAAATAAACTATTTTTCCTGGTAGCCGAAGTATTTATCATCATTTCGATCATAATTTCACTGAGTTTATACAAACAGTTAATTGCGCCGCTCACCTATTTAAAACAGGGCATTTCGGCCATAAAGGATAAAGATTTCAATGTTAAATTTGTAGCAACGGGCAAAAAAGAAGTAGACGAACTGGTTGATGTTTATAACCGGATGATTGATGAGTTAAGGACTGAACGGACTAAACAGCAGGAACAACATTTCTTCTTAGAAAAACTGATCCAAACCTCACCTACCGGGATTATTATATTGGATTATGACAGGCAGATCAAACAGATTAACCCAAAAGCAACTGAAATTTTAGCCGACAACCCAAATCTGCTTGAAAATCAGCTCCACGAAATGAAAACGGGCAGTTCTAAAATGTTGCGTGTTAATGGGCTGCACACTTACAAAATTCAAAAGTCAAGATTTATAGACCGTGGTTTCGAGCGGATTTTCATCATGATGGAAGAAGTAACCGCCGAAATTTTTGCTGCAGAAAAAAGCGTTTACAGCAAAGTAATCAGGATGATGGCACACGAAGTAAACAATACGGTGGGGCCTGTAAATTCAATCATCAATACCGCATTGGCCCAACAGGCGCTTTGGTTAAATCAAGAGGATTACCCCTTAAAAAATGCAATGAAAATTGCGGTAGACCGGAATCAGAACCTGAATATTTTTATGCGCAACTTTGCCGACCTGGTTAAATTGCCAGATGCAAACAGGAAGAAAATCGATCTGGTAGAACTGATCAGATCGGTATCTGACCTGATGTATTTCATAGCAAACGAGAAAGATATAAAGATTGAATTTGAAATAACTGAGGAGCCCTATTTCATCTTGGCTGATGTTGAACAAATGGAGCAGGCTCTGATCAATATTGTAAAAAATGCAATAGAAGCCGTCGAAAATAAGGGCACAGTTAAGTTTACCTTGGATAAAGCAAAACGAGCACTGATTATTTCCGATACCGGAAAGGGAATTTCTCAACAGGACACCGAACAATTGTTCAGCCCGTTTTTTAGCACTAAAAAAGATGGCCAGGGAATTGGATTAACCCTGGTACGCGAAATCTTATTAAACCATGGTTTTGAGTTCTCTTTAAAAACCATAAAAGAACACGAAACACAATTCTTGATCAGGTTTATGCTTTAGC
Organism: Pedobacter psychrodurus; assembly: GCF_032678585.1. GTDB lineage: Bacteria > Bacteroidota > Bacteroidia > Sphingobacteriales > Sphingobacteriaceae > Pedobacter > Pedobacter psychrodurus_A. The sequence continues at coordinate 37,477 of NZ_JAVTSN010000040.1, read as the reverse complement.
TTATTATCAAAAAGGACAAATGAAAGTTCATTTTGGGAAAACTGATTGGTGTAGAAATGCCTTAAATTTGTGTTTAAAGTGAGTGTATTTAGTTACCTTAACAATCACCCCAAACCAAATAGCACCAATCTGTTCATGATAAAATTTTATCTTTCATTATTATTTGCCGCCTGCTGTTCTTTTTGTTTTGCACAAAACAATTCTTTAGAAAAAGAATTTATTACACCACCGGCTTCTGTTCAAACCAGTATCTATTGGTATTGGATGTCGGGCAATATTTCCAAAGCGGGTGTCATCAAAGATCTGGAAGCGATGAAAAAGGTGGGGATTAACCGTGCATTTATCGGTAACATCTATTTTGATCCCTATCCGGGCGGTCGGAATGTTAAATTAATGAGTGATGAGTGGTGGGACATTACCCATGCCGCATTAAAAAAAGCGTCAGAATTAGGCATTGAGATCGGGATGTTCAACTCCCCTGGCTGGACACAGGCCGGCGGGCCCTGGATCAAACCCAACGAAGCCATGCGTTACCTTGCCAGTACAGAACTGAGGGTAAAAGGGCCATTAAAGCTCAGCACCACCTTAAAAAAACCAACTGAAGCGTTCGAAGATGTAAAGGTAATCGCTTATCCTGCGCCTAAAGATGAACGATTAATCCTCGATCGATCAAATGCCAAAATCAACATTAATCCAGCGCTAAAAAATGCCGACAATTTATTTGATGGAAACCAACTTTCAGAAACCGCACTTCCAGAAAACCAAAATATTACAATCAATCTCAATACCACTAAAAATTTTACGGCACGCAGCTTAACTATCTACCCTTCGCATACCAATATTAATGCTTCATTCGAACTGCAGGCAAAAAAAAGCAGTCAATTTCAAACCATTTCCAAGTTCAATATCGATTGGCACCATTTGGCCTTAATTGTAGGTTTCCAGCCCTTCGCACCTGTCGTTATGTCGGTTGATGAGACAACTGCAAAAGAATTCAGGCTTCTGATTGTGAATAAACGTAATGAAAGCGGTATTGCAGAAATAACACTTTCGGCCGCACCAAAGATAGAAAACTATGCGGCGAAAACTTTTGCCAAAATGTTTCAGGATCCGCTTCCACAATGGGACTATTATATGTGGCGCAAACAACCGGAGGCAAAAGATTTATCGCGCAACATCAACCCGGCGAAAGTATTGGACATTTCAAAATACCTCAATGCTGATGGACAACTAAACTGGAAAGTTCCTGAAGGAGAATGGATCGTTTTGCGTACGGGTATGACCCCCACAGGCGTTACCAATAATCCAGGTGGTCCTGATGGCACAGGCTTAGAAGTAGATAAAATGAGTAAAGAACATGTTGCTACACATTTTGATGCTTTTATTGGCAAAATACTGAAACGCATACCCGCAAACGACCGCAAAACATTTAAAGTTGTGGTACAAGACAGTTACGAATCTGGAGGACAGAATTTCACAGATGATTTACTTTCATCTTTCAAAAAAACCTATGGTTACGATGCACTTCCTTATCTGCCGGCATATTTCGGAAAAGTAGTAGGCAGTCAGCGCCAATCGGATCGGTTTTTATGGGATTTACGCCGATTGATTGCCGATAAAATAGCTTATGATTATGTGGGCGGATTTAGAGAAATTTGCCATAGGTATGGTTTAAGTACCTGGCTCGAAAACTACGGCCATTGGGGCTTTCCGGCAGAATTTCTGATGTATGGCGGTCAATCAGACGCAGTTGGAGGCGAATATTGGCTACCCAGTAGCTCCCCTTCCTGGGAAAACGACCTGGGCAATATCGAAAACCGCGCGGCTTCTTCTTGCGCGCACATTTATGGCAAAAACTTAGTCTCGGCCGAATCGAATACCAGTGGGGGTCCGGCATTTTCGCATGTACCCGCTGATACCAAACAGCGTACCGACAAATATTTTGCCGAAGGAATTAACAATACCCTGCTCCATGTGTATGTTCATCAGCCCGACTCGACCAGATTCCCGGGCACAAATGCCTGGTTTGGAACAGAATTTAACCGCAACAACACCTGGTTTTCGCACATGGATCTATTTATAGATTACGTTAAACGCTGCAATTATATGCTCCGTCAGGGACTAAACATTGCCGATGTAGCCTATTTTATTGGTGAAGATGTACCTAAAATGACCGGAGTACAGGATCCTGCACTTCCAAAAGGTTATCAGTTCGACTATATTAATGCCGAAGTGATTTTGCGCGACGCCCAGGTTAAAAATGGTTTAATTACCCTGCCACATGGCACGGCATATCGGGTTTTGGTGCTACCCAAAATCAACACCATGCGGCCCGAATTACTTTCAAAAATCAAGCAGCTGATTGCTGATGGCGCGGTTGTTTTAGGTCCTCCTCCTGCGAGCTCACCAAGTTTAAAAAATCAGCCCAGCTCAGATTTCCTGGTAAAAAAAATGGCTGCAGAGATATGGAAAGGTATTGATGGCAATCATGTTACATCCGCTAAATTTGGCAAAGGCAGGATCTTTAACGGAACAAGCCTTGAAGCAGTATTCGAAAAAATTGGAACAATAGCAGATTGTAAAATCCCTGCTGAAATGCCCATCAATTTTAACCATCGTAAAACTGATGATGGATATATATATTTTATTACCAACCAGAGTGCAGCCGTTCAAAGTACCCCTATTGCCTTTCGTATCAAAGGCAAACAACCTGAATTATGGAATCCGATAGATGGTTCGATGCGTAAACTCCCCGAATTTTCCGCACAGGGAGACGTAACAGCGGTACCTATTGAATTACAGCCTTATGAAAGTATGTTTATCGTATTTAGAACAAATGGCAAACCTTCGATGGGTAAAAAGAATTTTCCCAAACCAATCAAAATCAAGGAGCAGAACCCCATTTGGGACATAAATTTCGAAGGAAAGCTTAGCAATCCAAAGCCTATACAACTAGCCAAGCTACAGGATCTTTCGAAATCGAATGATCCACTCATCAGATACTTTTCCGGAAACATCATCTACAACAGCGCATTTGAAATTGAGCTTTCTGATGTAAAAAACAATGATGTTTATCTCGATCTTGGTGAAGTAAACAATATGGCTAAGGTTTGGATAAATGATCAATATATTGGTGGGGTTTGGACGCCACCTTATCGCCTTAAAGTTTCATCGGCACTAAAACAAGGTCTGAATAAATTCCGTATTGACGTGGTTAACACCTGGGTAAACCGGATGATCGGCGATAAAATTGTACCAGAGAAAGAACGGGAAACCTGGTCGGGAATTAATCCTTACAACCCTGATTCGCCTTTGCAAAAAACAGGCTTGCTTGGTCCTGTAAAGCTAATCTATATCCCGATAAACAATTAAACTGGTAAAAAGTATCCTCGATATGATATTCCCTAAACCCATAATTTTCATTTTAACCTGTCTATTTTTACCACTAAGTGTTTTCTGTGGCGCACTAAAACCGGCTATACTACACGACCGAGACGGTAAAACCATTTATATCACAGCCCCAGATAAAAGTATTTCGGTACTGATCGATTATTCGAAGGGTTGTTTTGTAAAAGAACTTAATTTAAAGGGCAAGAATACGCTTGCTCCATCGGGAATTACAACTGGTGTCACTTTACAGAAAAATAATGTCACTTCACTGAGCTCGAGCCAGATAAAGGTTAAACAAAATGAATCGGCAATTACATTAAGTGGCATTACTTATGGTGAAGGTAAGACCAAAGTAACTGAAACCTGGATTTTTAAGGTAATCGGCGAACGCATTATTTGGGATATTGAGCGCACTTATGCTGACAATTTCCTCATGGAGGATCAGGCTTTTCCGCAATGGAACTTTGCCAGTCTTTCTACATTTAAGGCTGGAATACTTGATAACGGAGGTATGGTTTGGTGTAAATACCTTGAACACGAAAATGATACCTATGGCGTTCATACAGGTGGTGTAACCTTTTGGAATGCAGTATCGGGAGATGGGCTACAGATCAGTCCGAAGATTTCCAATGATCAAAAAATAGCTTCCAAATTCTCGCATGGTAAAATGGGTACATTTACCTTCACACAGATGGTTACCGATACACCACTGGCCCAACGTTACCACTTAAGCCGTTATATGGCAGGCTATTTTGATGTTTTTTCTCCTTCAATGGCAAAAAAAGGCAAAAGTACCGTTAGCCTTACTTTAGCCTATGTTGATTATTTTAAGACCTACTCGAGGGGTAAATTACCACAAATAGATACCATAGCGGTACGCGAGTTGTTGAACACCACCGGGCGATATGGTGTGGTAGACAACAATATTATTGGGGCAAATGGCTGGCTTACCAACTGGAAATGTCTCCACGAGCCATTTTTCGCACAGATTGGATTGGCTGTTAACGACCCGAACTACGATCGCAATATGGCTGCAACCCTTAACCAGGAGCGCGACGAAGCGATGTTAGCAGATGGCCGCGTACTTTCCAGATGGCACGATATTCCGGGCGATGAAATCAAAGGCACCTACAACCCTCAAACGGGCTACTATGAAGCGATGTGGGGTTACACGGTCGATTCGCAAACCGGTTATGTGATCAATGCCAGCGAACTGTTTGATCTGAACGGAGATACCACCTGGCTTAGGTCGCATCAAAAAAGTTGCGAAAAAGCACTCAACTGGCTGATCAGTCGAGATACCGACCACAATGGCATCTTTGAAATGATGAACAACAACATCGCAGAAAAAAAAGCCAGTGATTGGCTTGATATTGTTTGGGCCAGTTACGAAAACGCCTTTGTTAATGCACAACTATACGAAGCATTAAACTTGTGGGCAAACTGCGAAAACATATTGGGCAACAAAGCAGGTGCAGATTACTATTCGAAAGTAGCCGAACGACTTAAAACTGCGTTCAACAAAAGCACGCATGATGGTGGATTTTGGTCGGCCGAAAAGAAACAATACGTTTATTGGAGAGATAAGGATGGCAGTATCCATGGTGATAACCTGGTTACCCCTGTAAATTTCGCGGCCATCGCCTTTGGTATATGCGATGACCCTGGACGGATCAGCCAGATTTTAAATCAGATTGAAGAGCGTTCGAAGGCAGAAAATCTATTTCATTGGCCGTTATGCTTCGATTCGTTTAAAATGGAAGAAGTGAGCGGAGGAAACTGGCCTTTCCCAAAATATGAAAATGGCGATATTTTCCCAACCTGGGGTTACCTCGGCGTTAGGGCTTATGCGGGTTACGATAAATCTATTGCCTTAAAATACATCAATAACCTGCTTGCGCAATATAATAAAGACGGACTTTCTTCGCAAAGATATAGCCGTTTAACGCAAAAAGGGCTCGGTGATGATATTTTAGCTGGAATCAGTACCAGTATAACGGCGCTTTACCGCGATCTGTATGGATTAAGACCAAAATGGAACCGTATGGGTTTAGAGCCCAACATCACCAATAAACAAAACGGTACAACATTTAATTATGCCCTCAGAGGGACAGTTTATACTTTAATATTAACAGATCATAATTATTTGTTGAATACCACAGGATTTTCGGTAAACAGTACAGAACATTTTGGTGTAGGCAAAAAAGCAGATATACTCACTTACTACCACCAGAACAAGGAGACAATGGTAATGGAAATAAAACCTGCTACCCGCACCAAGCTCGACCTGAAAATTAATTTGTGGGATGAAAAAACGATCGAAGGGAAAATAAATTCAAAAGGGCTGTATTCTATAGCTATAAAAGGCTTAAAACCAGCCAGTGCTTACCTATTGCGCATTAACGGAAAAGAAAGTTCAGTTAAAAGCCAAGAAAATGGAACAGTAAACTTTAACACAAAGGGGAATCCAGTAGATTTTATGATAAAAACCATTTAACCCATCCCAATATTCTTCCCCAACCTGATTTAATATTGGGTTTATAACTATGCCAGATATATGCTCAGTGACTTGTATTCTTTTTAAAATATCATGTATTCAGAAATTAAAATATAACAATTCAAAAAATATAACAAACGTTAGCGGCTATTGATTAGGCTTGCATTTCATCTGGTAGTTGGTACCAAACAATTTAAAAAGTATTTATTTTATTTTTTTGTACAAATAACTAGCTTAGTAAAGCTTTTGCAAGCACAAACAAAAACACCGTATATGAATACCTCGACAACTGGTCCGTATAGCTGCGTAATTTTAGATGATGAGCCAATTATCACTAAGATTATAGAACGTTATATTTCCAATATGGAAAACCTTGAGCTTAAAGGCAGTTTTACAGATCCGATCGACACAATGGCTGCTTTTAAGGAATTTGACAAGATAGATTTCCTTTTTTTAGATATTGAAATGAATGTTTCTGGGTTTGATGTGGCAAGAATGCTGAGAAGCAGTGTCAGGTTTATTGTATTTGTGAGTTCGCACAGTACCTATTCGATTGATAATCTATCGAATGCCGACCGACTTTTGGTTAAACCTGTCGATTTTAGGGCATTTCATGATACTGTAAATGAGCTGATTTCGGGAGAAAACAGGCGGTAAAATCTATTTGTATAAATTTTTATTATAGTATAAAACGCCATAAAAGGTAATCTAAAATTGTAATCCTTAGCTAAATTACGATTAGAAATTTGGCACTCATCGAGTTTTTATAGCCATTCATGGAGCAGAACTGCCCCTCTAACTATTCCCCATTTCATCACATTCTATCTTGCATTAAATTTGTATCAATCAGACGAATCCAAATTTCGTGTCATGATTTGGCTTAAGAGGGAATTATAGTTAGGGATAAATGGTTTTCCCTCGCATCGTCCTGATTTAGATGATGTCTGCTATTTAAAAGAGGGGAAAAATACAGGGATATATGAAGTACCCTCTTTATTTGAAGTATTATTCAAATCTACCTATGTGGGATTAGTACCACTATAAACTAAATGAAGACAATAGTCGTCTATCTTCAAAAAACAGTAATTGTTATGGTAAAACTCAGGGGCTGGTGAAAACCAGTCCTTTTTTTTTGAAAAAGTCTTTTCCAGATTGCACATTGAGATAACTGTAAGGCTTAAATATTCAATCTATAAAATTTTAATACCCAGCCTAAAAAATATCACCGATCTAGTTAGATCTTCGATTCGAAAATTTTCATTAATAATCAGTTTGGGGAATAATGGGGAATTTTCTACCCAACATTATCGAAAGAATATCAATTCCGATTGCTGTAATCAGTATAAAAAATTTGAGGTGAGCATAAATTACCGCTATAAACAACGAAAAAGGCTGCATCCGCAGCCTTTTTACTCCTAAATTCGTTTACCACATTAATGGTAAACCTTACGTGAGCTATATTAAATGCAAACGGGATGCCGTTTAATTTAAGTGTGGTATAATGAGTCAATCAATTTCTGTTTCCGCTCTTCGCCTGTCTGATCGCTTGATCGTTAGTCAGGTTTAGACGGTACACAAAAGTTAAGCGGTACCTCGCAGCATTCGGAATGTATACCTGCGTAATATTAAAATCCTGTCCGGTTGTTGTGGTAGCAAATTTTCTTAGTTCGAACAGGTTGCTCACATCAAAGAGCAAACTTGCACGGTCTTTCCAAAAGTTCTGTGCTACACCCAAATCTATACCGTGAATAGCGGCTCTTTTACTCTGGGCAGAGTTGCGTGGACCCGAAAAATTATAACGTAACTGTAGGCTCGATTTACTGGGCAATTTTACCTGTGTACCAAACCTGCTTGTAAGCATATTTCCGGAAAAGGCAAAATCCTGACTATTGTAAAAACCCTGCTGACGGAAACGGTATGCATTCACTTCCATATTCATCTGTAACCATTTGTATGGATTATAAATGAATGAAAGTTCTAAACCTGAGCGTTGCTCCAAATCGATATTAACAGGTGTAGAAATAAAAAGTCCGTTTTCGCGGTAACTATAATCGATGATCAATCCCCTTTCATGCTGGTAATATAGTGATGGATTTACCGTTAAAGCACCGAAATGGGTGAGCATTCCCAGTTCAAATACATTTGCATAAGAAGGATTGAGCTCAGGATTACCCACATAACGTGAGTTAAAATCGGTGAGTTCGTTAAAAGGGTAAAGATCGTTTAGTGCGGGGCGGTTAATTCTTCTGCTATAACTCAGCTGTAAAGTGGTACCTTTTGCCGGCTCATAACCAAGATGTACAGTTGGAAACAGTTTAAAATAATTTTTCAGGTTATCGTAAACATTGTTCCTATCGGCTATTTTTACCCTGGTGTACTCGCCACGCAAACCCAGTTGATAAGAAAAGTGGCCCACTTTATTCTTCAATTGCATATAAGCACTTCCAATCAGTTCGTTATATACCACGCCGTTATCAATCCCGTCAATGGTTGCCCATCCGCTAGCCGTTTCGCTCTGGGCAATGAAATCGCTGGTCACACTCCTACTTTCACCTTTAATGCCGTAATCCAACACGGCATTGCTATCCAGGGGGATACTCATGTCGCTTTGCGCGGCAAAATCTTTATTCGAACCGATTGAGCTGGTGCGGATTTGTGGCAGTTGCTGTACAGCAGGTACAGTTTTTTGGGTTTCAAGATTCCAATCTTTATCACTGTTCCAAAAATCATACTGCATGTCTACCGTGAGTTTTTTCCCTGGTTTTTTAAAAAGCCTGGTATAATTAAATTCCAATTGGTTATAATCTCTGCGTTCCCACGATTCTGTATTTCGTTGCAGCGCACTGTCTAAACCCGCTCCGGCTTTTGAATAATCATAACCCAACCTCGATTTATCATGATCCTTAGTGGCGTTCAACAGGTATGCAAGCGTAAAGGTGTTCAAGCTATCGGCCTGATAATCGGCCCCGAAATAAGCCATCCGCCCATCATCGTGCCTGTTTTCATCCTGCCTTTGCTTAAGCAATACCGAGGTTCCGTTCTGCCTTACCGATTGATCGGTGGTATACAGCCCTACATAGTCTGAAAACCGCAAACCAATAGTAGAGAAAAGGTTGATTTTATTGGATTTAAAATTTAAACTGGGTGATATCCGCGTTTCATTCGGGGCACCTCCAACTAACCTGATCTGCCCGTTGAAACCACTCTTTTTATTTTTTTTTAGTATAATATTAATAATCCCTGCCGATCCTGAAGCATCATATTTAGATGATGGGTTGGTAATCACCTCCACCCGTTCTACCTGATCGGCAGAAACCTGCTCAAGCGCTCCGCCAGCTGTTAATCCCGAACGCCTTCCATTGATGAGCACCAATACACTGCTGTTTCCGCGGAGGCTTACTGCCCCACCAGGATCTACGGTTACCGAAGGTACGCCCGAAAGTAATTCAGTAACCGATCCCGATTGTGAAAGGATATCCTTCCCCACTTCGAATACCTTTTTATCGAGTTTTAAACTGATTGCTGATTTTTCTGAGGTAACGGAAACTTCTTTTAATAAGGTTGGGTCGGGATCCATCAAAACAGTGCCTAAATCGCTCGTTGTTTTTCCGTCTGTTAGGATTAATGCTTTGCTTAACTTCGCATAACCCATAAAACTGAACTGGATGGATGGCTTATTCCCACTGGAAAAAGTAAGCGTAAATTTCCCCTTTTCATCAGCCATGCCCGAAACCAGGTTTTTTCCATCTCCATCAACAATAACAATGGTAACGAAAGGGATTTCCGTTTTGGCAGACCTTTCTTTGATCTGGCCGGTTATGGTATGTTTTGGTGCCTGTGCAAAACAAAAAAACACTGGATAAAAGCTTAAAAAAAGAAGCGTTGTGATATATTTCATACCGCAAGATTAATGTACAGCCATACACCTTACACAAAAAAACATGCGAACGGCTCTATATCCTTTTGAAATGCACCAAGAGCGATTATCTTTATCCTACATTTGATTTATGAAGCCTCTCTTGTTTTTACTCTGCCTGTCTTTTTTATTTTCCTCTTGCAAAAGGCAGGTATGGTACGATGAATTTGATCCGGTTTTTAAAACTGGTGACAGTACCACATGGTCGGCTAAAAACTTAAATCAAAAAGGTTGGTCGGTAAACCGAGGCTTTACAGGCAAAAATATATTCTGGGCAAGAGCGAAGGTGAAGCTTTCATCTACTACAGGCGGACCACTTGGTCTTCAGGTAGATGCCTTTGGTGCTTACGAAATGTACTGGGACGGTGTAAAAATAGGCCATAACGGAAAGCTGGGTTCATCTTCAAAGCCAGAAATTCCGGGAACGGAATGTAAATATTTCCTTATCCCCGATTCGCTTGCACAGCCTGGCATGCACACCGTAGCCTTACGTGCCACTCAATTTAGTTATCCAAAACTGCAACGTGGAACAGGACTTAAACTCGATACCTATGCCAACCTGATCAAAAGACCGTTGGTGATGTCGTCGTTCATGTTCATCATGGCGGGCGCTTTTTTCATTGCCTTTTTCTACTATACCTTTTTATATTTCAACAGCCATAAGCGATCGTACCCTGTATTGATATTTGCGGTAATCTGTCTGCTCTTCTTTTCACTTTTGATTATGGAATATATCAAGTTCTATATCGAAATTCCCTACCCCCGCTTTTTTGTCCGTCTGGAAATTATTGGCTGGCTTACTTTTTCGATATCCCTGCTCGTTCCATTATATTTCAGCATCCAGTTTAGTTTAAAAAGAAAGATTTTACTGCTGGCTGCACTCTTGTGTGTGCTTGTTTTCATCTATATCTATCAATACGGTCATTACGATATTTCGGCCATGTATTATAGCTTCGCCATGTGGACTGCTACGATGATCATTATATCGGAGGCCGCTTACAGACAAGAAAAAGGTAGTTTTTTAATTTTGGCGGGGATGTTTGCCAGTGCGATCATGAACCATTACCTGGTATACGATTTTGGTATATTTATCTTTTATAGCTTTATTGTGTTTGCCATGCTTTACCTGCACACCATCAGGATGCGCGAAGTGGAACGTGAACATGAATCTTCACTCTTGCTTTCTTCGCGTTTACAACTGGAACTGATCAAAAAAAACATACAACCGCACTTTATTAAAAACACGCTCACCTCTCTGATCGATTGGGTGGAAGATTCGCCCAAAGAAGGTGTCGAATTTATTCATGCACTTGCAACCGAATTCGATATCATGAACAAAATCGCTGAAGAAAGCCTGATCCCCATCCGACAGGAAATTGCGCTTTGCCAAATGCACCTCAAAGTAATGGGTTTTAGAAAAGAAATTGCTTACGAGTGGGAAGATTGGGGAATAAAAGAGGAGGAAATGGTGCCTCCAGCGATTATCCATACTTTACTGGAGAACGGAATTACCCATAATGCACCCAATCAAAATGGAAATATCAGGTTTCGGTTGAGTTACATGGAGGAAAAAGGTAAAAAAGAATATGTTTTCGAAACTATTGGCGAAAACCGGGAACTTACGAACGGGCGCACAGGCGGTGGTGGCTTTAAATACATCCGAGCCAGGCTCGAAGAAAGTTATCCAGGCAGGTGGACTTTCAATTCTACGGCTTCTGACCTGGGATGGATCAGTAAAATAAACATTTCAGCGTCGACAATATGAAAATACTGATTATAGAAGATGAGGCACGTATTGCCAAAAGAATTGAGCGCATGACCAACGATTTTTTCGAAGGTAATGCCACGATCAGTATCTGTGATTCATTAAAAAAAGGAATTGATTTCCTTGAAAAAGAAACGATTGATATCCTCCTGTTGGATCTGAACCTAAATGGCCGTGATGGTTTTGAGGTATTAAGCACAATGACTTCGAGATCATTCCAAACCATTGTGGTATCGGCCAATACAGAACATGCACTTCGGGCCTTCGAGCTGGGCGTACTGGATTTTGTGCCCAAACCTTTTGATTTTGAGCGGCTTTCTCTTGCTTTGGGCCGAAGCATTTCTACAAAAAAAGAGATCAGCCATACCATACGTTACCTATCGTTGCGAAAAAGCGGAAGCATTAAACTCCTGGAATTAACTGATATTAGCCATATTCAGGGTGCGGGAATATACAGCGAAGTCCACCTTTTTAATGGCACCAAAGCATTACACGATAAGGGTCTGGATGCACTGGAAAAGATTCTGCCATCAGGTTTTGAGCGCATCCATAAATCCTATATTGTGCAAACCGCTCATGCCGATCAGATCCTCGTTTCATCGGGCAGCCGATACAGTTTACAACTTAAAAACGGTGAGGTATTGCCTATTGGGAGATCGCGTTATAAGGATTTTAAACAGCAGTTTGAAAAGGGAATTGATTAATTTCTTACTATTAAAGCATTAAGAAATATTTAAATTTTTCAATGGGCTTTTGGGCTTCGGACTTCGGACCCCTGACTTTCGGACTATTTTACCATTAAGCAATTAAGCACATTAAGATTTTACAAACGATAGCCATGGGTGATTAGTTGTTTCTATCTTCCATTAAAAACTACAAAGACAAAAACTCTTTTTATCATAAGAAATATTTAAATTCTGATCTGGGCGATCTCTCTTCGGACCCCGGTCACCTGACTTTCGGACTATCTTACCATTAAGCAATTAAGCACATTAAGATTTTACAAACGATAGCCATTGGTGATGAGTTGTTTCTATCTTCCATTAAAAACTACAAAGACACAAAAATTCTTTTTATCATAAGAAATATTTAAATTTTTCAATGGGCTTTTGGGCTTCGGACTTCGGACCCCTGACTTTCGGACTATCTTACCATTAAGCAGTTAAGCACATTAAGATTTTACAAACGATAGCCATTGGTGATGAGTTGTTTCTATCTTCCATTAAAAACTACAAAGACACAAAAACTCTTTTTATCATAAGAAATATTTAAATTTTTCAATGGGCTTTTGGGCTTCGGACTTCGGACCCCTGACTTTCGGACTATTTTACCATTAAGCAGTTAAGCACATTAAGATTTACCAGCGATCGCTATTCGTCATTGCAAATTGATTATTGGTTATTCTTTCAATCATTCATTTTCCATCTTCCCTTTTAACCGCAGAGTAAGCAGAAGAAAGGCGCAGAGGGCACGGAGTTGGGCGCATAGTTTATCTGCGTTTATCTTCTTGGGATCTGCGGGAACAAACCAATAGCTTATCATTTCCCGCAAATTATGCAAATTTACGCTGAAACCTGCTTCCATCATCACATATCACATCTTCCATCCTAATTGCCATCACATTGTCAACATGCTCCATTCTTACTTTTTGACCAATTTATATCCGATTTAGATCTTTTAAGCCAATGCCAGGCAAGCGAAATTTGCAACCGCTCTGAGTATTTTCGGGTAACCACTAAACCATCGTAAGGCACTCCGGCAGCGTTTAAAAAATTTATTATCATGTTAAAAAACACAATAAAGCCTGGCTCAAAAGGGTTTAGAACAGCAATGATCAGATTTGTTGTTTATGGAGCAATCATTTACCTCACAGCAGAATTCCTAAAATGGAATGTTACGCAAGAAATGGGTGCCAGCAAGTTCTCAGAAGATTCTATAGTAGAATCTGTTCAAAGCCTCCTGTTGTTAACTTGTGCGTTAATTTACCTGCGCGTATCCTTTAAATACAAATCGATATTTCCATTGGCATTTGGACTCTTCGCTTTTACTTTTGCTTCATTGATCAGGGAACAGGATGCTTTTTTAGATGAACACGTATTCGATGGTGCCTGGCAAACTGCTGCATTTGGCACATTGTTATTGGCGGCATTTCTTATTTACAGAAAAAAAGATGTATTTCTTTCCAACATGAATGATTTTGCCTCAAAATTCTCATTCGGAATACTCCTATCCGGCATATTTACCACCTATATTTTTGCCCGTTTATATGGCAGAAAAGTATTCTGGATGGCCGTTATGGAAGCACAATATACGCGTGATGTAAAAAATGTATCAGAAGAATCTTTAGAACTTTTTGGTTATGCCCTCATTCTGATTGCAAGTGTAGAGTTTTATTACTTTGCAAAGGCCAATAACATTATGACAATTCGTGGTACTGATGAAAACAGTAACCTGCAACATGTATATCTGAAAGTGGGCTCATAGCGTTTCAGTTTACATCTACGCCATTGCATTTGGCCGTAAAGGATGTTTGGAAATGTACCAGATTCTTTTTTTTTAGCGTTGAATCAAAAATTAACAAGAAAGCTTCCCGCCATGGGTGGCGACCAATCATATGGGTTATGAAACCTTCCCACCATGGGTGGCAACAAATCATAAGTACTTTGAAAGCTTCCCACCATAGGTGGCGTAGAATCATTATAAACAACTAGATCAGGTTTAACCGGCAGCGCGATGGAGCGCTCTTTGAACTGGTCATCATATCAAAATGGCCTGTGGGTACACGGGCCATTGATTTGATATTCTGATCTCCTGAATGATTTTATATCCTTTTAACATAAAAGGCAATAAAATCCTTCAGTCTGGTGTGTTTAACAAGGTAACTGAAACTGATGATACCAATTGTTGCGCAACTGATCCCGGCTAAAACATCGAGGGTATAATGGTGACTGGTATAAATGGCCGAAAACCAGATGCCGATCATCACCACCAAAAAGAAAATATTGATTTTCCCCAGTTTGTTTTTTAATCCATAATAAGCAACAATAACAGGGTATGACGAATGCAGCGATGGCATGGCCGCAAATACATTGGAACCTTTGCTGTATATCCCCTGAAAAAGCGTAATGTTAAAGAAATGATCGAACCTTGCCAAACCTGCGGTATTGCCTGCGGTTTTGGCTATAAAGGTAAAGCCATGCTCTTGCACATACCAGGGCGGTGCTGCAGGAAAAGCATAATAAACCACAAAACCCAACAAATTTACCCATACAAAAGTGAGCGAGAACCGAACAAACTGTTCTTTATTTTTAAAGAAAAGGTAAGTGGCAAAAGCCAGGGGAACCGGCACCCACATCAGGTAGAAAACACCTGTTAACACATCTAAAAATGTATTACTGTTCAGCTTCCAATATTCATTCGGTGTAAGTATTAGTCCATGGTAGGGTATGCCAAATATATTTCTTTCCAGTTCGTATATATCTTGAATGTGCACCGCATTAAAAAGGTAATTTGGAAAGGCCTTCATATAATCGAAAAGGATCCAGTAAACAATAAAAATCGAGAAACCGAGAATAAAACGCCTTGTTCCCTCGGAGATATAAAACAGGGTATTAAAAATAAAAATCAGCACAAGCTGATCGGTTTTAAAGCCGACCAGCAATGCTGATAACAATAGATATCCAACAGATATAGCAACTGTTAGATAAATATTCCGAATAGCATAAAAATTGTTTTTGAGCAAAATTTCTTGCTGCATATTATTTTTTCTCAAAATTAGATCTAAAAATGTGATCCCAAAAAGTCCAGCTTACGCCATATCCTTTGGTCGAATCGGAATAATGGTGCAGCATGTGGTGCTGTTTTAGCTGTTTCCAGAAACCGCTTTTAAAATTGGCATGATGGAGTGCATAATGTACCATATCGTAAAAAAGATAACCAATCATAAAACCCGAGAAAAATGGATAAACCGTAGTTTCTGGCAATAACCAATCGAAAAGAAAGTAAAAGCCCAAAGCCATAGGGATACTGGCTGAGGGCGGCATTACCAATCTTTTGGCATCGTTGGGATAATCGTGGTGTACCCCATGGAAAATAAAATGGATCTTCTTGCCCCACTCCGCATCTGGTTCGAAGTGGAAAACATAACGGTGCAGAATGTATTCGGTGATGGTCCAGATGCCTAGGCCGAGCAAAAACCAACCCGCAAAATTTAAAACGGGCATTTCGATTTGCCAAAGCGCTTTCCAAAAAAGAAAGGCAATCACCGGAACATACACGATCAACGGCACATAAAACCGGACTTTGGATAAACTTTCCATAAAGTCATTCTTAAACATCCTGATGGATGTGGTTGAATTTGAAACAAAATTCTTTTTCATTTGATAAAATTATTTTTAGTCTTCGACTACACTCAGACTGACATTCAATTCTATTTATGTTTGGCCGTCATTCATACAACCCTTTGTCATTCCGAACGCAGTGAAGAATCCCTAACCGATTAAACACGGAACCCAATGCATCACAAAAGATTCTTCGTTGCACTCAGAATGACAAACTGCTACAGAGCTCTCGGCTCCGTTGCACCCGATAGCTATCGGGTCCGCTCGAAATGACGATTCGCTGTCATTCTGAACGCAGTGAAGAATCTTTATAGCCAATACTCTTAGGTTACAGATTCTTCGTTGCACTCAGAATGACAACAAAACCGCTACACCTTAATCCTTTCTAACAGCACTTTTGATGGCTCCGAAACATCAAAGCCTTTTATCTCCACATATTTCACATTTGGAAACCAGAACGTACCGCCTTCAATCCGAAGGAATATCCGTTCCAGCTGCATTTTTTTATTGTTGATGGTGGCAAAAACATGGTATTTTTTATCTGCTCCTGATTTATTCAGGTACATCGGCAGTTTTTTGTGCGAGGTAAACCGGAGTTCGAACTGACCATTGCCCAGATCTTTGCTAATAATTCCGTAGGCGAATTTCCGCTGGATATAACTTAAATCTTTCTTTTCGCCATTATCCCCATAACGCATCCAAAATACATTTACCGGCTGATCTTTATTCACCACACCATGTTTATCTACGTTTAGCTGGCAGATAATGGTATTGGTATTCGGATCGCGCTGCAAATAAAAAAGCTGATTGCTGATATCTTTTGGCGTGGGGAAAGTAATCGGAGATGGATCGGTTCCCTGTGCATTGGCGTTTAAAGAAAGTATTCCACTCAAACTCATCGTTAAAACCAAACCGGCTATCAATGCAGCCTTGTTATTTCCTTTTCTTTCGTTAAATTCTTGTGCTTCGAGTCCTCTTTTTGCCTCTTGCAAGCGTTTAACAGCAGTGATATTGGTTAGCACAGCCATCAAGGTAATCGGCATGGTAAAAATCGACATTGTTTCGAAAACGTGAAAAGAAATGCCCGGTACATACACCTTATAATCGCCACCCATAAAATGACCCGCAATACCACAGGCAATAGCAAAAACACCAATGGTAACTACCCTTTCCGGCCGTTGCATTAAACCGCCTTTACACTCCACGCCTAAACCTTCGGCCCTTGCACGGGTATAACTTACCATCATCGAACCGATGAGTGCAATAAATGCGAACAGCGAACTTAAGAAGTAGTGATGCGCCACCAGGTAATAACAGATGCCCAAAAACATAATCATTTCGCTATAACGGTCGAGTACCGAATCGTATAGTGCACCAAACTTCGAGCTCATGTTCCCCAATCGTGCTACCTGACCATCGAGCATATCGAACAGACCTGCAAAAAGCACCAGTGCCCCTCCCCAACCGATGTACGACATATCGCCACGGTTTGATTTTTCGGCACCAAGCACAAAAATAACTGCCACACCTACATTCAGGATGAGGCCAATGGTGGTAACCATATTGGGTGTTAAACCGATTTTAATCAATCCCTTAACAAAAGGATTGATTACTTTATATATGCCTTGCTGCAGGCTGTCGCGCAATGTAGTTTCCATAGCTTTTTCTTAAAAATCAAATTTTACCCTTGCCCTTATTCCCCACTCCGAAACTTCTGGATTGTTGAGGTAATTGAAACGTTTTACCAGATCAATCCTCAAAAGTTTAAAGATATTTCCTACGCCTACACTGCCTTCCATGTACGGCTCGTTACCCAAAGCATAAGTTCTTTGCGCACCGTTTTCGTAAATGGGAAGCTGATATAATCCGGTTTGAAAATTCGGATTATTTTCATTCCGCAGGCCACCATATAATGCTTTAAATGAGACCACTTCTCTTAATTTCAAGCGTTTGATCAATGGCACTTTATTAAAAAAGAAACCATTAAAATTGTGATCGATATTGATGCTCACATAATGATCGCTCACAAACTCCAGGAAGTTCATCAGGTTGTATGAGTTGAGCTGGTAGGCATAAGTTTGGTTGGCACGGTGTATATCCAACAACGGGAAAGGCACTTTCCCGGCAATGTAACTGCCTTCAACCGTTACATCACTATAGCCTAACTGCGATAAATAGAAGCGTTTATCAATACTTCCCAATAAATTATGGTAATTGTATTCGCCTCCTAAAACGCCTTTTAAGCCTGCGGTATAACGTAAATTAAATACCGGATAACGATCGGCAATGGGCACACGGTATATCTTTCCCTGATAAAACTTTTCGTTCGGCGCATATCTCAGCTGTAGGGAAAGTTCGCTGGTGGTTAACCTGTTGACCAACTGATTATTCGAGTTGATATAATTGAGGCCACCTGCAGGTGTTTGACTCCATTTTTTAAAGCCTAAGTTGTAGGAAAAATGATTTTCGAACTCTTTTACATAATCTAAACGGTAAAAATCGTTGTACAACAACATATCGTTTACCCCTCTTTTAAAGGATAACAAAAAGTTGTCTTCCTGCACAAACTGGAGTTCCTGACCTGGTATTTTGGTATCACGCTGAAAGCTTGCCCGGATATAGTTCTGTGGAAACTCGTAAATGGATTTATTGTTAAATGAATATGTTCCGGAAAGGAAAAACTTCCATTTCTCATCTTTAATACCGTAAGCCAGATAGTTTTCGAAATAATAACGTTTGCTCAACTCAGGTGTTGTTCTTCCACCAACACGCAGCCTTAAACCTTCTACATTGTTAAAGCTGTAAAATGTATTTACCGGACCAATTTCATAAGGACCTAAATTCTGGTAACCTGCAAATAAAAGGGTAACAATTTTCATTGTACGTTTAAAGGACGGGAGATTTTGCAGCGTATCGATATTGCCATAAATCTTCAGCTGGTTCTTTGAGATAGTATCGAGTCTGTTTTTCTCCCAAAACTGATCATTCCTTTTTGCAGCATCGGCCAACACAACCGTGCTTTTCCCCTGAAAAATAGTATCTGGCAACACCGTATCAAACTCATAATTTTTAAACGTAACCGTTCTTTCGCCGGTAAAGCCTATACCTTTGGTTTTACCGATACCAAAATCGGCCAATAAGTTACTTTTGCTCAGGCTGTATTTTCCTTTATCATTGGCTTCAAAATCGAGATCGATTTTTAGCGCCCGCACAAAATTGAGGTTGATGTTTTTGTTTACCCCAAATGAAGCACCGGTTACAGCGTAATGGCTATCGTTGGTTACATATATTTTCCCCTCAAACAACATATCATTTGTATTACGGGGCGTAAAAGACAGTTCAATGATCTGAGGTTTTTGATTCTTCAGTGTATCGGTAATAAAAAACTTATAAAAAGCTGGTGCACCATCCGAAATCGGACTCAAAAACTCGTTACTGATTACCGAAATATTGTTTTTATAGATATCAATATCCTGGTACATCCGGTCGAAATAAGTTTTCAATCCTTTATTATCGATGTACCTGCTATCAAACTGAACCTGTTTTTCACCGATAACAATAGTTTTGTTCTTTTCGGGGTTTTTACTAAGGTAAGTATCAGCCAGTTTCTCCTGGATATATACCGGTAACAGGTTTTTTCCGCCAATTAAGGTTGAGTCCTGCTCCTGAAATAAAAACTGATAATTGCGGAACATTTTTTTGCCCTTAAATTTATCCGAAACATTACTCAGCGAGAATAACATCTTTTCGTACTGTCGGAAAGATACTGTATTGTAACTTTTGATGCGGTTTTCATCTTTATGGGCAATTACCTGCCGGATCAGTTCTACCGCGGGGTTATCCTTATTGCGGTATTTTACCTTTTTGCCTCCAATAATGATTACTTCATCCAGCGCCTTAGCATCAGGCACCAGGGCAATATCAAACTCTTGTGTGGCTGAAGGCAGAATATTTTTAAAAACCGTGCGGTAACCTACATAATTAAAACTCAGCTCACTTTGTGGATTTGGAGAAACCAGGGTATATTTTCCGTTTACATCGGTCTGGATGCCTATCTGGGTATCCTTAAAGAAAACGGAAACATTGGGCAATGTTTCTTTAGTAACGGCATCGCGTACTGTACCCGAAACTGCGGTGCGTTGGGCAAAAGCATTTACCTGCAGTATAAAACTGAGCACTACAGGGAGAAAAAACGAATGGATAGGTTTCATTTAACTTGAAAAAATAAACTGCTTTTGCATGATATAATTGTAGCTGATGCCTGTTAAAACGGCGCTCAAAACTTTGGCGAGTACGTAATTGAGATTAAAAAAATGGGTAAAAACAAATACACCAGCTGTAACAATGGCCAAATTGCCTGCCCATACCAAAATGTATTTTAATATCTGCCATTTAATAGCGGTAGACTGGCTTTCGAAAACCCATTTACGGTTGACATAGAAATTAACAATCCCACCCGAAACAGTTCCGGTTATGCTTGCTGCGAGATACCACCAACCTAAAAGATTTACCGCAAGCACAGTTATACCGAAATCAATTGCGGAGGCAATTATGGAAGAACCTTGTGCCTTTAAATAAGTAAACATTGGATCTAAAACAGTTCTAAAACAACCACTAGTTGAAGAATCACATTGGCGTAAATACCCGCAAGCACATCATCGGCCATTACCCCCCAACCACCTGGCAATTCTTCCATTTTACGGATATAAAAGGGCTTAAGGATATCAAAAAACCTAAAAAGAACAAGTCCGATAAGGGTATACTGCCATTTTAAAGGCACAAATAACAGGGTTATACACATTCCCGCCACTTCATCGATCACCACCCTTTGATGGTCTTTTCCCCAAATCTCTTCTACCCGATCGCCACTCATCACCCCCAACATCACGATAAACATGGTGATCAGTACCGGCCATAAATATGGGTTGCTATAAGGGCTCTGGGAAAGGTGCCAGCAGATACAGGTTGCTATTGCAGCATAAGTACCCGCACCTTTGCCGATATAACCTATTCCCAGAGCCGTTGAAAGAAATTTGTGGATAAACACTATACCGTTTCTATCAGTTCTTCTTCGTAATCCTGACCTAAATGGGTGATCAATTCTTCTCCCATGATGTAACGCAAGGTATTTTGAAGCTTCATTAACTGTTTAAAAATGTCGTTTTCTGCTGGTACACCAGGGATCGTTTGTGGTGACTTCAGGTAGAATGATAACCATTCCTGAATGCCCGACATATTTGCACGTTTAGCCAAATCGATAAACAAAGCAAGATCCAATACAATTGGCGCAGCTAAAATCGAATCGCGGCAAAGGAAATTGATTTTGATCTGCATTTTGTACCCTAACCAACCGAAAATATCGATATTATCCCAGCTTTCTTTGTTATCACCGTGAGGCGGATAATAGTTGATCCTGATTTTGTGGTACATATCGCCATATAAATCCGGATTAACATCTGGTTTAAAGATATCTTCCAGTACGCCCAGTTTAGATACTTCTTTTGTTTTAAAGTTATCCGGATCATCTAATACCAAACCATCACGGTTACCTAAAATGTTATCAGAAAACCAACCGTTTACGCCCAAAGAACGTGCGGCCAAACCAGGTGCTAAAATGGTTTTCATTAAAGTCTGACCAGTTTTAAAGTCTTTACCGGCAATAGGTGTATCGGTTTCTTTAGCCAATTCGATCAATGCAGGAATATCTACAGTTAGGTTTGGTGCGCCATTGGCAAATGGAATACCCAATTTCAATGCAGCATAGGCATATATCATACTTGGTGCAATGCGCGAATCATTGTCTTTTAAACCCTGCTCAAAAGCTGCAAGCGATTCGTGCACTTCAGATGCTTCGAAATAAATTTCTGTAGAACCACACCATACCAATACAATACGGTCGCAGTTGTTTTCTGCCTTAAAGTTCTTGATATCTTCCATTACCGCCAAAGCCAGTTCGTAACGGTTATCGAGATCTTTTACATATTTACCATCAAGGTTTTTTACATAATTTCTATCAAATGCAGCACGCATTGGTTTAATGGCTTGCAATTCTTCACGCACATCGCGCAAAAGATTCGCGTCTAATACGCGGGCGTTCATTGCGGCTTCGTACACGTTATCTTCATAAACATCCCACCCCCCGAATACCAGGTCTTCTAAACCTGCCAAAGGCACAAAATCTTTAATTTTCGGTTGTTTATTTTCAGTTCTTTTCCCTAAACGGATCGTTCCCATCTGAGTTAACGAACCAATAGGTTTTGATATTCCTTTTTTAATTGCAGCAACTCCGGCAATCATGGTTGTGGCTACAGCGCCAAGGCCTGGCATTAATATACCCAACTTGCCTTCAGCTGCTTTTACTTGTTGTTTCATTCTATTTTTATTTAAAATCTTATAACCAATTGTTTTTACGGTACCAGTTTATGGTTTCATTTATACCTTGCTCTAGCCCGAACCGGGGCACAAAACCAAAGTCTTTTTGAATATTTTTAATGTCGCAGCCCCAGTTGATGGCCGTGAGTTCTTTTATTTTATCTACGTTTAAGGCCGGTATTTGATTAAATATGCCATACAAACGTTCCATCGACCATGCCAATCCTTTAATAAGCGGCACAGGTACATTTACCGTCATTGTTTTTTTGCCAAGCGCCTTACTTACGTAAGTAGCAAGCGACGAGCGGCTGTACACTGCACCATCCGAAATGTTATAACTTTTACCCACAACATCAGAGGCAAGTGCGTTAGTGATGATATCGGCCAGATCTGTTGCATATACAAAACTGAGTTCCTGCTCTTGTTTCCCGATATAAAGTTCAAGTCCGGCCTTAATCGTTTTAATCAATATAAAAATGTCTTTCTCCCTCGGGCCATACACTGCTGTAGGCCTGAAGACAATCAAAGGCAAATTTGGAATCTGAGCCAGATAGGTCTCTGCAAGTGCTTTACTGATCCCATAATTGGTTACAGGATTTGAAGCGCCCTGATCAGTCAGTTTCTCATGTTTTTCATTTAAAGGCCCCAATGCAGCCAAACTGCTGATGAAAACAAATTTCTCAATAGTGTGTGTCGACTTCGAAGCAGCAACAGCAAGGTTCCGGGTATAGATAGCGTTTACCTGATTGTAGTTTTCTAGTTTTTTCGCCTTGGTAACCGCCGCCGCGTGTACGATATAGTTATATTTTTTATCCTCTATATTTTCTTTTAAGAGGTATATCGAAGAAAGATCAAGATCCACATAGTTGATGGGGAAATCTTTTAAATGCGATACGTCGGCCGACTGGCGTACATTTGCATATACCTCCATATCGTTAGCCAAAGCAGATTTAATCAGGTGATAGCCCACAAATCCAGTTGCCCCTGTAATCAACACCCGCTTTTTCATATCGCTTTTTCCAAAATCCTGTATTTTCGGTACAGTTTCCCGCCTATATCTTCGATGGGTTTATTGATCATGTCGTTGTGATCTAAAGTCCAGCTCGCCTCTGCATATTTCATGTTTTTGGCCTTGAAATGTTTGATGATACGACCATAAAGACAAGCTTCGATGCCCATTTTACGGTAGCCATCTACCACACCAAGTAATAATATGCGGATACCGTCGATTTTCTTTTTATTGGCCAATAGTTTAATCAAACCTGTAGGGAACAGCCTGCCGCGTTTAATTTTGATCAGGATCTGGTTGATATCGGGAATAGCCAAAGCAAAACCTACAATTTTGCCATGCTGCTCGGCAAGGATACAAAACTCAGGATCAAGAATCATTTTCAGATCGTTGGCAGTATAATCAAATTCCTTATCCGTCATCGGTACAAAACCCAGGTTTTTGTCCCATGCTTTATTGTACACCTCTCTTACTGCATTACACTCTTCCTTGAATTTTTTCATATTGATTTTACGCAACACAATATCATTCCGCAGCAAACGCTCCTCTATCCTATCCAAAAGTTTAACCGATCTTTCACTGTAGTTACCTGCTGTATAACGGTAAGCCCTTAAATCGACATTCTTCTGAAAACCAACCTGTTCCAACAACGGCAGATAATATTGGGGATTATAAGGCATCATGGCAACAGGCGGACCATCAAAACCTTCAATCAACAAACCGCACACTTCGTTGGTAGAAAAGTTTACCGGGCCTAAAACCTTCGTCAATCCTTTGTCCGACAACCAATCTTGTGCTGCATTTAAAAGTTGTTGTGCAGCTTTCACATCGTTTATGCAATCGAAAAAACCAAAGAAACCGTCATGCCCGCCATAAACCTTATTGTGGTTGGTATTGTTGATGGCTGCAATCCTTCCGATTATTTTACCCTCATCGTACAACAAAAAGAGCTGTATTTCTGAATGTTCGTAAAAGGGGTGTTTACCTGGAGTAAGCAGATCGCGCTGTGCAATAAAAAGTTCGGGTACGTAATTTACATCTCCTGAGTACAGTTCGTGCGGGAAATCAACAAATGCGGCTAATGCTTTTTTACCAGAAACCTTTACAAGTTCTCTCATGATTGGCTTCCTACTAATTCTACGTTAACGGCCTTAAAAGCTGTACTTAGTTTTTCGATGGCCGATTCGATCTGATCGAAGCTGTGTGTAGCCATTAAAGAAAACCGTATTAAAGATGAATCCGAAGGCACTGCAGGAGAAACTACCGGATTTACAAATACGCCATTCTGTTGAAGAATATTGGTAATCATAAAGGTTTTAATATTATCACGGATGTAAACCGGAATAATGGGGCTGTTGCTATGTCCGATGTCGAAACCTGCCTCGAGCAAAAGCTTTTTGGCATATTCTGTATTTGCCCAGAGTTTATCGATACGTTCAGGTTCTGATTCGATAATGTCTAATGCAGCAATAACACTTGCAACTGCCGATGGTGGCATACTTGCGCTAAACATCAGCGATCTGGCGCGGTGTTTAATATATTCTATTGTTTCGGTACTGCCAGCAATAAAACCACCTAATGAGGCCAGTGATTTACTAAATGTGCCCATAATCAGGTCTACATCTTCGGTCAGATTGAAATGTGATGCTGTACCAGAGCCATTAAAACCGATTACGCCAAGACTGTGTGCATCATCCATCATAATATTGGCGCCAAATTCGTTGGCAATCTCTACCATTTCCGGAAGGTTAACCAGATCGCCTTCCATGCTGAAAATACCATCAGAAACAATCAGTTTAGCGGCATCTTCTGGCAAACGGCTTAGTTTGCGGCGCAGATCCTGCATATCGTTATGCGCATATTTAATGGTACGCGCAAAAGCTAAACGGCTTCCATCGATAATGGAGGCATGATCGTATTCATCGAGCAACAAATAATCGTTGCGATCTAATAAACAGGATATAACCCCTAAATTAACCTGAAAACCAGTGCTAAAAAGTACAGCAGCTTCTTTACCAACATATTCGGCCAGGCGATTTTCGAGTTCGAGGTGAATATCGAGCGATCCATTCAAAAACCTTGAGCCGGCACATCCTGTACCATATTTTTCAATGGCTGCTTTTGCTGCTTCCTTTATTTGAGGATGATTGGTTAGGCCCAAATAAGAGTTTGAACCAAACATCAATACTTTTTTTCCATCGATTACTACCTCGGTATCCTGAGCAGATTCTATCGACCTGAAATAAGGGTACAATCCCTTTTCCTTTATCATAGCTGCATCCTTAAAAGAGGCAATTCTATCTTGTAATTTTTTACGCATACTGAACGCTATTGTTCTTCAGTTTTTAAAACCCTGTTCTGAAAGTTTGGTCTGCCCTTAAACTATTTGTTGATCACAAAATCAACCCCATAGATTAAGGTTGCATTAACCATACGATTTGATAACACAATTTTAACGCGGAATTGGAGCGAAAAAAAGGTTCAAATGTAGGATATATTGGTCAAAAAGTGGGATTGTTAAATTGTGACATTCAAATGAATTGACCAATTGACATTCTGACTTTTATTATAAAATAGTAAAATAATAAAAAACCACCAAAAAAGCACCATAAATAACATAAATAACTGTTTTTAAGCAAATTAAAACGATATAATTTCTTAATCAAAAACATAAAAATCAATCAGAAATTAGTCATTTTAAAAAATTATGCTTGCAAAATTGATCTCGAACATTACATTTGCCCACACAAAATCCGACAGATAAAGGGCGAAATCCATCTATAAAAAGATGGCTGGAATTGGTGTGCAAAAAGTGATCATATCTGTTAAGAAATTATTAAAAAACCGCTGAACGATTTTATGCAACAACAGTTACTTAATAAAACTTTTTCAGAAAAAAACCATGAGGAAGCACTTTCGCTAAACGATGGGTTGATGGCGAAAATCCATAATAGCAACGATCCCCATTATTGCAGTTCGGAGCCATTCCGCATATCGAGTTATGCCTTAATTCTCATCACCAAAGGACAGCTGAATATCAAGATCAACTTTGTAGACCATGTACTGAACCAAAGGGATATTCTATTGGTTCTGCCCGATTCTGTTTATGAAATTATAGATAATAGCAGCGTAGCTTTTATCAGCATTCACTTCAATAAAAATTATTTAAAAAACAAGGGCATATTTTTCAACAGCGGCGAAACCTATCGCATGTCGCAGGATATTCAATCGCATAAATTTTCTTTATCAAAAGAGGAATATACGTTTATCTACTACGATATGTTGGCGCTGCACAAAAAACTAAATGTTTCTAAAGATACCCCACAGATCAAAAACATTGTACACAACAGCTTTTTGGAACTCGTTTATGATATTTTCCTTTTAAAAAACAAACAGAAGGAGCCCTTTCCTTTGGTGCACAACAGCCGTACTGAACTAACGAACCGTTTTTTGGCGCTGGTATCAGAAAATTTCAAAAAGGAAAAAAGGGTAATTTATTATGCCAACTGTTTACGCATTACACCGAGACATTTATCGCAGGTTGTTAAACAGGTTACAGACCGAACTGCAGGAGAAATTATCGACGAAATGGTAGTGAGGGAAGCAAAACTGTTGTTAACGAGCCATGTAATGAATATTTCGGAAGTAGCGATTGAACTTCGCTTTAGTAATTCTTCGTTTTTTGGCAAGTATTTTAAAAAACAAACAGGGGTTACGCCTTCCGAATATAAAATGTCGAATAATATCGCGGTGTAAAGATAATTGGTGAGCCACCCAAGCTAGAATAGTATTTTTCAACTTAATTCTTTTATTTTTTTGGAAAGCAGGACCTGTGCCAGTCGGTTACTGCAATCCCGCCCTTTGCTTAATCCCGATAGAAGAAATCGGGATAACACTGTCGGTCGGGTTTATTCTACCCACAATAGTAGTACTATTCATGCCACCTAAACGCGATCAAACGGATCCCAACCTAAAAGTCGAGAGAAACGGGAGCCGGACTACAATAACCTAAAAGCTTCTGCAATTGCTTTCCAAAAAAATATATTTAGCCTTTCTACACGATTGTTTACCAACCCTGTTATACTCCGCTTGAAATGAATAAGAATTCAGGATAACAATCCTTTAAAGAAACTTTATCCCCGTAACCTCTTCAGCATAATCCCATAACTGCTTCGCAACTGCTGTATCCAAACCGTTTGATGTGATTGGCGATTCTGCCGGATAACCGCGATAACCACCATCCTGATCCGGTCCGTAAAGCTTGCCTGGAATAGCATCGGCAGAAATTCCAGCATAAAGTGATGGCAAAGCACCTTGCCATGGCTCCATTAATTCACCAACGCGTTCTACTGCTGCGCGGTAGTCTACATCCGACATATGCCTTGTTAATTCAGTTTTGTTGGCACCAGGTTGGGCAGCGATCGAAACCACAGCATCGCCAGCAGACTCAATACGACGCTGAAGTTCTACGGTGAACAAAATATTGGCCAGTTTACTTTGCGCATATTCGCGCATGGGTTCGTAATCTCTTTCTGATTTCAGATTATCGAAATCAATTTTGCCATGAAGATAAGCCATACTGCTAACGGTAACAATGCGTGAATAGGCTGTTTGCTTTAAAAGCGGATATAGATAAGCCGTAAGGGCATAATGACCAATAAAGTTAGTGCCAAACTGAAGTTCAAAACCATCGTCGGTTTTAGATGCCGGTGGAAGCATTACCCCAGCATTATTGATCAGGACATCGATTTTATGATGATTTTTAATGATTTGATCTGAAAATTCTTTAATGGCACTCAGGCTGGAAAGATTAAGCTTAACGACTTCCAAACTCCCTGCTGCATTTACTAAACGGATACTTTCTTTCGCTTCTTCTGCACGATCAATGTCTCTACAGGCCATAATGATATGAGCACCAGCTTCGTATAAAGCCTTGGTGGTTTCGTATCCTATCCCTGAATTGGCGCCAGTAACTAAAAATGTGCGGCCGCTTTGATTGCTGATGTTTTTATTTGTCCACATGATATTATGATTTTAACAGGACAAATTTCTGTAATATATATCCGTATGAAATACGAAAAAGAAATCAATACATACAAAAATCAATCATTTTGATCCAATCTGTATTTTGCCGGACTTAATCCGGTATGGGTTTTAAAGAAAGCCGAGAAATGGTTGGATTCTTTAAAGGCCAAACTCCATGCAATTTCAGCAACATTCCAGTCTGTACTTTTCAACAATACCTTCGCCTCTTGCAGAATCCGTTCTGCAATCAGTTGGGAGGTAGTTCGACCGGTAATTTCGCGAACGCTTTTATTGAGGTGGTTAACATGCAGATTAAGTTGATTGGCAAAATCGGCAGCCGACCTGAGCTGAATAACCTGGCTGCTCAGATCAATCGGGAACTGACGCTCAAGCAATTCTTTAAAGAGATGAGCTGTTCGTTCTGCGGCATTGCTTCCCGTATAAGGAGTACCTGTTGCAGGCCTCATTTTTTGTGCGGTATGAATCAGTTCGGTCAATTGATTTCTAATGAGATCATATTTGAGCGCATAATCACCGTTGAGTTCGTTTGCCATTTTTTCAAAAAGCGCAGTAAAATAAGATGCTGCAGCTGTATCTAGCGGAATAATCGCATTTGCTGCATCCTGAAACACAGCAAAATCCTTAACATTTTCGAAGCGGTTGAAAAACTCTTCTGTAAATACACAAAGAAAACCGGATTGCGCTGTACTGATCCGCTCCCAAAAATAAGGAACCATCGGATTGGTAAAAACCAATACACTTCCCTCCACTTCTATGCATTGATCGGCATAATGAATCTTGCTGTGCCCTACCACCAAGCTCACTTTATAGAAAGCCCTGCGGCTATAAGAAAGTTTGCTTCCGCCGGGCGTTAAAATATCTTCAATTTTAAAAATATTGAAATGGCCAATATGCTTAGCTGATTCTGCCTTTTCCTGTTCTGGAAAATGTTTATAGAAAGTATCGAGTTCGACTATTCTCATTGCATAAAAATACAAAAATCAAAGCATAACTAAAATGTGTTTTCAACTTTTTACTTTACCGGGCGATGTTTCAAATTTCTTCCGAAAGGCATTGCTAAAATGCTGAACGGAAGAATAACCCATTTCGAATGCTACCGATTTTATGGGCGTACCCTCAGTCAACAACATTTTTGCATGATTTAGTCTGTAATCACTTACATACCCAAATATGCTGTTATCAAACATTTTTTTGAACCCCTGCTTAAGTTTAAATTCATTAATGCCACATAATTTCGCAAGTGCTGTAATTGATGGTGGCTGGTGAATATGTTCAATAAGATAGTCTCTGGCATAATACAGGCAATCTCGCTCATAGGTAGACTGCAGTGGTTTATGTTGTTCGGTGGCTGTTTCAAAAGCCTCCGCCTGTAATACAAGCAATTCGATGCATTTTGATTCGATGAACATGAGTTTTAGTCCACCTGTATAATTACAATTGAGTATATCGTGTATGCAATTATGCATGGCCCATGTAATGGGAAGATTTTGTTCCGCTATCTGTGCATAATGCCCTGAATCCATATTTTCGGCCAAAACCTGAAGTGTTCTGCACGAATGTTCAGCGAGTTGTAGAAATTTTTCCTTGGCAAAATGCACTTCGAAGAAACGGTAGTTGCAATCAGTATCGTATTCGCCTGTTCCATCCAGCTCGGGCATATAAATGATATTTTGCTGATTGGAACCAAAACTATATTTCTGATTGTTAACCTTATTAAAAATTGTCCCCTTCCCAGATAATGTAAAGCGCAATTTTATCATGTCAGGCACATCATAAGTAGGCATGAAATACATCTGATGCTGTTTAAACCGAATATCTCCGTTTACGATATAAATATCGGGGGTATTGATCTGCACCAGCTCTGCATCACTAAAAGAGAAACTGTATTTCTCTTTCCTTTCTGTTACCAACTGCTCCTTAACCGGAAATTCGTCAAAACTGCCCCCTACTTTTTTCCAGCTCCCATAATCCTTACCAACATTGATTCCCATAAAGGCAATTATCATAAAAAAAACGGAACTATCCCAAAACGGTTTTAAACAATTCTATTTTCTGTAAAAGAAAATCCCTTTAGTGTAAAGGTATAAAAGGCAGATTATTCACTTTTGCCGACTTGTTACCCCTACCAGGAAACATCATAAATACATCAAAAGGAGATCATAAATATGACTATGGATGAGCAGATAGCTTTTACAGATACGGGCAAACAGATGGATAATTCAAGTAACACATTGCTTAAAAAGGCAAAGAATAATACATCTCCCCAGAACAATACTGCCGTCTTTTCATTCATAGAAAAGCTTGAATTGGAGTCCGATATCCAAATATTGGAAATTGGTTCTGATCTCATGGAACATCTTCCTCTTTTATTTCAAAAAGTAAACGAAACGCAATACTACAGCGCAAGCATTTCGGAAGCGCAGCTGCAGAAAGTATTATCCAGCAATGCATTAAGCAATGGAGAGAAGTGGAGCCAGTTCATCAAAATTGAGAAAAATGGAACATTGGGATTTGAAAATGACTTCTTTGGATATTGCTTCTCAGTAAACAGCCTTTATTTTTGGGAAAACCCATTGCAATTCTTCAAGGAAATTTACCGTGTATTAAGTCCTGGAGGGAAATTCGATATTGCCTTTGTTGAAAAGAATTTTGGAGGAGATCTCCCCTGGACGCAGGTTGATTTTACATTTTATGATATCAATCAGGTGAAAGATTTTTTTCACAAAGCAGGCTTTGTAAACATTGAGGTGAAGGAACAGACAGAAGAAATAACCGATAAAAATGGAAGAGCAATAACAAGACCTTTTATTATCGTATCTGGCCAGAAATAGCTTTCCCTATTGTTCGATGAATAAGTTTGGGTATTCAATCACCAATCCATGCGAATCGGTTTTTAGTTCGGCCCAAAATGTGTTTGTCCCATTTTCAAATAAATAAGCGGAATCTTTTATTTTGGTATAATACTGTGTTACCGGCATGATCCTATTGGCGATAATATCTATGTATATCAATTCAATTTTATTTCTCGATTGCCCTTTAAAAACCAACCTTCTTATCGGTAAGGTGTTGGTAAAAGGTGTTAACGAAATATCAATATCTACACAAGCATCAAGCCGATGATCTACCACATTGTTAACCAGCCAAAAACCTTCTTTTTTCTCCAGAAAAAGCGTTCTTTCATTTCCGTTCAATACCACATGTAAATCCAGTAAATAGGTTTCCCATTGCTTATTTGCCAGAATCCTGTACTTCAATTTAAGCGATTTATTTTCAACCGTTCCGGTAATGACTGATATGACCTCTACGCCATCATCGGTTTCCCTCAAAATACAGTCTTCCTGAGTCTTGTATTTCAAGCCTTTCCATTTTATTTTTCGCTCCATCATGACCTGGATTGAACAATCCTAACCGAAACTTGGTTTTACTAAAATTTCGACCGTTGTTTCAAATCAGGCACGCTGCAGGAATTGATCAACAATTGATAGTAATCTGCGCTAAACCAATAAATCTTCTTTTCGTTTAATGTATGAAGATACGATGTTTAGCATCGTTTCGTGATAAAGGTTTGTTGTTCCCTTATCGGCACAAATGGAAACCATATACCCGCTTTCGTCGGCAGATTTGGTGTATGTAATGCTAAAAGTAGGTGTATGCAACCAGCTCGGAAGTTTTTTATGATGCAGTAGTACTTTACAGTTTGCTAAATATACATCTGGCTTTCCGCTTTCCACACCCAATGTGTACGCTAAAGGCAAATCTATAATGCCAAAATCAGGGAGATCAACTAATACATTTATCTTTTTTATCATATATTTCCGTTCGGCTTAACGAAGTTGTTAAAAAAAGCAAATGTTTAATTGAAATTGAGGATATTTATTTGCGCAAACGTTTAAGTAAAACGCTAAATAAGTTGATATTTCCTAATGCGTTAAGTCTAAAAGATACTTAGTTGATCGTTTCCAAGTGATGGCTCAACTTTAAAAGACCTGAGTTTGTTAAAAAACTAATATTCTGCCATTTCATCATCTACAAAACAATACAGCCATCTTTCGCCTGGTTCTGAGGAGACCATCACCGGATGTTTTTCTGTTCGGCAATGGTGCGACATGTGTTGCATTGGCGACGAATCGCAGCATAAAGTTACGCCACAGGTTTGGCAGGTACGCAGGTGTACCCAATCGGTACCTTGTTTTATACATGCTTCGCAGACACGTTCCTTTGCGGTTTTTAGTTCTTTTACAGCCTGAATATGGCTACATATATTGTTGTTTTCCATAATTATAATTTTGAGAGGTACTGATGCACCTGGGTAACGGCCATAGCGCCTTCGCCTACGGCAGATGCCACTCTTTTTACCGAATTAAACCTCACATCGCCAGCGGCAAATGAACCTGGAACACTGGTTTCTAAATGATATGGTGGCCTATCCAATTCCCAGCACATTTTATATTGATCCAAGCTTAGCAAGTCGTTTCCGGTGTATAAGTATCCATTTTTATCCCTGCAGATTGCGGTATCCACTGCCCATTCGGTATTTGGTTTACCACCGATACAAATGAATAATTTTGAGGTATCATGCCATTCTTCAGTTCCAAGCTGACTATTTACAATTTTGATCCGCTGTAAATAATCATCACCTTCCAATGCAGTTACCTGCGAATAATACAAGACATGAATATTCTTTATCGTAGCGATCCGTTGCACCAGATAATCTGATAACGTATCGGCAAGATTCCCTTTTCTGATCACCATGAAAACACGTTTGGCAAATCCCGAAAAATAGGTAGCGGCCTGCCCGGCGGAGTTTCCTCCACCAACAATATACAGGTCTTTATCCTGACAGAAAAAGGCTTCACTAGCACCAGCACCATAATAAACACCTTTATGAAAGAAGCGGGTTTCATCTGGAAGGTCCAATCTGGCATATTCAACGCCAGTTGCGCAAATATTTGTTTTGGCTACTAATTTTTCGCCTGTAGCAAAATCAACATGAATTTTATTATCGTAAAATGAACCTTTAACCCCCTCCCTTAAAAGCAGGATTTCGACACCAAACTTTAGTGCTTGTTGCCTGGCCCTTTCCGCAAGATTTGCACCAGAAATACCTTCAGGGAAACCCAGATAATTCTCGATCAACGAACTTGTTCCTGCTTGACCACCCATCGCCTCGCGTTCGATCAGAACAGTTTTTAATCCCTCTGATGCTGCATAAACCGCTGCGCTTAAGCCTGCCGGACCAGCGCCATAAATCGAAAGATCGTATTCTGCGTATTTAGGCTCCGTAATCCAGCCTAAATTGCTGGCAATTTGCTCCAGGCTTGGGTTTACAATCACTTTACCATCCGGAAATTCGATTACAGGTTGTTTATCAGGATTATTAAATGAGGTAATCCCCTGCCCCCAGCCTAAGTCATCGTGTGTAATGTCGAACCATTCAAAATCAACAACACTCCGTTTTAAAAAGTCCCTGATCGGATAAATTTCGGGAGAATCTGGCTTACCATATAGCTTTAGTTTGTTCATATTGGATCTTAATCGGTTCGGTTTTTTAGCTGTTTAATTACCTCTTCGCCAAAGTTTTCGGATGACGTTCCATAACCGTTTACAAAGATTCCTCTGATTTTTCCGTCAATAGAAGATATGGCGTAAACAATGGCCTCATCATCAGGATCAGATTCGCCTTCAAAACGGTAATGTTTATCAATCAAAAATTGTTCTGGAAATTCTTGTATCGGATTTTCTCCGCCATTGATCTGACTACTTTTCAGATTAAAATCGACAGTGTAGCCCTGTTCAGCAAGGGCATTAATCACTTCAGAAAGTGAAGTCATTTCTCCGATGTGTTTTAAATGATCGTGATCCATAATATTTTTTGATGATGAGATGATACAATAAACTAACAAAAAACAATCCAACAAACAAAATACTGGTTTACAAAAGGTTATACATAAATCGACGTTAAATCACTCACGATATAAAGTAAATTTATGATGAAATTTTCTATGAATAAAATCGGTCGCAAACTCAATACTTAATTATTAAATTTAATACAAAAAAGTGGTTATCAACCTATATAAATGGTTATCTTTAAATAAAAAAAAGCCATGATTATAGACCCAAATAAAGAAGAACTATCTGACGATAAAGAAGATGCATTAACCAGTGAAGAAGATGCATTAAATCAAAGTACAATCATCAGTGATGAAAGCGCCGCTGAACATGATGCCGATTTGTTGGATCAGGCAGATAAAGCCTCCAGATCATCTTACGAATTGGATATTTAGGGCAATCATTGTCCTAAGAAATGGAGGTATCTTTAGAAAATTTCAGTAGATATCTCCATTTACCATACCCTCACAAATACTGAGTACCAGCAGGCTAAAAAATATGCTTTTTGGCCAGGCCAAGCTTTTTAATTTTCGAATTCAGTGTGGTTGCCGGAACACCCAATAATTTTGCCGCACCATGTTTCCCGGAAATCCGCCCGTTGCATAATTCCAGTACAGCGAAAATATGATCACGTTCGTTTTCTGAAATGGTTTTAACACGCCCTTCAGCTGATAAAGATTGTTCCGTACTTCCAGGAATTTCAATATCCCTGATTACATCTCCCTCTGCCATAACCACCTGCCTTTCGATAAGGTGCTCCAGTTCCCTCACATTACCAGGCCAGCTATAAGCCATCATGGAGGAAATTGCTTTTTTAGAAAATCCTTCGATCTTCCTATTCGATTTTTCGGCGAATTTCGCTAAGAAAAAGGTGGCCAATACAGGAATATCTGATTTGCGGTTTCGAAGCGGGGGTAATGAAACCGGAAAAACATTCAACCTGTAAAATAAATCCCGCCTGAACCTTCCAGCCTCCACTTCAGCTAAAAGATTTCTATTGGTGGCCGAGATGATGCGTACATCAGTTTCGATGGTTATCTTGCCGCCAACACGCTCTATTTCCTTTTCCTGTAAAACCCTAAGTAGCTTCACCTGTAAATCAAGCGGCAATTCGCCTATTTCATCCAAAAAGACGGTACTTTTATGCGCCTGTTCAAATTTGCCTATCCGCCTTTCGGTAGCGCCCGTAAAACTTCCCTTTTCATGACCGAAAAGTTCTGACTCGATCAAATTAGGCGGAATGGCAGCGCAGTTCACCTTTACCATCGTTTTCTGGTTCCTGCCTGAAGCATCATGAATGGCTTTGGCGATCAATTCTTTCCCCGTTCCTGTTTCGCCTAAAATGAGGACAGTAGTTTCTGAAGAGGCGATCCTATTGAGCAGTTTGTACACCTCCTGCATTTCCAAACTGCTGCCTACAATTTCTGAATGACTAAGCATTTCTTCGGATACTTCGGGTTTAAAAACAAGGTATCCGGCCAGTTGGATGTTCAGTTTTTCAATTTCATTTTCCAGCTGTTTAATTTTCGCCTCAGCATGTACTGATGTTTTGGGATTATGTATAATCTCTTGATTGGGCAATGTTGCCGGTTTTGGTACACATCCATTTCTTTCATCCATTACCGCAAGCAAACCGGCCATAAAATCGGCGATGTTACAGCAAAAAGTCAAACCCTCTGCACTTAATTCACGGTTATGGTTGTGCAGTTCGAAAGTGCCAAGCGTGCGACCGTTATTCTCCAGGGGAATATAACAGTGAAAATGGTATTCGGTAGGGTGATTGGTTAAACAATGGTTTTCGCCAAAGTCGGCTATCCAGTCTTGCCGCGATTTGAGCACAGGAAAATCAAAATCCGAAATTTCTTTGGTGATGAGTGAAAGACTAACCGGATCAGAAATGGTTTCGGCACAGGATATTTCCCCTGAAATGGTTTCAGTGAGATAAGCCCTCGTAATGTGGTCCATTTCTTTGTTGTAAAGGATTAAGGCGCCACAGTCAATCGAGAATAAGGGATGTAGTTTAGCAAATACACCTTGAAATAACTCCTTTAGTGTAAAATCCTTTTCTTGTTCCGCTACTGTTTTGGCCCGTGTTTCGAAATAAGAATTGGGTTTAACATCATTAACATTCGTATTGGCGCTCAAGTCTGATTCCTGTTTTCTCATTCTTTTCAAAAATTGATCTCCCCGAAAATATCAATCGTGGGATTGGATGTTGAACTTTAATGCAATCGCCAATACAATCGATAATCAACTGATTATGCACCATTACAGCGTGATTGAGGATTAATTCGATAAGGACTTAGTTTGCTTATGGTTCAAACCCCGCAAATTCAAAGAACATGCCAAAGGCAAGAATATGGCGCTAATGCTATAAGATCAACACTGCTACAATAAATCGCTCACGATATTTCGCTAAAAGGCGATTTTGGATACGAAATATAAGGAGTTGAATGGGAGAAGGATTGAATTAGTGAATGATTGAGTGACAGAATGATTGATTGAGATAATGGGTGACTGAGAGAATGAAAACACAGTTGAGCATTCGTTAAATTACATCTAAAATTCTACAAACGCAGTTTAAAGAAAGTTAAATTACATCGGTAGGTTTATCATCGCAGTTGACAGTAAGTTAAATTACATCTAAAATTCTACAAACGCAGTTGAAAGAAAGCTAAATTACATCGATAGGTTTATCATCGCAGTTGACAGTAAGTTAAAATACATCTAAATTTCTACAAGCGCAGTTTAAAGAAAGCTAAATTACATTGACAGTTTCACAAACGCAGTTTAAAGAAAGTTAAATTACATTGACAGTTTCACAAATGCAGTTTAAAGAAAGTTAAAACTCATAGATAGATTTATAAACACAATTGAAAGAAAATTAAATTTTATTTCAAAAACTACAATTGCTTGCATTAAAAAGTAAATCATTATTGATAAAAGCTAGATCTTATTTTATAAAAGTAAAACGTAATTATAAAGAATGTTAAACTACATTTAGACAAATGGAATTGGTTTCTCTATAATGCTGTTGGGGTTTTGTCATTCTGACGATAGGAAGAATCTGCTTCCGATTGGCAATAATCGATGTTGGCCGCTACAAGCTGGCAAAGGTAAAGTCTCTTAACTTGCAGATCCTTCGTACCTCAGGATGACAGGCTGGAAGAAATGATCGTGTGTGGGTGGTTAAAAAACACCCCGTCCTGCGGACACCCCTCTGAAAGAGCTAATCTTTACACACATTTATTTC
>NZ_JAVTSN010000039.1:0-69471 GCF_032678585.1 Pedobacter psychrodurus | reverse complement strand
AAAATAAATCTAGGAATCTGAAACTAAATTCATTTACAGCTGTTCAATTTCAAATTAAAATCAAGAATATATGACGCATCATTTACGAACAGCTTTAATACTTTTAATTACACTGACTATTGTTTTCCCGGCATGCAAAAAGAGAAGCGTGGATGAGCCCACTCCGCCTGAACAGTCTCCGTTTGATATATACGCGGCCGGAAGAGAAGGTTATGTGGCCAAATACTGGAAAAACGGAAAAGCCGTTACACTTGGAAATGGTACCGGAGCATCTGACGCAAGGGCCATGGCCATATCTGGCAACGATATCCATATTGCAGGTTTCGAAATTAATGCTGCAGGAAAGTATGTGGCCAAATACTGGAAAAATGGAATATCAACTTCACTTACCGACGGTAGCCGTGATGCTTTTGCGAATGACATTTTTATACAGGGAAACGATGTGTACATCGCCGGACAGGAACTTGCTCCCGGGAAGTCGACCTATCAGGCCAAGTACTGGAAAAACGGAACACCCTTAGTATTAACAGATGGCACTCAGCAGGCTATAGCCTCAGGGATTGCCCTGATCGGGAATGATGTTTATGTAATCGGGGAGCGGAGAAACTTTGAGTGGCTTAACCCGATTACCGTTTACTGGAAGAATGGGCAGCTTTTTGATCTTGCAGACCGGACTACAACCGCCAGCGATCAGGCTATAGCAGTGTCAGGAAGCGATTTATATTTACTATGGTCTGAAACTTATAACAGTTTTGGCCAGTCGCAAACCCGTTATAGCAAAAATTTAGGAAGTCCGGTGCTGATTAAAGATGGTACTCCAGATGTAAGAGGGAACTCGATTTTCGTAAATGGAGGTGATGTATATGTTGCGGGATCGGGCACTTCAAACGGCAATAATGCGATTATGGCAAAATATTGGAAAAACGGATCCCCTGTCATTTTATCGAATGGACCCGAAAGCGCTTTTGCTTTATCTATAGCTGTGTCCGGTTCGGATGTTTTTGCCGCAGGTTACCGGGATGCTGGAATGGCGCAATACTGGAAGAATGGTACAGTTGTACCACTAACCGATGGAACACAATCGGCACTGGTACGCAAAATCGCTGTCGTAAGAAAGTAAGTATTTAAAGTCCGCATCTGTCCCTGACAGTGATTAGTATTATCTTTCGGTTTACTTTAAATCAAGTATATGAGTCTTATCAAACATGTAGTTATGCGTATTGCGATAGTCGGCATTCCGTTGTTGGGATGGTACGTTTATTCAGAAATCGCGTATCAAGCAAACAGGATGAAAGAGCACCCTACAGATGTTGGCCTGGGCATGGCAATATTGCTTACGTTGATATTATTTTTTTTATTTGTTGGTTTTGTAATTGATCTTATTGTGAGAATTCGGAATAAACAAAAGCAGATTGCCAATATTGATCTGGTTTTTATTGTCCTGTTTGCTGTTCCCATCCTATATTTTTTCTCCCTTTTTTAATTTTGAGTTTCGATATGAGGTGAAAAGATTAAATTAGCAATGTCACTATATACATCTTCATAAATCGATATTATGGTTGTGGCCGGAGCTAGCAGAATGTAAAATGTTAAAAAGAAAAATATACCTGTTGCTGTTGATGACCGAGCTGTTTATAAATGCAGCAGCACAGCGTAAGCATGGCAGTACATCCAGTTTTTTATCATATAAAGGCTTGATCATGGCCGGTTATCAGGGATGGCACAATGCCCCGGGAGATGGAACCGATAGGGCTTGGTACCACTATACATCAAAAGGGAAATTTGCTCCGGGAAGTACGAATGTGGATCTTTGGCCTGATACCCGCGAACTCAAAAAAGTATACCAAACCCCTTTTTTACTTGCAGACGGGAAGCCGGCTTTTGTGGGCAGCGCTCACGATGCTTCAACGGTGGATACCCATTTTAAATGGATGAAAGAGTATGGTGTGGATGGCGTTTTTATGCAGCGTTTCGTTGCCGAGATCAGAGGGAGATCCGGCCGTAACCATTTCAATACCGTTTTAAGAAATGCACTGAAATCTTCTCAGAAATATAAGCGGGCGATATCAGTGATGTACGACCTTTCGGGAATGGGCGGAGATGTGGATGAGGTGCTGATCAATGACTGGAAAAACCTGGTTGACAGTATGAAAATCACCAGGCGAGGCAACAGGCAGACTTATCTCTATCATAACGGTAAACCGCTTGTGGTAATATGGGGTGTAGGATTTAGTGATGGACGAAGGTATTCATTGCGGGATGTAGATAAGATCGTCGATTTTTTGAAAAATGATCCGGTTTATGGGGGCTGCTCAGTGATGCTTGGTGTTCCCACTTACTGGCGCGAATTTGGAAATGACACCGAGAAAAATCCGCTGCTACACCAGATCATAAAAAAGGCCGATATCGTTCATCCCTGGACAATAGGACGGTATAACAATGAATCCAGTTATGGCAGATATGCTGAAATCCAGAAAGAAGATATTAAATGGTGCAAACAGAATCAGGTAGACTATGTGGGGGTGGTATTTCCAGGATTTAGCTGGCACAATATGAATCCAAGCTCACCTTCGAACCAGATACCGCGTAACAGGGGTCGTTTCTTCTGGAAACAATTGTCTACAGCTATAAATAACGGCGTTGAAATGCTTTATGTGGCCATGTTTGATGAAATCGATGAGGGTACGGCCATTTTCAAAGTATCAAAAAATCCTCCCATTGGGGCGAGCACTTTTGTAACTTTTGAACAGGACATTCCCGAAGATTTCTACCTTTTTCTAACCGGATATGCGGGCAAAATGCTCAGAAAAGAAGTGCCGTTCAAAGAAGATGTTCCGCTATATCACATTAATCACATCAACTCATATTAATCAGGATCCGTTGCTGGTATAACGGGTACCAAACCATCAATCTGTTTCATGTCCCAGCCAATCGGCGACCATAGGATATATGGAATGGCAGGTTCATTTTCCTGCCATTCAACGGTAGATTTGTTTACATCGTTGGTTTGGCGTGATGCAATTTTTTTGGTCAGTACTTATCTGTTTCCGTTATCCATACCAATTAATGGTTTGGAAATCACAATCTTTAATGCCGCATCTGATTGAAAACCTGCTTTGATCAGTGCGTCATAATAATCTTTTGTGATCTTGGCAATCTGGTTAATGATCTCTGGTTTGCTGTAGGTGTTCAGTTGTGCTGTTAGCATGCCTGAGAACATGTTATTTACCATGGCGCCCATGTTGGCCATATCAGGCATGCCTGGTGCAGTCTCAACCGCATGGTCTAATGATGGCGGCGGAGGTGCCAAAATTACATCAACCGCTGACATTGCGCCGTTTTCGTTTGGTTGAGATTTGGTTAGGCTAACGTTGAAATAGTTTAAGAAGTTTACGCCGTTGTTCAGGTCAGCGATGGATCTGGCACGTTCGATGACGTTGATGTTTTTGGTGCCCGGTTTCAGTTTTTCGAAGTAAACTTTAAAGTTTACTTGCTGATTGGGTACTGTAGTCGTTAATTTTTCGGGTCTTAGTGGGATGCCTTCTGAGCGGACATAATTGTATTTCTCCTCACCACTGGCATCCTGTAGGTACATACTTTTATTTAGCTGTACCCAATCGCCATTCCCCTGGCCGGTATAGCGGAAAGAAACGATGGTATTTTTGCTGTTGGTTTCTATTTGAGTAATCACTGTTTTGAGATCTTCCGAACTTTCAACATGAGGATACTTGATGGTTTGGCCAAGAGCGGTGGCGGAGAACATGATTAATGCTGATAGAATTTTGATTGATTTCATATTGTTGGTGTAAGTGGTGGTTGAGTGTGATTTTACATGACGGGAAATATTTGTTGCAATTTGGATAGCCTTCAAGACATCTCTTTGCTAAATGTTGGGTAGAACGCCACCATTAAGCTCAAATTAAATAGCCAGTATAGTGGATTTTTAGCTGGTTTCGGAAAACGATATAGTATTTTTTGTTTGAGAAGATGATTTCTTTTTCGTTACCGCTTGGGTAGGATGAAGTTGTTGGAGCATAATGA
This sequence comes from Pedobacter psychrodurus, assembly GCF_032678585.1. Taxonomy (GTDB): domain Bacteria; phylum Bacteroidota; class Bacteroidia; order Sphingobacteriales; family Sphingobacteriaceae; genus Pedobacter; species Pedobacter psychrodurus_A. The sequence continues at coordinate 65,430 of NZ_JAVTSN010000039.1, read as the reverse complement.
GCGTTATTTTTATTTGACTAAACTAAGATAGTATATTTCTTTTAAGGTTGTGCCATCTGCACAGTAGGTTTGAATTGCTTGTTAAGATATTTTTTTAAAAATATTTTTAATACTTAGAACTTCTAAGTATGTTTGGTTTATGGTAGAGTTGAATAAGGATTTTATGGCCAGTGCACTCGCTCCCCTAATCTTAATCATATTAAGGCAACAGGAAAGTTATGGTTATCAGATTATTCAGGAGCTGAAAGAAAAAACTGGTGGCGAACTCAATGTAGCTGAAGGGACGCTCTATCCGGTGCTGAAGAAAATGGAATCAAAAAAATGGATAGAGGGGGAGTGGAAAAAAGCGGATTCCGGAAGAGCCCGACGGTACTATGTTTTAACCAGTAAAGGCAAGGGGGAACTCGAAGAACAATATGCACAAATGAACTTCATTAACGACTTAATCAACAAATTATGGAATCTTTCAACCTCGACCAGGCTATTTTCAATTATGTAGGCTTGATTAAAGCTCAGGGAAGCCTAATGGGCTCTGACGCTGATGAACTCACGGGCCATCTTTATGATTCAACCGAAACATTACATAAAATGGGCTTGTCAGAGCAAGAGGCTTTTATGGTAGCCTGCAAACGTATCGGTAATGTAGAACTGCTCGCCGAAGAATACGGTAAGGTGAACATGTCTTTAAAACACAACAAAATCTGGGCTTATCTCCTGGTTGGCTTCAATATTTTTTATGGGATCCCTGCAATAGCATTTGCACTGATCGCACTGTTTTATTGGATGGTTTTCCGGTATTTTGAAACCTCCACATTAGCGGTCTTGATTATAATTACATTTCATATTCTATTTATAGCTGGGATTTTTAGTTTACTCAAATATAAACATCATATATCGTGTTTTATTGAAAATAAGTTAGATAAAAGGCTTTTGTCTTGGGTTGCAATGTCTTCTCTGCCAACAGTCATTAGCATGCTTGGCGCACCCTACGTTTATAAAATGATTCCAGGACATTCGATAAAATATCTTGTGCAAATGTTTGAGAATAGTCTGGTAGAATTCAGCTTTTATCTAGCAGCGATGAGCATACCCATAGCTGTTCTGAGCCTGATTTTCAGCATGAACAGAGCGGGTGAATTTAGATTTAAAAGTTTATTTGATAAACCATCAGTTTTATTTTTATTGCTGTTCGGTTTTATTGTAGAACTTCTTGCTGCATCCACAAGAGCGATGCATGTTAATAATATGATCCTTCAGGCCGTGCTTTTTGGGATATTCTACTTTGTTGCTTCTTTTTTGCTAGCCTACTACAATCGGACTTCAGGTGTTACACAATCAATTTTTATTTTTACTTCAATTGGTTTTATCCTGGAATCATCTGTTGGGATCATGGCTGATATTGATCGGGGAAATTCCTTTTATACTGTCTTTTTTGTTACCTCGCTCCTAGCAAATGTGAGTATTGGAGGTGTGTTAGGCGCAAAGCTTGCGAGTAAAGCTAAACATATGGAACACTTATAAAAGGAGTATTCCTTTTGACTCATTGCTGTCAGAAAATAGAGCATTTGCACGGTGGATAAATATTTAACTAATATTGTCCCAATAACTAAATTTCATGAAAAACTTTTTTTACCCCTTAATATTTGGTGCGGTGTTGTTGTTATGTTCTCCCACAAGTGCTTTCGCACAAAAGCAAAAACTTAAATCTGTCAAAATTGAGTGGGAAAACTTTGGAACGGAAACATTTGTTGCGGTGAGTTGCACTCAGTTCAACAGCATGTTTAAAAACTCAAAGCAGACCAGGTTGGTTAAGGCTAAAACCGAGATGCTTGCGTTTGTGAACGCAGCAAGAGGATTTGTGAGCAGTGCAGAAACAAATAGTATTGATGTCCGCGGAGTGGTAACCTTTCATTACAGGAAAGTGCGGGTTAAATATTGCTTTGACCAATTTGGGCTTTTTTATGGAAGAGGGGATTATTTCACTGACAAAAAACTGATGGCGCTGATTTTAAAATATGTTGCGCCTAAGGGGTAGTTTCCATGGTTGTGTTAGTCGTTGTATCTTTTTAAATTTACATAACATCAAATACTACCACACTGCATCGGTACATCGTTTAAAAATGACATCTACTAAAAACAACTTCCCCGAAATAATATCCAGGCATTCCCACGTTTTCACGTCGGTCATCAAAGGATTTGGCTGGCTGATGTCGGTATTTGTAATCATTGCTATGATCGTACAAACGATAATCGTTTTTTATTCAAGACATATTTCAATCAGTTTAAAAATAGGAATGCTTGTACTATCCTTACTGCTGGTGTGGTTTTTTGGCTGGCTGATGGTAACGATGCGAAAAAAAATAAAAAGTAATGTGACCAAAATAACGATAGATAAAAATGGTATTAATTATTACAACGACATAGAACTGATTCGCACATTAAATTACGATGATTTGAAAATCCGTCCGCAGGATGAAAAATATGATGTGTTTTTGAGCGAGATGGGAGAGGGCGGTCCTTTCATACTAAACTTTTATGTTTTGGATCCTGAATCTGGTAGGATCGTGAAAAATACCCCTGTTTTTGATTCAGATGTTGTTATCACCAACAGTAACCAGCTTACCCGCCATTTCATAACAGGTATATTATACTTTAGGTCCGATTTAAAAATTGAACCTGGTGTATTAAATTTGTACCAATTGGAATGGGTTAAAAAACAAATACCGAACTAGCAATTTTCCTTAAAGCGCTTTTCGCTCCCCCCGAATGCTTTTTTAGATAATAGCTTCAGGGAATAATTGTTCAAATTCAAAAGGATATGAAGCCTTTAGGGAGCGCTGATAGCCAAAGGCATGGTATTCATCAGCCGGTCTGAACTGTTACATTGCATTTTTAAGGTTTCGTAATTTGGACTGCAAAGGAGCCTGGTTTTTGAGTTGATTTGAATCCAGGAATGGATTATTTTGGAAAAAGCTGAATCTAAAAAGCAGTTGGGAGGAGTTGTTGGTATTTGTTCAGCGGAAAGGAACACTATTGTATTTACCCTGTAATCCATTTTGCAGGTAGTTTGCACTGAAATGGAGGCGACACTATTCTCGTGAAATATGCATGAAATGGGACAATTGTATTAATCCGGTTATTTTTGTATCTATTGATACCGTTACTTTTGTGAATTTTTATTTGTTACCAGTTTTAAAGACGCTTATCGGATTTAGAAACAGTATTATAATTGTTTTACCTTGGGTATGAATTATTGTGGATTCCGGCATACCTCAACCAAATATGAACCTATATGCTACAAAACTATTTTAAGTACCTTAATTTCACCTCCTTTGAAGAAAGATGGGGTATTTACATCACTTCAGTTGTATATTCCAAAGTGGGACCTAACGACAATTATCCAAATCAGGAACATCCGCAAAGTCACCATTTGACATGGAACCGGGGCCGGACACTGAATGACTATTATATCGTATTTATTTCCAAGGGTAAAGGTATTTATGGCTCAGCCGTAACAGAACCTAAAGAGGTAGTGGCCGGAAATTGTTTCTTGCTTTTTCCAGGAGTGTGGCACAGGTATAAACCTGATGTAAAGTTAGGCTGGGAAGAGCACTGGTTTGGATTCAACGGCAGATTTATAGAAGACCTTATGAGTCAAGGATTCTTTTCCGCAGAAGAGCCGATCATAGATCTCGGATTTAATTCTGAGATGCTGATATTGTATAAAAAACTGATCGATCTGGTACAACTTTCATCAGTGGGCTATCCACAGCAAATTGCCGGAATTGCCATGCAGATACTTGGGATGCTGAGCAATCAGCTCAGGCATAGTGAACTTACGCTTGATCCGATTGGAAAGCTCATTTCCAAGGCTCGATTTCTGATCCAGGAATCCTTTGAAAATTCTTTAGATATGGAACAATTGGCAAAGGAACTACCCATGGGCTATTCATCGTTTCGGAAAGCATTTAAGAAAATTACAGGACAGTCTCCTAATCAATACCACCTGAATTTAAGGTTAGAGCGTGCAAAAACGCTACTGACCATGACCGCTCTCAATATCAATGAGGTTTCCGACCATACTGGGTTTGATTCAGTATCTTATTTTTCTAAGCTTTTTAAAAAGAAAAGTGGCTTGCCACCACGAACTTACCGTCAATTAACAACAGGATCAGATGCTGAAAGCGGCGCTTAGCTCGTACAGAAAACAGACCCGTATTTGCTAAAAGTAAAAAGGAGCAGGAGCATACTTTGGTGCATTTGCGCATTTTACTGTGATTGATGTGGGTAAGATATTGTCTTAGAGGTTGTGAAAATAATAGCTCAGGTGTCTAAAACTGAAATCAAATGTGTGTTTTTACCAATGATATCAATTAAATATCGCTTTTAGAATCTTAACATAACAGTGCATGACAGTTTACTGTTTGAAAAGAATTATTTTGAGGTCTGTTAAGCTAACCAAATAAAAACATTATGAGATTTATACATCACCGGGTTGTGACAACACTTCTGGGCGTTATTGAAAATATTCAGCAACCCTTGCTGTTAATTATTCAAATAAAAATGGAAAGCGAAGGAAATGTTGTGCAGCTCAATGATTCCGCTTGAGGAGATTGCCAATGAGCTTCGTTCCGATACTCACTTTTATTTTTCAAAACGATTTAAAGAAGGACCGGGATTATACCAATTCACTTTAGATTGATAGAAAAGGCATGACTGGAAATTGGATCAAAAAATCATAAAGTACAAATGTATTGTCAAAATCTACAACTGTCAAATGATGGAACTGATTATCTTTGATTTACTAACTTATTCACTGTGGTTAGGACAGTGATCAAGTAATGATAACCAAATAACCATGATAAGCCATCTATGTGCTGTCGACCTATTTCAACATTCCGATCCGCTCATCTAACTATCTAAAATCTAAATCCAGTCAAACGATCATTTCAACTGATTAAATAACAATTTATTAAAAGAAAGGGCTTATATGATATAACGATTATCAAAAAAAGTCTTCTAAGTGCCTTTATTGCGTAAAAGCTCTTAAAAGACCAATTCAAATGTACATGATTTTTAACGCAGGACCGGCAAGAGGCTAGAACCAGGTTCCGGAACTGCAGAACAGTTAACATTTAAACAGGTGTAAAAGTATGAAAAAAATACTTATTCTCCTCGTATGCTTCATTTTTGGCAATGTTTTTTACCTATCGGCCACAAATGTCAAGAAGACAGGAGTTTTTATTAGAGAAATTGATCTTTATATATCAAATAACAAAGCTGCCTTTTTTCAGCAGGTGCTCACAGGAACCGTTCTTGACGAAAAAGGCAGTCCTATTCCAGGCGTAACCATTCAGGTTGAGGCATCTTCGCCAAAACGTATTGTATCAACAAATTCAGAAGGCAAATACAGCATACAGATCAAAAGCGAATCAGAAGTGCTGGTTTTCTCTTATGTTGGTTATTCAACACGAAAGATTACCGTCGGAACAAGAAAGTCGCTGGATGTGAAGTTGCTGCCGGATGAAAGTAATGCGCTGGAGGAAGTGGCAGTTGTTGCATTTGGTACACAAAAGAAATCCGACCTTGTAGGTTCGGTTGTGTCGGTAAAGGTTGCCGATCTTAAAATCCCATCAAGTAACCTTACAACCGCATTGGCAGGCCGTATTCCTGGTATGATTGCTTTTCAGCGTGGTGGCGAACCGGGAAACGATAACGCCAACTTCTTTATCCGTGGGGTAACAACTTTCGGTTATAAAAATGACCCCTTAATCTTAATTGATAACATGGAAGTGGGTACAACTGAACTTGCCCGTTTAAATACTGATGATATCGCGAGTTTTTCTGTTATGAAAGACGCCACTTCAACAGCCTTATATGGTGCGCGTGGAGCAAATGGGGTTATACTGATTACAACAAAACAAGGGGTTGTAGGCAAAGCGCAAGTTTCCTTTCGCTTAGAAAACTCGGTGTCACAATCAGTGAGGGATATAGAGCTTGCAGATCCGGTTACCTTTATGAAGCAGGCCAATGAAGCCATACTTACCCGCAACCCTCTGGGGCAGGTATTGTATAGTGACGAAAAAATTGCCAATACGGGAGTAGGCCTAAATCCAAATATCTACCCGGCAAATGACTGGAGAGAGTTAGTCTTTAAAAACACGGCCGTCAATCGGCGTGCTAATCTTAACGTAAGTGGAGGTGGTGAAGTGGCAAGGTATTTTGTTTCGGGATCCCTCAATAAAGACAATGGGTTGTTAAAGGTCGACAACAGAAATAACTTCAATAACAATATTGATTTAACAAGTTATTCGCTTAGATCGAACATTAACATTAACCTGACCAAAACTACCGAAATGGTTGTGCGTTTAAGCGGTAATTTCGATGAATATACAGGCCCTATAGATGGTGGTGCCGAGATGTACAGAAGAGTAATGCGGACCAATCCAGTACTTTTTCCCCAGTACTATCCGGTAGATGAGCAACATCAGTTTGTAAAGCACATTATGTTTGGTAATTCTGACCTGGGGGGTAAAACGTATACCAATCCGTATGCAGATTTAGTAAGGGGATATAAAGACTCCTCCAGATCCTTGATGCTCGCGCAGCTGGAGTTGAAGCAAGATCTTTCTTTTCTCCTGAAGGGATTAAATGCACAGGTGATGATGAATACCAACCGCACCACATTTTTTGATGTAACCAGGGCATATAATCCTTATTACTATAATTTGATTGGTTATGACCCTGTTGCAAATACCTATTCAATTGATGCCATGAACGAAGATACTGGAACGGAATATTTGAATTATAGTCCAGGAAATCGGGTTTTGAACTCTGTTTTTTACGGGCAGGGGCAATTGAATTATAGCCAGAACTTTAAAAAACATGGTTTTAGTGCTTTGGTTGTAACCATGTTGCAGAATAACCTAAGCGCAAATGGATCCGACCTCCAGGAGTCCCTTCCCTCAAGGAATATGGGCGTTTCTGGTAGAGCAACTTATAACTATGATAGCCGGTATTATATAGAGTATAATTTTGGTTACAACGGATCAGAAAGATTTTCTTCAAAACAACGTTACGGCTACTTCCCTTCTTATGGGGTTGCATGGACCGTCTCTAATGAGGAGTTCTTCAAAAAAATTAAGCCTTTCGTGAATAATTTGAGGCTACGAGCAACTTATGGTCTGATCGGTAATGATGCGATCGGCTCCCCGTCAGACCGGTTCTTTTATTTATCTAATGTTGATATGAATTCAGCTACCAGGGGAGCTACTTTCGGGAATGGACTTGGGGCCGGTAGTTATTTAAATGGCGTAAACATATCCAGATACGCTAATGAGGATATTACCTGGGAGAAATCCACTAAAACAAATTTCGCTTTAGAATTGGGATTATTTAACAAGTTGAAAATAACTGCCGAGGTTTATTCAGAAAAACGTAAAAACATTCTGATGAGCCGGGCAGCCATTCCGGTAACCATGGGCTTAACTGCCGACGTGCGGGCAAACGTAGGTGAGGCCTCAGGAAAAGGAACAGATCTTTCTTTAGAATACACTCAGAACGTCGGTCAGAATTTTTGGATTGCGGGAACCGGGAACTTTACTTACGCAAGAAGTAAGTTCACTGTTTATGAAGAGCCTGTGTATAATGAGAAATACCGTAGCCGTATCGGCCTTCCGATATTCCAGGATTACGGATTAATTGCAGAGCGTTTGTTCGTGGATGATGTAGAGGCTGCAAACTCTCCAAAACAAAATTTCGGGCCTTATGGTGGCGGGGATATTAAGTATACCGATGTTAACGGCGACGGTCAGATTACGGGTGCGGATATGGTGCCAATCGGCAACCCACGACTGCCCGAAGTGGTTTACGGATTTGGGTTCTCATCCGGATATAAAAACTTTGACCTTTCGGCCTTCTTCCAGGGGCTATCCAATGAATCTTTCTGGATCGATTCGCGGGCTACTTCTCCCTTCGACAATGAAACCCAATTGTTAAAAGCTTACGCCGATAGCCATTGGTCTGAAGATTCGCGTGATATCCATGCACTTTGGCCAAGATTGAGCCCTAATATTAACGATAACAACAACCAGCGAAGTACCTGGTTTATGCGGGATGGGTCGTTTTTAAGACTTAAACAAGTGGAAATTGGTTACAAGCTTCCACAAAGTATCCAGAAAAGACTGCACACCTCTAATTTTAGAATTTATGCAAATGCAACCAATCTGGTCAACTTCAGCAAGTTTAACTTATGGGATGTAGAAATGGGCGGCGATGGTCTGGGTTACCCAATTCAACGTGTGTTCAATTTTGGTGTAAACGTATCCCTTAAGTAATTGGATTTATGGCGTGCCTACCTGCGCCTGTTAAATTATAAACAGACAAATTATGAGAAAATATTTTATAACCGGATTTTACACTACACTCTTCTTATTCGCACTCAGTTCGTGTAAGAAATTTTTGGATGTAGTTCCAGATAATGTAGCCACAATTGACAACGCTTTTACCATGCGTACCCAGGCGATGAAGTTTTTATACACTTGTTATTCTTTCATGCCTAAAAATGGGCAACTGGGAGATGATCCGGCAATGGTTGGTGGAGACGAACTCTGGGAAATACCAGAAAGGGCTGCCTATTTGGATATGGCAAAAGGATTTCAAAGCAAAGTGGGGCCGCTTGGAGACCGGTGGCAATCCATGTATCAGGGGATAAGAGATTGTAACATCTTTCTGGAAAATATCGGTAAAGTGCCAGACATGCAACCAGAAGAAAAAAACCGCTGGATCTCAGAGGTGAAATTTTTGAAGGCCTATTATCACTTTTTGCTGGTGAGAATGTACGGGCCAATTCCATTGATCAAAGAGAATTTACCGATCTCTGCAGACGTAAACGAAGTTAAGGTTTACCGCGATCCGGTCGACTCCTGTTTTAATTACATTTCATCTTTGCTTGATGAAGCTGCTGTCGGACTTCCTGCCATTATTAACAGTCCGGCTACAGAAGCTGGCAGAATTACCCAACCCATCGCTTTATCTTTAAAAGCAAAAGTATTGGTCACTGCTGCCAGTCCGTTATTTAATGGAAACACGGATCAATCTACTTTGAGAAGTCCGAATGGTACCGCATTATTTAACACCACATATTCTCAGACCAAATGGGACAATGCAGCAGCAGCCTGCAAAAAAGCTATAGATGCCTGTTCAGCGGCAGGAATGAAATTGTACATCTATAATCCATCATTTCAGCAATTTGCGGTTAGCGACCTCATCAAAACTCAGTTGAGCATCAGTGGTGCCGTTACCGAAAAATGGAACAGTGAAATTATTTGGGCGAATACCCAGTCCAACACCGATGGCCTGCAGAGATTAATATCTAACTGGTGGGATCCCAGGTACCTTGATGGTGTTATTACCAGAGGAGAACTGTCTCCACCTTTGAAAATTGCAGAAATGTTTTATTCTTCAAATGGTGTCCCGATTAACGAAGACAAAACTTATGATTATACAGGCCGGTATAATCTGCGGGTCTCGGGAGATGCAGATCGTCTTTATGTGCACAAAGGATACACAACTGTAGGCCTGCATTTCAACAGGGAGCCACGTTTTTATGCCGATCTGGGGTTCGATGGTGCAGTTTATTACGGACACGGGCGTTATGATGATAATGACTTCATGGGGCTGTTTTATTTAGAAAGTAAGTTCAAACAGCGGAATGGTAAAGGTAAATACGGATATAACACCGTAACCGGTTATAACCTGAAGAAACTGATTCACTTCCAAAACGTGATTAATGGACAGAATGATTATTCGGTGGTTAATTATCCATACCCGATCCTCCGTTTAGCCGACCTCTATCTATTATATTCAGAATCATTGAATGAATCTACAGGGCCCAGTGCTGAAGTGAGCAAGTACATTGACCTGGTAAGGGCACGTGCTGGATTACCTACGGTGGAAACATCATGGTCAAATTTCTCTACCAACCCTGGGAAATACCAGAATAAGGTTGGTATGCGCTCCATTATACATCAGGAGAGACTCATTGAATTTTCTTTTGAGTCGCAGCGCATGTGGGACCTTCGCCGATGGAAAGAATCTGCGACAGAGTTGAATAAACAAATTTTGGGATGGGACCTTTCGCAAACAGAACCGATTTCATATTACAGAACAACTGTGGTGTATAACCAATCGTTTGGATCCAAAGACTATTTCTGGCCAATTGATGAAAATTATATTGTCAACAACAGGAATCTGGTTCAAAATCTAGGTTGGTAAGTGGTATCATTAATAGCATTGTCATTTAAATAAGATAGAAAATGAAAACAATATATTTAATCGGAGCAGCGTTCATCACCCTTGCATGGTGTGGATGTTCAAAAGAGGGGAGGCTGGATTTTGTAGACAGTAATGCACCGGCTCCAATGCAAATTAGCGACGTAAAAGTTGAGGCAACTCCGGGTGGAGGCATATTAACCTACAAGCTTCCTGCAGATCAAAACCTGGCTTATGTTAAAGCGGTATATGAAATACAAAAAGGGGTTTTCAGAGAAGCGAAATCATCAAAATATACAGATACACTTCGCTTAGTCGGCTTTGGAGATGAGTTGAGCCATAACGTAAAAATATACAGTGTGGCTGCTAACGAAAAAGAATCCGACCCGGTGATAGTGGAAGTGACACCAAAGACTCCTCCAGTTAAAACTGTATTTAAATCGGCGGTCTTTAAAGAAACCTTTGGTGGGGTCAACGTCGCCATAGCAAATCCCTTCAAGGCAGATTTAGCTATAGTTATTTTAAAAGATACTACCGGAAACAATAACTGGGTAACGGTAAGGACCTTTTATACCGCGGCTACGGTCGGAGATTTTGCCGCGCGTGGGTTTGAAGCAAGGCCACAAAAATTTGCAATGTATATCCGAGACCGTTGGAACAACAAATCTGACACTGTTATTAAGACGCTAACACCCAAACCGGAGATAGAAATTCCGAGCGATACGTATAAAAAATTGGTATTGCCTACCGATCAGGTCGCACTTGCAGACCCTGGTTACAATATGGAGAACCTGTGGAATGGCTTGCCGGACCGAAGGCTTTATGCATCGTCCAACGCTTCCTCTCTTCCGCAGTGGATCACCATCGATTTAGGCAAAAAAGTATTGCTCAGTAGATTTAAGCAGTACATGGAGCAGAACGATCATTGTTATACGGGCTCTGGTTTAAAAACTTTTGAGCTTTATGGCTCCAACGCCCCCAACCCTGATGGGAGCTGGGCAAGCTGGAAGTTACTGGGTGAGTTTACAACCTTGAAACCTTCGAACCTGCCGTTAGGGCAAAAAACCAATGAAGACATCAACTACGCTTGTAATCTGGGTGCTGACTTTTATTTCACCACGCAACCGGAGGCTGTAAGATACCTTCGGATCAAATCTTTAGAAACATATAGCAGTCCGGGTCAGGTGGTTATCATGGAGTTGAAGTTCTTCGGGCAAATCATACCTTAAACCGCTTATCTAACTCAATACAAAAACATAGTATATGAAAAAGACAATTCATTTTTGGTTAATATTATTAACAACTGCCTTTCTGCTTTCTGCTTGTAGAAAGATGGATGAGACCTATAGAGCATTCGTAGTTCCTGCCGGCCTGGTCTATCCAGGAAAAGCAGTCGCAGTAGCACAATCTGGCCGAAACAGGATACAAATTGTATGGCCAAAAGGTGTTGACAGGACTGTTGTCACCGCCAAAGTCTATTGGAATAGTTTTGCCGATTCTATCATTGTTGATATTGCTTCGGTTCCTGGAGATACGGTTAAAGTAATGGTGAACGATTTACTGGAGAAAAACTACACCTTCGTAATCCGGACGTTTGATGCAAAAGGAAACAAATCTGTTCCGGTGGAAATAAACGGCGGCTCGTTCGGTAGCAGGTATCAATCGCAACTTCTGACCAGGCCTGTGAACTCCACATTGATCAATGCTGCGGGTAAGCTGACTATCAATTGGGGTGGTGCCGACGTAGCCAATGGCGCTTATGCATCAGAGGTTAAATACACAGATGTTTCCGGAACTGTTAAAACGCAAATCTTTCCGGTTATCGTTAAGGGTAGGGAAGAGAAAATTACCGAAATCAGCGATATGAAGGCCAATACAAACTACCAGTTCCGAACCATATTTCGGCCCGATTCTTTGAGCATCGATAAGTTTTTAACCCCTTATTCAGATGGAGTTTTATTTTCTATTGATAAGAGAGACTGGATAGTTGCTGCTTTCTCGTCTCAACACCCGGGCGGAGATAATGCGGCAGCTAATTTTATTGATGGCACAGAAGATACCCGCTGGCATAGTTGTGCAGGTTGTTCTAGTTATCCACACTGGATCGTAATAGATATGAGGGCGCCCAGGGTTCTTACTCAATTTGGCGTTTGGCGTACCGATTTCGATTCCCCTGGCGGAGATGTGCGCGGTCCGGATAAGTTTGAGTTTCTTACCAGTATAGACAATGTAACCTGGATAAGTCAGGGCATCTTTAACTTTGACAGGAACTTGAATGGCGAGCAACGGTTTTTGCTTCCAAACAGCCCAAAAGCAAGATACTTTAAATTTATGGGAACACAAGGTCCTGAAAATAATATGGTATTGGGTGAAATTAGTGCTTACGGCCTCTAGTTAACGCTGGTAGTTAGCAAATTTGTATTTATTTGGGTAGTAGAGTGTCAGCGGGTGGTTCCCGTTGGCATTTTTTATTAAAAAAAGAACTGTTTTCAAGTGAACCATTAAAAATTTTAGTCTGATAAGGGCCATTTCTCACTTTCCACTTCTTTGTATGATGATAACTAGTATAGTTAATGCTAATAAGTAATCGTTTTATAGTATAATGACCTACCGGATTCAATACAATAGGCTTTGGTATTGAGGTTTTTAACAACAAGCAGTTGTCGTTTTTACATCGCTTATATCCCATCTAAAATGGTGTATAACATAACCATGAATTTGCTAGATCCCATATCTTGTTGATATCAGTTCCTTTAAGTAAAGATTAACTTCAAACTGATCAGTCAGGGCCTGTTCGGTAAATGGCATATTTATCATATAGGGATGTGGTCCAAATTCAGTTGTAATGGGCAGTATAGGGGTATTTATCTTCACATTAATGGCTACAATCTCATCCCACCATTTAAAAAATTTACGTTTAACGTATTCCCATCTTGGGTCCCTTGGATCTGGGACTTGCGGGCCTTGTTCATAACCAAACCGTGCATGGATATGACGCGATACTCCGATCGCTCTTTTCAACTGTGGCCCAAAATGTTCCAGCATACTTTCTGTCACACACACCCAATGCGAAAAATCAGCTGTAAGCAAAAACGGGCTATCGGATTTAAAAAAATCATCAAGCATTTGCGGTGAATAGCCGAATCTTCCCCGATGGGTTTCGTGAGCTACCCTTACGCCTGTTTTATCCGTGAATTCGTTGGCGATATCAAGTAGCGCTAAATTTTGCTGAAACGAAAAATAATCCTTGCCTGTATGAGAGTTGATAAGGAGTGGGTCCGCTTCTGCGCATTCATTTAGATTTTTTGCAAATGATTTGCAAAACTGTGAAAATGTTTTTCCGGTAGCCTGATGTTGGTGCGCCACAGAATACATCTGATGCTTTTGCAGATAATTAAATAGCAACTGTTTCTCTTTATGTTGTGTCGGAACCCAGGTATCAACACCGTGATAGCCTGCGGCACGTACTTTGTCCAAAAAAATTGTTATTGGCAAATCTTCATGTCCCCATGTGGGGCTTAATAGAACTATCTTCATGATTAAAATAAGTGTGCAATTATGACATAAATGTTTTACCCAGGTTATCTTTAACGCACTTTCTTATGGTAAATAAGGGGATTTAAAGAGTCATTTTTGAGGGTGTCACCTATTTCTAGCAACGCTATTTCATCTTCTGGTAAGACGTTTTGGTTCCCATTGTAAACACTTCCATCGGGCATATAAGCACAAGTCATAGCGCGCCTGTTTCCTGGCGTCATATTAGCGTGTGCACCATGAATAATCATCCCGTTATGAAAGGAACAACTCCCTGCTTTCATGGGTACAGCTACCGTGGGTGAGGCCTTGAATTCGGGATACATAGTAAATATAGAATCCATATTTCTTCCAATGCCGGGATTTTCGAATCTTGTGCCTTTATGGGATCCGGGAACGAAGAACAGACATCCATTTTCGAGGGTCACATCGTCTAATGCAACCCATATCGATAATGCTTTGCGATTGGTAAATGACCAAAATGGTGTATCAAGATGCCAGGAGGTAGGATTGGCCCAGGGCTTTTTGAACAGCGCCTGATCATGCCAGATCCTGATGCCATCCACCTGAGCCAGTTCGGCAGCCATTTCACCGATCTGAGGATTAAACATTAATTCTTTAACCTTATCGTTGGTTTGCCACAAGTTGATCAGCTGGTCGAATACCTTGCTTTGATATTCAGTATCTTTATTAATCCCGTCATCCTCTCCAATATTCCCCACACGTCCAGGTATTTTTTGTCCTTTGCGGTCATAGACAGCTTCAGTAACTGCGGCCCTCCAGGTTTCCAGCTCTAACGTGTTTAAGAAATTTTCAATCACTATAAATCCGTTATCCTGGTAATATTCGACATCCGCTGGGGTAATCTTCGTGTTCATATCTGATAAGTTTTAGATTATTCTCTTTGATGAAGTTATTATTTAAGCAAAGTAGGTTGCGTTCAAACGCAACTACAAAACAAATTTAGGCAAGAACAGGAAAGTAAGTGTGCAATTTTTCAACCATTGATTGTACATTTTGATATTTATGATTGCATATTTAAGCAAATAGCTGGCGTTTCAATAATATCATCCATGGGCCGGCTATACGCTATCTTTTTTTCTAGGTACGGAATAGGACGACGCCTGTGCCTGGTAGGGAAGACCGGTGGTGAGGTTGAGAAGGATTACCTTCTGTTTTATAATAGGAGTATAATTAAGCCTTCGCTAATGAAAAACAAAACAGTGTTTCAGGTGTAAGTACAAATACTTAGCTTTAAATCGGCAGCAGTAGTCTGCCATCATCAAAACAGCCTTTGAATGGTTTATAGCATAGCTTTTTGAGCAACAAAAAACCCCTTCAAGTTATCCTTAAAGGGGTTTAAAGCAGTGGGCCCACCTGGGCTCGAACCAGGGACCAAAAGATTATGAGTCTTCTACTCTAACCAGCTGAGCTATAGGCCCGGAAAAAAGGTATTCCTTTTTTGCGAGTGCAATGTTACAAAATTGAATTGAATTTTGGAAAAGGTTTCTCGCAATTTTTTGCTAAAAAACAAATATAAACTCATTTTCAGCTCTTTAATCTTTATCAGTAGATTGGAATGAGCTATTTTTTTTGCGCATCCTAACGCATTAACCAATTCGATTACTTTAAAGCCTATTGGTTAAAATCATTGTATTCGAAATTAATTCTCACCTCCGTTAATCTTTTTCGATCAGGCGATGTCAAAACCCCATTTATTATTTATAACCATGATGGATCAAAGAACAATTGATTGCCTCAGTTAAAAATACAAATAGATGAGCGAAGACAGGTTTCCTAAAGGCATAATATTTTTTATCCTCGTACTCAGTTTGGTTCTGATGATTTTACTGTTGTTCAGGCATTAGCGATCAACATAATATTTATATCATTTTTTTAATTTTCATTGCATTAAAGGCAGCATAACCTTTCTGGTCATTATCGAAATACAGATAAACATCTTTCTTTTCATTTAGCCAGTTATTACACATTTTAGCCCATCGTTCTAAATCCGATCGGCTGTAAGTACCCTGGTATTTTTCTCCGGGACCATGTAACCTGATATATACAAAGTTGGCGGTAGCAAGGATTGGCGATTGGTGCCCGGCAAGATCATAAATGCAGAAAGCGCAATTGTACTTTTTTAAAAGGACAAATACCTCATCATGATACCAAGTCGGATTTCTAAATTCAAACGTATAGTGGTAAACTGGTGGGAGCATTTCTAAAAATCTTTCCAAACGTTCGGTATTAATGTTCCATTTTGGAGGCAGCTGAAAAAGGACTGGTCCTAATTTCTTTTCCAAGCCCTGGCATGCGTCTAAAAATTCAACGATTTCCTTACGTGCCACATTCAGTTTTTTTAAATGTGTAAAATATCTATTGGCTTTAACAGCATAAGTGAAATTGGCCGGAGCCTGTTCTTGCCAGGTCTTGAAATTTTGCAGTGTTGGCTGGCGATAAAAAGAATTGTTCAGCTCCACGGTATCAAAATGTGCTGTGAAATATTTCAGTTGATCTTTCTTTTTAAGATCAGATGGATAAAAAGTTCCCTCCCAATGGCGGTATTTCCACCCTGATGTACCAATATAAATTTTACCTAATTTCATATAATTACTAGTATTATTCAAAACTTGCTGCCATTATACCAGAGCAACTAACAGTATTTAGGCTATTCAAGTTGGTTATTCTATTTCACCATTTGTCAGTCCATCTAAAAACCATCCCGATTTGTATTCAAATCTTACAGATCCGGTTTTTGATTTATTGGTAACCTTGCCCGAAAAATCATGCGCTATATCACCCTCGCTTTCAAGTATCTGTTTTGCAACAAGAGCGTATTCATTTAAGTCAAGTCCATCATTGATGATATACATTAATTCTCCGTTTTCACTCCATAATGATTCTATTACCCCATCGTCGAACTTTTTCTTTAATGCGTTTAGATCTTTTTCAAAATGTTCCTTCTTATATCTTCCATGTTATTTTTTTTAAAGGTTTCTATCTTAAAACAGATAAATTGAGGCTTTGGTTCGGATTGTTTTTATTTATCCCTGAATCCAACGGTTTTGCGGTAGGCAGTAATGATTACAGAAAAGCAAATGATGATCTCTGGATTACAGGTAACGATGGTAAATATCATGGCGTATCACATTTTGTTAGAACAAATTGGCAAAAAACATCAGTATGGGGAAACAGTGCTAAAAGGGCTGTATGGGTAGCGAAAAATAAAATGTAGCTCCATCTCCGGGTGTACTTTTTACGCCGATTGTTCCATTGTGCCATCTTACAATTTCTGCACTAAGGTATAATCCGATGCCAAACCCCGAAATGGTGGGCATGCGTTTGTCTTCTACCCTGTAATATCTTTCAAAAAGTTTTTCCTGATCGGATACTTTGATGCCTGGACCATTGTCACTGACCGATATTTCAATGGCTTCGCTACCCGGTATACAAGTGATGGTGATGACCGACATTGCAGGCGAGTACTTAATTGCATTTCCGATTAGATTGGATAATACACTGGCAATTTTATCACGATCGCCCTGAAGTAAAGCCGGGCCACTAGCACGGTAGTTGATATGATGGCTTGTGCCAAAAAGATTAAGGTCGCTAACAGTTTCGATGATCAGTTTATCGATGTCGAAGGTTTCATAATTAAGCTGAATCTTACCGGATTCAAAACGGGAAACGTTTAGAAAACCGTTAATCATGGTCGTCATTTTGCGGATCTGCCGTTCAGTGCGTTCCAATGTTTTTGATAATTTTTCATGATCAAGGCTTTCGGCCAACAATCTGCCCACCTGAGTATACGCTTTAATGGTAGTTAATGGTGTTTTAAGTTCGTGGCTCACCATTCCGATAAAGTCGTTTTTACGGAGCTCATCAAGTTTTTGTTCCGTAATATCCAAAACAGATCCAATAAAGCGAATGGGGAGGCCACTAGGTGAAAAGTATACTTTCCCCTTAGCTTTTACCCATCTCAGTTTTTGATCTTCCTGCCCAATTGTTCTGTATTCGACATCGTAATCACCATCGCTTACCGTCTTGTTAAAAGCGCGGTCTATGGCTGCGCGAATGCGTTCATTATCTTCTGGATGGAGGCCTTCTAAAAAATCGCGTTCATAAATAACCTTATCGTTATGGCTGATGCCAAATAAGGTTCTGCAGCGCTCGTCCCATTCCATGGTTTCATTTTCGAGATCCATATCAAAAGTGCCCATTTGGGCAGCCTGCTTTGATAAACGGGCTTGTTCGTAAACCCTTTCGAGTTCCTTTCGGATGGTAACATCGCCTGTAATGTCTTCGGCTACGCCAATAATGCGGTCGATCCTGCCTTTGGCATCGTATTCGGGTTTGCCATGCGCACGGATCCAATGGATTGAACCATCTGGCCAACAGATCGGATAATCTGCTACATAAACATTTTGCTCTCTTACGCAGCGTGCAATAATTTCTCTAACTGTGCTGCGGTAGGCGGGAAGTATGGATTTCATCAGATCCTCCAGGTCGAATGTTTCTTCTGGTTCTTTGCCAAAGTTGGTTTTAAACTGTGGGGTAGAATTCATCTTTCCGCTACGCACATCAAGATCGTAAGAACCCAGCATGGCCGCATCAAGAGCCATTTCCAAACGCTGATTACTTTCGGCAAGCTCAAGCTGATTGCTCCGTTCGCTTGTAATATCTTCCATTGTGCCACTAAAGCGGTAAACTACACCATCGGCATCAAAGAGTGCCTTTCCTTTTGCCCGTACAAGCCTCGGACTTGGCATAAGAGGGTTTATAATGGTATATTCAATATCATAATGTCCGCCAGAGGACGGTTGCATGGCCTCCGCTATTGCTTTTAATACGGCATCGCGGTCATCCTCAGAGATCACCTCTGTTGCCTTGGAAAGTGCTATCTCCGCATCTGCAGAAATACCGAACCACGATTTGAGCCTTTCATTTCCAATGAAGGTATTGGTAACAGGGTCGAGGTCCCAGGTGCCAAGTTCTGCAGCCTCAATGGCAAAATCCAGTTCCATTTTTGCCTGCTTAAGCTCGTTAAATGAAGTAACCTGTTTTGTTGTTTCGTTACAGATTACCAAAACTCCACCTGGCTTTCCGCTTTCGTCATTTACACGGCTATATGAAAAAGTCCAGTAAACATCTTCCAGTTCTCCGTTTCGGTAGATAGGGATAAGCTGATTCTCACTCCAACTTGATTCTCCACCAGCCATAACCTGAGCAATGAGTGGATAAATTACAGGCCATATTTCCTGCCAACAGTCTGCTCCACGTTGCCCAAGTGCAGCAGGATGTTTTCCTTCTTTTCCCAGGCTTGGGCGGTAGGCATCATTATAAAACTGAATCAGCTCTTCACCCCACCATAAAAACATTGGAAAGCGGCTATTTAATAAAATGCTGACCGTTGTGAGCAGGCTTTGAGACCAGTTTTGGGGTGATCCGATCAGTGTATCCGACCAGTTAAAAGCGCGTGTTAGCGCGCCCATTTCACCCCCTCCCTGAAGGTATTGTTTGTAGGCTATTGACATAAAGTAGATGCATGCGGGAAAAAATTCCCAAACATTTAAAAATACCAAAAAAAGGATACAAAGCGTTAATCTAGATTAAAAATTAGGCATTAGCTTTCAGTATTATTGAAAGCTTTCCATCTCTTTCCATGAAAATCTTATCTACTTTTTCCAGACTTTCTGCGTGAAGTGCGGTTCTGATCTGTTGCATAATTTCTTCCTCGGATATCAAAGCCCGTTTCATTTTTATTTCCATGAATTTTCCTTGTTCGTAGAGCAGAATTTTTTCCCCTTCTGCAAATTTCCCTAATTTAGGATAGGCACTGATTAACCAGCCCCAAAGCCGATGGAGCAGTACAATAATCAAACTCGCAATCAATACAGGTATAAAGGGAGAAGCACCTACTACCACACGGCTTAGAATTGCGCCAAGCAGAATGGCTATAATATTATCAACCGGACTTTTCATGCCAAAAGACCTGCGGCCGGAGATCCTGATCAAAAGATAAGCCACTATAAAAATAAGGATTCCCCTTATCGACATCTGCAATGCCGTTAAGTCGTTTTTCCGTCCAATAAGGTCATGAATGGTATCCATATTACCCGGAATTTATGGCTGCCCGTTTCCACCAGCAGCACCGTATATCTGTCCGGTAGAAAAACTTGCATCGTTTGCCGCAAGCTGAACATAAATCGATGCCAGTTCTGCCGGTTGGCCAGGTCTGCCCAACGGTGTCTCTTTACCAAATTCTTTAAGTTTTTCGGGGGTAGAACCACCACCCATTTGTAATGGTGTCCAGATCGGGCCTGGTGCAACGCCATTTACCCGAATACCTTTAGGTCCGAGCTGTTTAGCAAGAGATTTTACAAAATTGGTTGTTGCAGCTTTTGTCTGTGCATAATCAAAAAGATCGGGTGAAGGGTCTGTTGCCTGTACAGAGGTAGTGCCGATAATAGACGATCCGGGTTTTAAATGTGGCAGTGCCGCTTTAATAATCCAAAATGGAGCATATATATTCGTCTTTATCGTCCAATCAAACTGATCGCTGGTTAAATCAGCAAGTGAAGGCGTACTCTGTTGGCGGGCAGCATTGCTGATCAGAATATCAAGACCGCCTAGCTGACTTACAGCGGTATCTACCAGTTTTTTACAAAAGGCCTCATCTCTGATATCACCTGGAATTGCCACAGCTTTACGGCCGGCTTTTTTAATCAGTTCGATTACTTCTTTAGCATCAGGCTCTTCCTGTGGAAGATAACCGATGGCCACATCTGCCCCCTCTCTGGCGTAGGCAATTGCTGCAGCTCTTCCCATGCCAGAATCGCCACCTGTAATGAGTGCTTTCCTGCCCATCAACCTTCCTGAGCCTTTATAACTCGTTTCTCCATGGTCGGGTTTGGGTTCCATTTTACTTGCCAAGGCTGGCCATGGCTGATTTTGATGGTTAAAAGGTGGTCTTGGATATTTTGTAGTAGGGTCTTCAAGTGCTGCCATAGGCCTATAATTGTTTTCGCTTAATGTTGCAGCAGTTAAATTAGGGGAAATGGCCATGCCGGCCAGTCCAATGCCGAGACCTCCAATCGCCTCGCGTCGTGTAATGTTGTTTTCCTTGTTCATCATGATGTTTTTTAATAGGTATATATATAACCAGCTAAGATTTTAGATGGTTTGTTTTTTTTGAACTTTAATGCTTTCTGGCCACTGCTCCAAAACTTTGACCCGTTTTTTTTGTTTTTTTCAAAAGCGCTTCAATGGAAATAGACCTAGGGAAAAGAAATATCGGATTAAATTTTAATGAAAATGGAGAAGCGGAGATCAGGCTTTGGGCACCGTTGGCAGCGCAGGTTTCTATTTTAATATCAGATGGCAAAAGGGGGGTAGATCTTCATCTCGAGGGCTATGGTTATTGGTTTCTGCAAACAGACCAGATTAAGCCATCTGACCAGTACAGTTTTAGCATCAAGACATTGGCTGATGGGAAAACGCTTGAGCGTGCAGATCCTGCCACTATATTCCAGGCAGAAGGACCGCAAGGATGCTCCACTGCCTTTGATGTCAATGCTTTCCGCTGGACTGATTCTGATTGGATAGGTCCAAACCTAAAGGATTATATCATTTACGAGCTTCATACCGGAACCTTTACGCCAAACGGCGATTTTGCTGCCATCGAAACCAAACTCGATTATCTAGTTACGCTGGGTATCACGGCCATAGAGATTATGCCTGTTGCACAATTTTCGGGCAACAGAAACTGGGGTTATGATGGTGTATTCCCCTTTGCGGTGCAAAATACTTATGGAGGGCCCTTGGCTTTACAGCATCTCGTTAATGCCTGCCATGCCAAAGGTTTAGCCGTAATTTTAGATGTCGTTTATAATCATATAGGTCCTGAAGGCAATTACTTTGCCGATTTTGGTGCCTATTTTACTGATAAATACCATACCCCCTGGGGGCAGGCCATTAATTTTGATGATGCGGGCAGTGATGCCGTGCGTAATTTCTTTATCGAAAATGCGATGATGTGGTTCAGGGATTTTCATATCGATGCCCTGAGACTAGATGCAGTACATGCCATCAAAGACTTTAGTCCGGTCCATATTCTGGCAGAAATTAAAACATACACCGAAAAACTTGCTCAACATACCGGTAGGGTTTACCAGTTGATTGTTGAACTGGATTTAAATGACGACCGTTATATCAGGCCACAAAGCAAATGCGGTTACGGCATGGATGCGCAATGGATTGATGAGTTCCACCATGCGCTTCGGGTGAGTACTGGCCAACCGAAAGAAGGATATTATTCTGATTTTAACGGCGTGGCGGATCTGGCCAAATCTTATCAGGATGCCTATGTGTACAATGGGCAGTATTCGCCCCACCGGCAGAAAAAGTTTGGCGCACCCGCACATGATGCTACAGGTAGTAAATTTGTCGTTTTTTCGCAGAATCACGATCAGGTGGGGAACCGCATGTTGGGCGAAAGAAGCAGTAGCCTGGTAAGTTTCGAAATGTTAAAGGTAATGGCTGGAGCCGTTTTTTGCAGTCCGTTTTTGCCCTTAATATTTATGGGTGAGGAATGGGCAGAAAATAATCCTTTCCAGTTTTTTGTTAGTCATAGTGATGAAGAACTGATAAAAGCCGTTAGAAAGGGAAGAAAGACAGAGTTTGCTGCTTTCCATACCGATGGAGAAACACCCGATCCGCAGGATGAATCTACTTTTGAACGGTCGAAACCCGACTGGAAAAAAACAGGCGAGCAGGGCCATAAGCTTATGCTCGGTTATTATCAAGCTTTAATTGCGCTACGCAAACAAAATCCGGTATTGACTATTCTGGATATGGAAAACGTGTATTCAGAAGCCTTTCCTGAAAAAAACTGTCTTCTGTTAAAACGCTGGAAGGGCAGCCAACAAATCACTGCGCTCTTCAATTTTTCTGGCCAACCACAAAATTTATCCATTGATCCGGCATTTCAACATTCGTTGGTGTTATTAGATTCTGCTTTGGTTAAATGGGGCGGTCCAAACCAGGAGTCGAACCGTGTATCCGCTGAAGGCCAAATTACTTTATTCCCCGAATCCATTCTTATTCTTTTTAAAACAGATGTATAAACCAACTTCCACTTACCGGATCCAGTTTCATAAAAATTTTAACTTTAAATCTTTAGATCATATTATTCCTTACCTGATTGAGCTTGGGATTGGTACGCTATATGCCTCGCCAATTTTTGAGGCGATGCCCGGAAGTACGCATGGTTATGATGTGGTAAATCCCTTGAAGATCAATCCCGAGATCGGTACCGAGGCCGAATTGTTAAAGGTTTCTAAAAAGTTAAAGGAAGCCGGGATCAGCTGGCTGCAGGATATCGTGCCCAACCATATGGCCTTCCATCCAGATAATACCTGGTTAATGGATGTGCTGCAAAAAGGAAAGGATTCTGATTTTGCCCGTTTTTTCGACATCGATCTGCAAAAGGGTGACGGACGTTTGATGGTGCCTTTTTTAGGTGAAGATTTAGATGAAGCGATAGCGCAGCAGAAAATAACATTACAGAAAATTAAAGGCAATTATTATTTAAATGATGGTGCTTCCAGTTGGCCGGTTAATGCGGAAACGACTAAAATGCTTTCGGCGCAGAACTTAAAGAAAATAAATAATGATGCTGCTGCTTTAAGCGGGATTGTGCAAAATCAGCATTATCGCTTGTGTAATTGGCAGGAAACCGATTATAACATCAATTATCGCAGGTTTTTTACGGTGAACAGCCTTATCTGCCTTAATATGCAGCATCAGGAAACATTTGATCTTTACCACCGCTACATTTTTGATTTGGTTGAGAAAGGCGTTTTTCAAGGCTTAAGGATCGATCACGTGGATGGACTTTATGATCCTAAGGAATATCTATTGCGGCTTCGGAAAGCGGTGGGGAAAGATAGTTATATCGTTGTAGAAAAAATTCTGGAAAAGGGCGAAGAGATGCCCGAAAATTGGAAGGTGCAGGGCAGTACCGGTTATGATTTTTTGGCCATGGTAAACAATCTTTTTACCAATCGCGAAGCAGAAAAACCTTTTACTGCGCTTTACCAGGAAGTAACGGGCAAAAAACTGGATCCATCCCGCCTGATTTACGAAAAGAAAAGCAATATATTATTTGAACACATGCAGGGCGAACTCGATAATTTATTCGCACTGCTTTTAGAACTTAAACTTGCCGATTTTTCGGCCATCGATCAAGCCGACCTTAAAATGGCGCTTGCCGAAATGCTCATCAACATGTCCGTATACCGATATTACAATTACCGCTTTCCACTTGCAGAGGCTGATGTTGTTGCTATACAAAGTTTGTTAATGCCCATTCTCGAGGATAAAAAGCTGGCCAAAGCCGGTGCATTATTGAGCGAAATTTTTTTAAAAAAGCCCATCAAAGCAAATATCGCCCACAATAATAAGGTGCGTCGGTTTTTTCAACGCTGTATGCAGTTTACAGGGCCGCTAATGGCTAAAGGAGTGGAGGATACTGTAATGTTTACCTATAACCGTTTTATAGGCCATACCGAAGTGGGCGATGCGCCAGATGCTTTTGGGATGCCGGTACATAAGTTTCATGATGAAATGCACCAACGCCAGCAGTACTGGCCATTAAGTATGAACGCAAGCGCCACCCACGATACCAAAAAAGGGGAGGATATAAGGGCAAGGTTAAGCGTGCTCAGCGATCTTCCAGAGGATTGGGCTCAATTGGTGCGGCGTCTGAAAAAGAGTTTCGCAGCTTTACAAAAACAGCATACATCTTTTAAACAGTTGCACGATAACGATATTTACCTGCTGCTGCAAACCATTATCGCTGCTTTACCTTTTCAGGAGGATGATGATCCTGATATCGATAAACGATTGGCTCAATTTATTGTTAAAGCCCTTCGGGAATCGAAAAAGCGATCAGACTGGGCAAACCCTGATGAAGATTACGAGGAAAACTTAACTCAATTTTCGCAGGCAATTTTAGCTGAAGAACAGGAGTGCTATCGTTTGATCAGGGAATTTTTAAAACAAATAGCTGATTTTGCGATCATCAATAGTTTAGGTCAACTCACCTTAAAATTTACCTGTCCGGGCATTCCGGATATTTACCAGGGAACGGAATTGTGGGATCTGAGCCTTGTTGATCCTGATAACAGACGACCTGTTGATTACGACAATAGGACCAGTTTGATGTCGGCGCTCGATGCGCCAGTTGATTTTAAAACGCTGTGGCAGGAGAGGTTTTCGGGAAAGATAAAAATGTGGCTAACTAAAACTTTGTTAAAGATCAGAAAATCTGAGTCTGAAGTTTTTGAGCGTGGTGCCTATATTCCATTGCAGGTTAAAGGGAAGTATAGCCAGCACATTTGTGCTTTCGCAAGGCAATATAAACAGCGCTGGCTAATTTCTGTGGTGCCTTTGGGTTTGGCTAGATGCTGTAAAATCCAAAAGGTAAGCGCCGTCAATTTTGATTGGGAAGACACTGCAATAGTTTTACCCAATGATGCTCCTCTTGGCTGGGAAAACCTGCTTACCGGAAAAAAAGAATATAAAGATCCCTTACACGAAGGAATATTGATCAGCCAATTGTTTAACCACGCTCCATTGGCTGTGATCAAATTGAATCCTCAAAACAATGGACGCTCGGCAGGAGTGCTTATGCATGTTACTGCCTTGCCCTCTTCATTTGGTATTGGCGATTTAGGACCGGCTGCATTCAAATTTGTCGATTTCCTTGCTGCGGCCCGGCAAAGGTACTGGCAGGTATTGCCACTTAACCCCACTAAAAAAGATAGTGGCTATTCACCTTATTCCAGTAGTTCGGCCATGGCCGGAAACATCATGCTCATCAGTCCGGAAAGTTTATTTGAAGAGGGATTATTAAGTGAAAGCGATCTTAATGCCTGTATCTTACCAGAAACAGCGCAGGTGGATTTCGAAAAAACTGAAGAAATAAAAGGGCTGATGTTGAACAAGGCCTATCGCCTGTTCAAAAGGAAGGCAGATCAAAATCTGCTAAGCGAATATGATCTTTTTTGCAAAAACGAACAGCGCTGGCTAGGAGATTTTGCCACTTACACCCGCATCAAGCAATGTAATAAAAACAAGGAATGGTTTAACTGGCCAGAAAAATTTAAGTTAAAAGATAAGCAGGCCATCATCGATTTCGAGCAAAGCAATGCGGCCGGACTTGAAGAAATAAAATGGAGCCAGTTTGTTTTTTATAGTCAATGGTTTAGGTTAAAGGAATATGCAAACGCAAAAGGAATTAGCCTGATTGGCGATCTTCCCTTTTACCTCGATTATGATGCTGTTGAAGTATGGGCACAGCGCGAAAATTTTCTGCTCGACAAAAACGGAAACAGGACCGAGGTTGCTGCCGTTCCTCCTGATTATTTTAATGAAAAAGGCCAGCTCTGGGGCATGCCTATATACAATTGGAAGAAAATGAAAGCGGATGGTTTTAAATGGTGGGAAAACCGGTTAAGAAAAAGCGAGCAGATATACGATCTCATCCGTTTAGATCATTTCAGGGCCTTTTCTAATTACTGGCAGGTTAAGGCCGATAGTGAGGATGCGGTAAATGGCGTTTGGAAACCTGGTATTGGCGCTGCGTTTTTTAAATTAATGAGAAACAAGTTGGGTAAACTTCCCTTTATTGCAGAAGATCTGGGCGAAATTTCGGAGGATGTAGAGCAGTTGAGAAAACAGTTTCGCCTGCCCGGGATGAAAGTACTGCAATTTGCTTTTGGCGAAGATTTAGCGGGTTCCCTACATATTCCACATCAATTCGACTCCACAAATTTTATGGTCTATACCGGAACGCATGATAACAATACCACCTTAGGCTGGTTCAAAAATGAAACGGACGCCAACCTTAAAAAACGCATCTCCAAATATGTAGGTACTCCGGTTAATGAAAAGAATATCAATAGCATCCTGATCGGGCTTTGTTATGCTTCTATTGCCAAAATTGCGGTTATCCCCATGCAGGATATCCTGGGCTTAGACGAATCCGCACGGATGAACGTACCGGGAGAGGCGAAGGGAAACTGGGGCTGGAGGGCCAGTAAAGCATTTATAAACGAGGAAATAATACAATGGCTGAAAGCGGAGACCGAACTTTATGGACGCTAAAAAAATTAGAAAAAATCTAATTTATGTTGAGCAAATGTGAGCAGCCAGATTGCTGCTTTTTTTGTAAGTTTGATCATATTCAGCTTTTAACAAAACAAATTTGTCTAACCTAAAACACATATTTTACACCGCTTTGGTACTGCTGCTTTTCAGTTCCTGCAAAAATTCTCCACAAACACCGGAAGATAAAGCAAAGGAACTGATCAGTAAATTATTTGAGGCACGTGAAAACCATACTTATGGTTACAAGGCAGGCGCATTTGGTAAACTGGATAGTGCCTATACCACCTATCGTGAAGATTCGCTCTTTAAGGTAAATTCAGACCGCATTTCTCACTGCCTGGATAATAGTACATTAGCTTTTACCAAACTGGCAGATCTCGGCTACCGGACAGATACCACCAGAAATGAGCGTAAAAAAGAAGCATTATGGAAGGAATTACTGGCCGCTTCTGCAGAGCAAAAATTGTATAACGACAGTGCTTCACTTTTTTCAGCCAAAATCGATTCTTTAAAAAAGCACTATAAATCCTTTTTTAAAGGATGGAAAATTACGCATGAATACAAGGCTAATAATGCTTTTGGTATTCCGGTAGCGCAAAAAACGACCTTTTATTTTGATGTGCAATTAACTAAGATTACCGGGCCTGAAGAGATTGTTAAAATTATGGGAAACAAATTGTAGCGCTGTAGCTTGTCATCATAAATAAAACATATTGTTCTTAATCCCTTGGTGGTTATTATACCACCTTAGGCACATAAATACTGATTTATTATCCTCGTATGCTAACGCTCGTTTCTAACGAGCGTTGTATAGCAAATCGTTCACAACGATAAAATCGTTTAGCTATTTATGCACGCGTTAGGCAACGAGCGGAGGCCTGTAGGATCTTGATTATATGATCCATATTGAAACCCTCAAAATCGCATCACTTTACCTTCAGTATGTAGCCTAATCCATAAACATTTTCGATACTCACCTGTTCAGATGCTTTAAAAAGCCTGCGTAGCCTTGAAATAAACACTTCGAGGCTTTTACCATTAAAGTAATCATCATTTCCCCATAGCGCCAAGAGAATATCCTTCTTTTTAACAACCTGATTAATATTGCCGGCCAAACGGTCCAATACTTCCGATTCCCTTACGGTTAGTGAAACCTCTCTACCATCGGGCATGAACACCAATAACTGGTCTTTCTGATACCTGATGTCGCCAATAGTGAAATAGTCTGCTTTCGAAAGCGATGCTACTTTGGTATTACTGGAAAATTTATTGATAATATTTCCGATCCTTAGAACCAGTTCTTCGATTTCGAATGGCTTTGATATATAATCAATCGCGCCGAGTTTAAGGCCACGAAGCCGGTCTTGTTTTTCATTATGTGCCGTAAGAAAGAAAAAAGGTTGATTGGGATTGATTTTTACCATTTCTGTGGCCAGGTCGAAACCATTCATATCGGGTAATTGCACATCAACAATTACCAGTTTGTTGTCGAGCTGGTTTGCGCCGTAATAATCCAGGGCCTCTGTAGCGGTTTTAAACCACAGTACGCTAAAACCCCTCAATTTCAGGTATTCCGAAATTACGTTTCCCAGGTCGATTTCATCTTCAATAATTACGATATCATAAAGCATAATGCTGTTGGTTAATGATTTGTACTGATTAATGTCTGTTCAACAGGAATATGCACCAGGAATTCAGTCCCTTTTCCCAACTCTGTTCTTACACTGATTTCCCAGCCATGAATATCCAGGCATTGTTTAACATAATATAAGCCAAGTCCCAAACCCGAAACCGTATTATCCTTGCCCGCCCGGAAGAACTTGTCGAATATTTTTTCCTTCATGGTGTCTTCAATTCCCTTCCCATTATCTTTAATGTGGAGGGTATAACCGTCCTTATCACTTGTAATAAAAATCACGGTCATTTTTACATAGCTATGGTTATGTTTAAAGGAGTTATCCAGAATATTCTGCAACATGGTGGTAAACACAAAAGGATCCATCATCAGCAGTATTTCCGAACCATGAGGATCAAAAGTAAGGCTATCGGGTGCCTGTACTTTTATTTTATAATCGTTAACCAGGGTAAGCACTTCATAATTAAGGTCTGTTTCTTCCAGGTTGATATTGTTGTTGATTTCTGAAATTTCCAGCATCTGATTAATATGCGAATGAAGTCTTCGGGCCTGTCTTTCTACAATGTTAACGAGTGTATTTACACGCGAACGATCATTGAGCACCTCTTCCTCATGCAGGCTTTTGCTCGCTACCAATATAGTAGTAATAGGCGTATTAAATTCGTGTTTGATACTGTTCAGGAAATCAGATTTAACATCGGTTTCCTTTTTTTGCCGCATCCAGCTGATATAGGTATAATAATTAATACCTACGATAATGATGATACACAGGGCAACCAGCGAAAATGTAGGTAACATTTGGTAGGCTACTTTTAAGGTACGTCCCGGAGGATCGACAAAAAGATTGAAGGTAATTCTATAATCGTAAACCAGTTTGCCACTAACCGAAAGATTGGTTACCCTATTTTGAAGGCTTGGATCAGTTAATGTACCGCTGATAATCACCCCATAAGGCGTTTTTTGGTCTGCCCGAAAATCGGTTTCGCTATTATTGTCGAGTATGGTGATGTTCCCGATTTTGGTATCGAAGTTGATTTCTATCTGCTGAAAGGTAAGCAGATATTGTAAGTTGCTATCCAGGTCATTTCTTTTTACGATCGAGCGGAAAACACTGTCCATAGTACTTTCCTTTTGCAGGTCTTTTAAAAGTGTGTTGCTCACCCTTTGAGAAAGCTTAACAAATTCTTTTTTATTACTGAGGTAAGTTTGCTTGAGTGCAGGCATATTACTGGAGAGGATCGAATCGATGATTTTTCCACCGCCCCTGTACACTTTATCTTCGGATATACTGCGTCCATATTCATCGTTAATCAGCGTTTTTTCCTTTAAACTATAATCCCTGTCTCTCAGTACATAAGAATTATAGGTTAATCTGAGCTGAACCAGGAGCAAGATCAGAAAACTGACCAGCACAACGGATTTATATATACGATCTTTCATTTTATCCTTTAAAAATAGACGTATTATTCCATAAATACCATCACGTTAAGCTTTTGTTAGGTTTCTGTTACGGTTTCGTTCGACAAATTTCGTCGATGTATGGTGTAGCTTTGGATAATGAAAGCTGGATAGTTCCTGTAAATCCGATTTAATTGACCGATTGGAATCAACAAATCGCTGCAGGCCAGTTCATCATTCAAACAACTCACACCAATACATAAACCAAAAAAAAGAGAAATGACCTTTAAAAGGATTTTATCATTATTACTTATCGTTTCGGGAACGACATCCATTTACCCCGCAATGGCCCAGCAAAAATCGGCCAATAAACCTTTACCTGAGCTTCAGCAGGATTTTGTTGACCTTGGGCTTGGTATGTTTATCCACTATGGGATGCCAACTTTTATGGATCAGGACTGGTCGGACCCAGATGCAGATCTTTCCCTGTTCCAATCACCAAAGCTTGATGCTGATCAATGGGCAAAAGCGGCAAAATCGGCTAACATGACTTATGGTTGCCTGACTACTAAACACCATAGTGGTTTTCCGATCTGGAATACTAAAACTACAGCATATAATGTGATGAATACGCCGCTGAAACGTGATGTGGTGAAGGAATATGCAGATGCTTTCCGCAAAAACGGATTAAAAGTAATGTTGTACTATTCTATATTGGATACCCACCATGGCATCCGCCCGAACCAGATTACAGCAGCAAACGTTAAGATGATCAAAGATCAGATTACCGAACTGCTCACCAATTATGGCGAAATCACCGCGCTGATTATTGATGGATGGGATGCACCATGGTCGAGGATTTCTTACGATCAGGTACCTTTTGAAGATATTTATTACCTGATTAAATCTTTACAGCCCAACTGTTTGGTGATGGACTTGAATGCCGCTAAATATCCTACTCAGGCATTATTTTATACCGATATCAAATCTTACGAGCAGGGCGCAGGTCAGTTTATTTCTAAAGAAAACAACAAACTTCCGGCACTTGCCTGTTTACCACTTCAGGCCAATTGGTTCTGGAAAACATCTTTCCCTACAACTCCTGTAAAAAATGTACCCGAGCTGGTAAACAAGTTCATTATTCCCTACAATGGTGCCTATTGCAATTTTATATTAAATGTGGCGCCAGGCAAAAATGGGCTGATCGATGATAACGCTTTAGTGGCACTTAAAGAAATGGGCCAGATTTATAAAAAACCTGCAGGTCTTCCACGTATTCCGGCCTACGCTGCACCAATTATCTCGAGCAACATGGCCAAGCATATCA
Source organism: Pedobacter psychrodurus (assembly GCF_032678585.1). Classification (GTDB taxonomy): domain Bacteria; phylum Bacteroidota; class Bacteroidia; order Sphingobacteriales; family Sphingobacteriaceae; genus Pedobacter; species Pedobacter psychrodurus_A. The sequence continues at coordinate 34,087 of NZ_JAVTSN010000039.1, read as the reverse complement.
AAAGCAACAGCAGCTGGAGTGATGACATGAATATCATGGATTTTGCCAATGATGATGATTTTGGTTCAAGCTGGTCATCTAATCCTACCGTAAAAGCACCCTGGTATGAGTTAAACTTCGAAAAAGCAGTGCCTTGCAACATGCTGGTACTTACCGCAGGCAATAATAGAAAAGCTACCTATAGTTTACAATATTATGCAAATGGCAAATGGAATGCGTTAACAGCAAAAAATGAAGGGGAGAAGAGGGTGAGCATTTTTAGGTTCGAGCGCATCTGGTGCGAAAAAATAAAGGTTACCATTACCGATTTCGATAGCCCACCAGCGATTGCTGAACTAGGGGCATTTAACGAAAGAAAATAAAATATAGTTTAGCCGGATCAATTTTGGCCCGGCTAATTTATTAACCTCTCTTTTTAATATTCTTATTTGCCATTGCAGATAGAGCGGCCTAGATGTTAATGTATTTAAGGGGAAAGAAACATTCATCACGGAGCAATAAAAAACCTGTGTTTATCCCCGCCTGAACGGCAGGGCAGGTGTGCGCATCCGTGGTGAAAAAGAAAGAGTTATGGTATCAGGCATTGACTACTCCAGGGCCTACCGACAAACATTTTTTTTGAAATAAATCAACAATTAACCAACCAAACTTTATGAACCAAACTTTTACTGCTAGGGTAAGGCATCTGCCTTATCTGGGAAACCTGTGGATACTGCTCTCTGTATTCGGTGCCTGTTTGCTGCTCTTGGACAGTCCCACTTTTGCGCAACAGGGCGCAACAATCAAAATTACAGGAACCGTTAAAGATTCACTCGGTCTGGGTATCCCAGGGGTTAGTCTGCAGGTTAAAGGCCAGAGCGCTATGGGAACCATTACCGATGGCGATGGTAAATTCGTGCTGAACGCCACGGCCAAATCTACTGTTGTGGTATCGTCAGTCGGTTTTAGGCAAACAACTTTTGTAGCTGATCCATTAAAACTGAAGGTAGACCTGATCCTGCACTCCGATGATAATAATCTTTCCGATGTAGTGGTTACTGCTTTCGGGAAAAAGGAGCGGAGAGAAGCCATGGTGGGATCGGTAACCAGCATTACTCCTTCCAAGCTGAAAATCCCCTCAAGCAATTTGACGAATGCTATGGCGGGGCAAATCGCTGGGGTGGTAGCCTACCAACGGAGCGGGCAGCCTGGATTGGACAATTCTACTTTTTTTATTCGCGGGGTAACCACATTTGGTTACAAACAAGATCCATTAATTCTGGTAGATAACGTAGAGCTTACCCCAACCGATCTGGCGAGGTTACAGGTTGATGATATCGCCAGTTTCTCTATCTTAAAAGATGCCAGTGCAACGGCTTTATACGGTGCGCGGGGAGCAAACGGGGTGATTTTGGTTACCACCAAAGAAGGTGTAGAAGGCAATGCGAAGGTAAACGTACGCTTTGAGAACTCCATTTCGCAGGCCACACAAAACCTCGAAATTGCCGATCCCATTACTTTTATGAAGATGTACAATGAGGCCCTAACCACAAGGAATCCTTTAGCAGTGCCCAGGTTTAGCCAAAATGATATCTACAACCGCGAGCAGACTTTAAGCGGTGCACCGGGTAGTAACAAATATGTGTATCCTGCGGTAAACTGGATCGACGAACTTTTTAAAACCAGCACCAACAACCAACGGTTGAATGGGAGTGTGAGCGGTGGCGGAAAAATTGCCAGATACTATATCGGTACATCTTACAACCGCGACAACGGAATATTAAAAGTGAGTCCGGTAAACAACTTCAACAATAACGTAAAACTCGAAAACTATCAGCTGCGTTCTAACGTCAACATCAATGTAACACCGACCACAGAGGTGGTATTAAGGCTTTCGGGTACTTTTGATGAGTATAATGGCCCTATTACGGACGACGGTTCTTTTTCTGCCGATCTGTATAAAAAGGCACTTCATACCAGTCCGGTATTGTTTCCTGCATTTTATCCTGCCGATCCTTCATTGGGTATTGATACACATATTCTTTTTGGCAACAGCTCAACTGAAGGAACTGGAAATACCGTAGGTTTTTCCAATCCTTACGCAGATATGATGAAGGGATATAAATCCTTCTCAAGGTCGAGAATGTCGGCGCAATTGGAGCTGAACCAGGACCTGAACTTCCTGACTAAGGGCCTGACTTTTAAAGGGCTCTTTAATACCAACAGGTATTCCTATTTCGACCTGACGAGACAATATTCGCCATTTTTTTATAACATAGCTTCCTATGACCGGATAAGTAATCAATATACACTTAACTGGATCAACAACCAACCTGGTCAGGCTTCAGAATACCTGAGTTTTGAACCCGGCTTTAAGGATATCAATACATTTGTATACATGCAGGCCGTTGTCGATTACTCGAGACAGCTGGGCAGTAAACACAACATCAGCGGTACAGTCATTGCAACCAGGCAACAGCGTTTATATGCCAATGCTATTGATCCGGCTACCGGCTTATCCAGTCTTCAATACTCACTCCCTTACCGGAATGTTGGCCTATCGGGTAGGCTGGGTTATGGGTATGATAACCGTTATTTTGCTGAATTCAACTTTGGTTACAACGGATCGGAGCGTTTCGCTGAGAAAAACAGATTTGGTTTCTTTCCTACCATTGGCGGCTCATGGGTAATCTCGAACGAAAAATTCTGGAACGGTGGCCTAAAAGACGCTGTAAATAAGCTTAAACTGCGTGCAAGTTATGGTCTTGTGGGTAACGATGCCATTGGCGCACAGCGTTTCTTTTACCTATCAAACGTAAACCTGAATGGTGGTAATCCGGCTTATTTCGGACAAACCAACAGCGTAACCAGACCAGGGGTGAGCATTACCAATTATGCCAATGATGCGGTAACCTGGGAAACTTCCAGACAGACCAATATCGGTTTGGAGATCAGTTTGTTTAAAAGCCTGAACATCATTGCCGAGGTCTACAAACAGCACCGTTACAACATCTTGATGGAACGTGCTTCTATTCCTACCAGTATGGGATTGGAATCGGGTGTGAGCGCAAACCTAGGCACTGCTGATTCGAGGGGAATAGATTTTTCGGCCGATTACAGTAAAACCTTTAGGGGCGGATTTTGGATGTCGGGTAGGATGAACTTTACCTTTTCGCAGAATAAATACGGACAATATGAACAACCAGCCTATAAAGAACCATGGAGAATACTCTCCGGACAGAAAATTGGGGTAAGATGGGGCTATATTGCCGAGCGTTTGTTTGTTGATGACCAGGAGGCGGCAGCTTCGCCAACACAGCTTTTTGGCGCCGGAGCATCTGCGCCTAAGGGTGGCGATATCAAATATACCGATGTAAACAATGATGGTAAGATAACCGAAGCCGATCAGGTTTTTATCGGTCTGCCTTCAACGCCCGAGATTGTTTATGGTGCTGGTTTATCAATGGGATTCAAAAAGATCGATCTGTCGCTCTTCTTTCAGGGAGTAGGTCGTACGAGTTTCTTCATCGATCCCTCAGAGGTTAGTCCATTCTTATCAAACAGACAGGTGCTTCAGCCTTTTGCCGATAGCCATTGGACAGAAGAAAATCAAGATTTATATGCCAAGTATCCACGTTTGGGAACCACCTCTTCTGAGATCAGTAACAACCTGCAAACCAGTTCGTGGTGGATGCGCGATGGTGCTTTCATTCGGTTGAAATCGATAGAAGTTGGTTATACCTTTCCTGATAAGTTATCAAAAAAGGCATTTCTGTCTAACTGCCGAATCTATTTCAATGCCTTAAATCCGTTTACCTGGAGCAGGTTTAAAGATTGGGATCCGGAACTGGCTTCAAACGGCTTCAGCTATCCGATCCAGAAAGTGTACAACATTGGAATCAACGTAAACTTATAAGCACACCTGTAATGAAATTCAACATAAAACTTCTCCTACTCATTGCAGTGATTTCGGGAATGACCCTTTCCTGCAAGAAATATCTGGATGTAACGCCAGATAATGTGGCCACTATCGATTATGCTTTCAGAAACAGAAACGAGGCCGAAAACTACCTTTTTACCTGTTATTCTACGATCCAGAATATGGGGCCATCCAATAACGATGCAGCCTTTACCACCTCTGGTGAAATTTATTTCCCCAATACTTTAACCGAGGCCACATTGGGCAGCAGAGATGCAGAACAAGGCTTTCACCTCATCAGGGGTGTACAAACTACTGATAATCCCTCATTAAACTATTGGGATGGAGAACAGCTTGGTCAACCTATTTTTAAGGCCATCAGAAGATGTAATATTTTTCTGGAGAATATCGACCGTCCGAAAGATCTGCCACAATTTGAACGCAACCGCTGGATAGCAGAGGTAAAGTTTTTAAAGGCCTATTACCACTTTTATCTGTTAAGGATGTATGGGCCTATTCCTTTAATTAAGCAGAATTTGCCGATAGATGCCGGCACAGATGAGGTAAGGGTAAAACGTGCTACTGTTGACGAGGCCTTTGCCTATATCGTATCCTTATTGGATGAGGCCACGCCCGATCTTCCACGCACCATTCAAGATCCAGCAAGGAGTTTAGGCCGGATTACGCAAAACATTGCCCTATCGGTTAAGGCTGAGGTGCTGACCACTCAGGCTAGCCCTTTCTTTAACGGTAATCCCGATTATACGGGTTTTAAAGATAAAGATGGCCTTAATCTGTTCCCGGCGACTTTTAGTGCCGAAAAGTGGAGCAAAGCGATGCTGGCCTGCCAGGCAGCTGTAAAATCATGCGAGGAAAGTAATCTTTCACTTTACCGTTTTACTTCTCCCGGCAATCTTCCAAGCATTCCGCCAGCATTAAAAACCGTAATGGACATCAGACAGAGCATTACCGAGAACTGGGAGAAAAATCCTGAAGTGATCTGGGCGCTTAATCCTGAATTTGGACTACAATCTATGGCTATGCCAAGACTTACCAATGCCATGGTTCAGAATATGGGCGGTGCGCCAGGCAATTTTGCTGTGCCTATTGGTATGGCCGAGCTGTTCTACTCCAAAAATGGTGTTCCAATGGCTGAAGATGCCGGTTACGATTACAGAGGAAGATATGCCGTTGCTGCAGCACCTGCCGAAAGCAAATATTATCTGAAAAGCGGTTACCAAACCATTAAAATGCACATGGATCGGGAGCCCCGGTTTTATGCTGATTTATCGTTCGATGGAAGTTGCTTTTTTGGTAATGGACAAACCGATCCTGAGAACATGTTGTATGTACAGGCTAGAGGAGGAACTTCTCTTGCTGGTCCGAAAGATAATATTAGGGTTAACGTATCGGGATATTGGCCGAGCAAACTAGTCAGTTACCAATCTGTTTTTGGTACAGAGGTTACCCAAACGGGTTTCAGAATGCCTTTAATTCGACTTGCCGGACTATACCTTCTTTATGCAGAAACGCTCAACGAGGTAAATGGTCCTACAGCAGATGCGTATACCTATATCGATAAAGTACGCACACGTGCAGGCTTAAAGGGGGTTAAAGAGTCCTGGTCATCTTATTCTACAAATCCTGGTAAGGCTTCGAGTAAAGATGGCTTAAGGGCAATTATCCAACAGGAACGCCGCATTGAGCTTTGTTTTGAAGGAAGAATAGGATGGGACTTAAGGCGCTGGAAAGTGATGCAGGATGTACTCAGCAAACCGCTTCAGGGCTGGAACATTCAGGATACCACACCTGAAGGTTATTACCGTCAGCGCAACCTGGTGGTTCCGGTATTTGGCCTGAAAGATTATTTATGGCCGCTGAAATACAACGACCTGATCGTAAACCCGAACCTGGTTCAAAATCCTTATTGGTAAACTCTAAATAGATGATGATGAAAATTAGATCAAAAATATACAACAGGCTTTACAGCTTGCAGTTTCTTGCGCTGTTGCTGGTGGCCTGCTCACTTTATTCGTGCAAAGAAAGTGAAGGTTTTAATGAGGTGGTATCGAAAGATATGACAAAACCCGGCGCACTTACCGGAGTAAAGGTAGAGAACCTGGCTGGTGCCGCAGTAATTTCTTATGTGTTGCCCAATTCGGAAAACCTGCTCTATGTACAGGCAGAATACCGGATCAATTCGCGAACGGTAAGGCAGAGTAAATCTTCATATTACAGCGATACAATCAGGGTAGACGGCTTTGAAAAAAGTGCCGATTACGATGTTACCCTATATGCCGTATCGCGTGCAAATGTGAAAAGTGATCCTGTGCAGGTGCGTGTTCGCCCGGCAACTCCCTCTTATCTGGCCGTTTACCCAACCGTTCAGCTCCAGGCCGATTTTGGAGGAGTGAATGTAACAGCCAGTAATCCTGCTAAAAAACCGATCGGGGTAATTGTGATCTCGAATGACAAAACTACAGGGAAAATGCTACCGATTGAACAGTTTTATACTGAAGCCGAGAGTATTAATTTCAGCGTAAGGGGATTCGATACATTAAAAAGAGATTTCGGCGTATATGTTACCGATAGATGGGGAAATATCTCTGATACCTTGTATAAATCGATTAGTCCCATCTTCGAAATTATGGTGCCAAAAGCACAGTTTAGTGAGTACAGGTTAGCTTCAGATTCTCCTTTAGGTGCAATATCATTGGGATGGAATACCACCAGACTTTGGGATAATAATACCTCAGATCCGGGATGGCACACAGAAGCCGGTTATGGCAAGCCCCTACAGCTCTGTACTTTCGACATGGGCGTACTTACCAAGCTCAGTCGTTATAAAATATGGGAAAGAGGAGAAGCTTATGGAAACGATTATTCTTATAACCATGGTAACCCTAAGGCCTGGACACTCTGGGGATCGGCCAAAACTGCACCCACAGATATCGCATTGCCTGTAACATCAGCAAAAGGTACCGTGGTTGGCGACTGGATCAATCTTGGCAATTTCAACTGTCCGCCACCTCCATCGGGCAATGCTCCGGGACAAACTACTCCTGCAGATCTTGCTGCGGTTAAAGCCGGATTTGAATTTAACATCGCCCTTGATATTCCAAAAGTGAGGTTTATCAGGCTGGCCGTAAACTCGACCTGGGGAAATGCGGATTTTGCCCACGTAATGGAATTATCTTTTTGGGGAAACACCAACTAAAATTTATACAGATGACAACTAAACATATAAACAGTATTTTAATGGTTTTTTTGACCATTGCAGTGCTTTGTGGCTGTACTAAGGATGCCCTTGATTATAGGAAATATCTCGATGGAAAAGAGCGGGTGTATCCAGGCTTTCCGGGCAAGGTTGCAGCGGCACCGGGCAACTACAGGGTAAAGCTAAATTGGAAGGCCAGTCCCGATCCAAGTGTAACCCGCTACAAGATATTCTGGAACAATTCGGCTGATTCATTGGAAATGGCCGCGCCCGACCGCGCCATTACTGATGTATCGGTAATCATTCCTAAGCTGGTGGAATACAATTATTCCTTTACCATCTATTCGTACGATAAGGCCGGCAATAAATCAGTGCCTGTTCAAATCAGCAACATAAAAGTTTACGGCGATAGCTACAAGTCGAGTCTTACCAACAGATTTCTGGTTTCTGCAGATCCTTATCAGTTGGACGATAGCGGCATCACGCTTAACTTCGAAAAACCTGATACCATCAATATTACAACCGAAATACGCTACACGTATAAAGATGGTACCATTCATAAAAGCGCATTAAGCCCTGATCAAAATTCGATCAGGCTGGCCGACTATAAAACTGGCACAAAAATTTATTTCAAGTCGGCCTATGTACCCGTAAAATCGGCAATCGATACCTTTTATACGGCTGATTTTGACTCCTTGAGCAACATTATGGTGCCAGTAGATAAATCGTTGTTCCGTCCGCTTAAACTTGCCAATGATGTAGGGACTTATTCGAGTGAAACCTCTTTATCGAAACTGTGGAATGGCAATAAAGCCCCTACCGGATATCCGGATATTTTCCATAGCGACGACAAGACGCCGCTTCCACATCACTTCACTTTTGATATGGGAAAAGCGATCACAAACCTGGCACAGTTCGAAATCATCGGGCGCGACTGTTGTAATAATCCTACTAAATTTGAAATCTGGGGGATCGCCGATCTTACCGGTGCAGAAACACAATCGCCAGGCAATTCTGCAGGCTGGACAGCAGAATCGAAAGGAAGAGGATGGACACTGCTTAAAACCGTTGAACGCTCAGATGATGGATCGGCACCATTTAAGGTAAGCCTTCCCGATGGGCTGCCTGCGATGCGCTACATCCGTATACGCGTGATTGAAGTAGCTAGTGGTGATGCCTATTACAGTAATATTAGCGAAATATCCTTTTGGAATAAATAATTTTCTCCTGCACAATGGAGGAATAATACAATTATGAATAAAAATAAAACAATCAATTATTTACTAGTCCCAATCTTTTTTTTGGGACTAGTTTCAAGATCCAATGCGCAGCTTAAGGATCAATCTAATAAAACATCTAGTACTCCAGGTTCTGTGTGGAAGGAACATTGGTTTGAACATCAGGAGGAACTGAAACTGGTAGAAAGTAATGCGAATGTGGCTGTTTTTTACGATAAAAACATGCCAGCCGATGTAAAATGGCCTGTTGCTGTAATGGCCGATTGCTGGGCCTATGTGAAGCGTAATTATGGCGATTTCGGGCCAGACCCAAAACTGTATGTGATTTTACACCGCGCAATTGGTAAGGATTATGGCGGTGGCCATCCATCGCCGTTTTTTGATGCAAGCCACGATTACCGGAACGTTATCGATTGTGGTTTAGGCCAATGGAACAATCCCATTGGAGAACAAATTGGTATGCCGATCCACGAAATGGGGCATATTGTAACCAGCGCCAGCCATGGTACCAAAGGTTCGCCATCTGATGTATTATGGGGGGATAGTAAGTTTATGGAGATTTTCAATTATGATGTGCTCAAAAACATAGGCATGACCGAAGAAGCCAATAGAGTATTTACACAGATGCAGACCCAGTACGACGACTTTCCGAGGTCGGGTACGCAGTGGTTCAAAAACTGGTTTTTTCCCATTTACAGCAAGTACGGGGAAGGAAAAGTACTGAACAGGTATTTTGAACTTTTGGCCTTAAACTTTCCAAAAAGTAAAAATGGACGTTTTAAAAGAGACCTGAATTTTGGAGAGTTTATTCATTTCTGGAGCGGTGCAGCAGGAGTAAACCTACAGGATGTTGCAAAAAAGGCTTTCGGTTGGCCTATGGAGTATGATCTTCAGTTTAAGCAGGCGCAGAAGGATTTTCCGAAACTGCCTTATAAAACCGAAAGTAGTTCAAGGTAAACACGCTATTATTAAAAGATTCCCATTGACGGGTTTGTTAAGTCGAAGATTTGATAAATCATGAATGGATAAGATACCGGTGAGGACCGGTCATAAACCAGCTTGTTAAGATTAATCTTATCAATAGCTGATTTAGTTTGGTCAAAACATAGGTTGTGGCGGATACCCAACCTATGTTTTATATATGCTCACTCTAGTTCGTATAGTAGATAGAGAGATATCGTCATTGCGAGGAGGAACGACAAAGCAATCTTTCATGCTCGTGATTCTTGCTAAAAAGATTGCCTGCCGGCAGCAGGCAGGCTTCGTCGGCTGAAAAAGCCTACTCGCAATGACGATATTCTATTGTCATTTGTCATCCTGAGCTTGTCGAAGGACCTTTTTAAATACAATTGCAGGCATTGCGACAAACACAATGACTGTTTTTCGAGCTCCTCAATCTTAACCCTTTTATTTTTTACAAAAAAAAATGCGCACCAACAAATAACGGTGTCTATTGGTGCGCATCAGTGGTTAATTGGGTTTTTACGATTTAATAAACGCTAAAAGATCCTTATTAATCGTGTCGGCCTCGGTAGTTGGCATACCATGAGGGAAACCTGGATAAGAAATTAATTTTCCGTTTGGCAACAATTTTGCCGCCCTTGGTGCCTGGTTAAATGGAACGATCTGATCATCTTCACCATGTAAAACCAATACCGGAATGTCTACGCTTTTTAAATCTTCAGTAAAATCTGAATCTGAAAATGCTTTTATCCCTTCATAATGTGCCAATACAGAACCCATCATGCCCTGGCGCCACCAATTGTGTTTGATGCCTTCCTGAACGGTTTTACCTTCACGGTTCCATCCGTAAAATGCTACCGGGAAATCGTAAAAATATTGTGCCCTGGTAAAACCGGTACCCTGACGGATTTCATCAAATATCGCCAAAGGCACACCTTCAGGATTGCTTTCATTTTGAATCATAATCGGCGTTACCGCACTAATTAATACTGCTTTTGCCACGCGGCCTTTTCCGTGTTTTGCCACGTAACGGATTACCTCTCCACCACCGGTTGAGTGTCCAATGTGAATCGCATCTTTCAGGTCGAGTGCTGCTGTTAGTTCTGCAATGTCGGCAACGTAAGTATCCATATCATTGCCATTGGCACTTTGTCCTGAGCGGCCATGTCCGCGGCGGTCATGCGCAATTACACGGTAACCCTGTTTCAGGAAAAACATCATTTGTGTATCCCAGTCATCACCAGATAATGGCCATCCATGATGAAAAACGATTGGTTGTCCAGTTCCCCAATCTTTGTAATAAATTTCAGTTCCGTCTTTTACTTTAATGGTACTCATAGCTTTTTTATTAGATTAATTTTAATTGTTTAAAGTAGCCTTGCAAATCCGCCAACTCATTGGATGATCACCAGGTCATAATTTTTATAAAACCATTTATTCAATTTACGCGCCATTGATTTAAGTGACTGAAATACAGTCGTTTTGTGGTTTGCTGCCCCGGGATCTATTGGCTTTATTTCGTTAATTTACGTTAGTTATCTGGAAGAATCAATTATTGCGCATGTTGTTTTATAAACAGAATCATGGTATGGAATAAAACAGCAGGTTGAAGCAGAAGTTTCATTTGCAATTATATTTACAGATTTAAGATGTCTAGGTCGGTTTTAGCTATTATTCCACGTAAAATCACGTGATATCGTCAGTTTTTTTTAATAAAGTAACGGTCCTTTAAAGCTCAAATAACTGGTTATTTGTTGATTATATTTGTGGTTTATTCTTTGCGAGAAAAAGCCATGCATTATACCCTTCTTCAGTTTCTTATTTTACTTTCAGTAGCCTTCCTGTTAATCATGTTGGCACAAAAGGTGAAAATTTCCTACCCTATATTTTTAGTGCTTGCCGGTTTGGGGATCAGTTATATTCCGGGGATTCCTGCCATGTCAATTGATCCTGAAGTAATCTTTTTAATTTTTCTTCCGCCCTTACTTTATGAGGCTGCCTGGTATACCTCCTGGAACGACTTCTGGCGTTTTAAAAGACCAATCAGTTTGCTTGCCTTCGGTTTGGTGATCATCACCTCACTGGCTGTCGCATTTTTAAGCGCCTCCATGATCCCTGGTTTTACATTGGCCATGGGCTTTTTATTGGGAGGAATTGTATCACCACCAGATGCGATTGCGGCAACATCGGTACTTAAAAATATAAAGATTCCGAAACGCATCACGACCATTTTGGAAGGCGAAAGTTTGGTTAACGATGCATCCAGTTTAATCGTACTCCGGTTTGCCCTCGCTGCGGTAATTACGGGGCAGTTTTCACTTTCTAATGCAGCAGGCGATTTTTTCTTAAGTACCATAATGGGCATTCTGATCGGTTTGGCGGTAGCACATGTATTATATCTTATCCACAGGTTTTTACCTACCACGCCGAGTATCGATGCCGCCATCACATTAATTTCACCGTATTTTATGTACCTGGCTGCAGAGCAGTTCCATTTTTCGGGCGTGATGGCTGTGGTAAGTGGGGGTTTGTTTTTGTCTTATCGATCGCACGAGATTTTTGTTGACGGGCAAAGCCGCTTACAGGCTATCAATGTATGGGCAACACTCACCATTATCCTTAATGCTTTCGTCTTTATTTTAATTGGATTGGAATTACCCATTATCATGTCAGGTTTAGAGGGTTATTCGCTTTGGGAGGCCTGTAGCTACGGACTGATCATTAGTGCGCTTGTGATTGTGCTCCGAATCGCCTGGATTTATCCGGTAGCCTTTATTCCGAGGTGGTTATCCGCTAAGGTGAGCAGGAGTGAAGCACATCCCGGCTGGAAAGGTCCGTTAATTATTGGTTGGGCCGGAATGCGCGGTGTAGTTTCATTAGCTGCGGCACTTTCATTACCACTTACTACTGCAGCTCATATTAATTTCCCCCACCGTAACCTCATCATCTTTATCACATTTGTGGTTATTTTGGTTACGCTGGTTTTTCAGGGCCTTACCTTGCCCTATATCATCAAAGCGCTTCATATTGATGAAATTGATCCATTAGTGCCCGATGAGCAGCAAGAAGCCGGCATTAAACTCCGCCTTTTACAGGTTTCTTTAAACCGCCTGGAAGAAAAGTATGTGGAAGAAACTGAGGGTATAGCCTTGGTAAGGGGTTTGAAAAATGAATTGGAGAACAGTTTAAACCATGCATCCAGAAGGCTGGAATCGATGGAGTGTGAGGCAATTGAAAATGCGGAAATGGAAGTGTACAATCATATTTTAAAAGATATTTATCATGTACAGCGCCAGGAGCTACATAAAATCCGTAAGGAAAAAGGGTTTAGCGATGAGGTAATCAGAAAGCAGGAAATGCAGATTGATTTATCAGATACTAAAATTCCGCATGGGAAAATAGCAATAAAGTAGTTTGTGTATCAGTAAATTAAAGCGATCTTATTAGATAGGCTAATCTGTATTTGCTATTTGTGAAAGACGATACCCCGAGTGATTTGTTTCCTTCAGAACATATTATTTATATTGATTTTTATCCAATAAATTATCTTGCAGGATGACAAATCGCGGAGTTTAATCGACTCTGGACTCCAGACTACCGACTTCGGACTAACCGCTTATTTAACAAATTCAAACTTTATCCCAAGTTTTTTAATTTTCGAGTTTAAGGTGGTTGATGGGATATTCAGTATTTCTGCCGCTCCGCCTGCTCCAAATATCTTGCCTTTACACATTTTCAAGATGTTTAAGATGTGCTCCCTTTCCATTTCTTCCATCGTTTTAATTTTGAGCTGATTTTCGCCAGTGAAACCTGTAGCAGATGCGGAATTGGGGAGATCGATTTTAGTGATCGTTTCTCCTTCGGTTAACAACATCGTTCTTTCAATCAAATGTTCCAATTCTCTGATATTTCCCGGCCAGTCGTATGCCTGTAATTCGTGCAGAGCTTCGGAAGAAATTCCGGTAACATTTGATGAACTTTTTTTGCCGTATTTAGAAATGAAATATGCCACCAATGCTGGTATGTCTTCTTTTCGGTCTCTCAGGGCGGGTAATGCTATCGGGAAAACATTCAAGCGGTAATATAAATCTAATCGGAACCTACCTTCTGCCACTTCTTTTTCGAGATTCCGGTTGGTGGCAGTTATAATCCTGACATTTATTTTTTTGGTATAGTTTCCGCCTAAACGCTCAATTTCTTTTTCCTGTAACACCCTTAATAGTTTTACCTGTGCCTCCAGGGGAAGTTCACCAATCTCATCTAAAAAGATAGAACCACCATCTGCTTGCTCAAATTTACCAATCCGTTTTTCGTTCGCACCTGTAAACGCCCCTTTCTCATGACCGAAAAGCTCAGACTCAATTAAGGTTAAAGGTAAAGCCGCACAGTTTACGGTAACCAATGGTTTGTTTTTACGGGGGGATAATTGATGGATGATTTGGGCAATTTTCTCTTTACCTGTACCACTTTCGCCCAGAATAAGCACTGAAGTATCATCGGGTGCCACCAGTTCTAGTTTTTTAAAAGCAGCGTGTAACAATACGCTATTGCCAATAATGCCATTAAAATCTTTCGGAATTTCAGGGATTTCTCTTTTAACAACCGTTTTTTCAACTGCAATTAAAGTTGTCGCCGAAACTTCGGCTATAATATCCTTTCCGTAAATAACTTCATTTAAAATCAGTTCCAAACTTTTCTTAAACTGGTTGATAATTCCTGCATGTACTTTTGTATACAGATCTGATAAGTGATGGAAGAAAATAAACTGGAATTGCCCGCCATCCCTTTCAATTTCGGTAATCAAGGCCGATTCCAGTTTGTAATGATCAGAAAGCACCTGTGTCCATGGGCTTTCCATCCTCAATTTTCGAAAATCATAGCCATTGAAAATCGGTTTCCCGTTGTGAGCAATAGCTGTGCTATTCCATGTTTTAAAATCACGACTGGAAATATTGACTGCTTTCAATAAATGCTCGTTATTCAGCGTGCTAAATTTGCCATCAGGCGAGCGCACAATATTTAGATCTTTTGTAGTGGTCCGGGGATTTGATTTGGTGATCCAAAGGAAATCAAAAGGGACAACTGGATGCAATACGGCACTGATTTGTTTCAACCGTTCCGAAACCGGTTCCTGCTTTTGTATAATATGTTCAATCTGTTTGTGTAATGATGGCTCTGCATGATGGTTGTATTTCAGATGCTGTTCATGCCTGTATCGGGCAATATCCAGCATCACCATCAGGTCTTTCTCCCGAAAAGGTTTAACCAAAAAACCGTAGGGCAAGGTTGCTTTCGCAGCTTCTAAAATCCCCTGATTGGTATTTGCAGAAATATAAATAAACGGAATCCCCATTTCGGTAAGCTGGCCAGCTAAATCAATTCCTGTTTTATCGCCTTGCAAAAAAATATCCAACAGTATCCAGTCGGGTTCTTTGGTTGCGATTAACTCGAGCGCCTTTACCACTGATGGTGCTATACCACACACTTTGTAACCTGCTTTTTCGAGCATAATCCTCAGATCGTTGGCTACAATAAATTCATCTTCTACAATTAAGATTTTCTGTTTCATTTTCAGGCGAGCGTAATATAAAAACCGACATTCAATAAACGGTTTGAGCAGATTAATGCCATTCTATGCATTCAATTAAAATACCAATCCTTAAGTTTTTGTATATCAGTAGTTTGTTTCGTTTGTGTGGTGTTGATATTCATGATATTTCGCCGATTTACTAAATATCATCAGCGTTTGATATCCAGCTTTTTAATTTTGGAATTTAAAGTAGTTGCCGGAATGCCTAAGAGTTCCGCTGCGCCACCGTTGCCTGCAACCTTACCTTTGCAGAGCTCCAAAACCCTGATAATATGGTCTCTCTCGTTATCGCTAATCGTTTTTATTCCATTTTGAGAAAGCGGTTCCTCGTTTTTAATTCCGAGCTCCAAATGATCAGAATTGAGTTTTCCGTTTGATGAAAGCAATACGCTCCTCAGGATCACATGCTCCAGCTCCCTGATATTGCCTGGCCAATCATATATCATCAGCCGATCCATAAAATCAACGGGAATTTCCGGAATATTTTTACCCACGGCCTTTGCATGTTTTTGAACAAAATATTCTGCCAATAATGGAATATCGGTTTTTCGTCTGCAAAGTGAAGGGACGTGTATCGGGAATACATTAAGGCGATAAAAAAGATCAAGCCTGAACCTCCCTTTTGCAATTTCTTTCTCTAAATTGAGGTTAGTAGCGGCGATTATTCTTAAATCTACTTTAACAGGCTGTTTGCCGCCAATCCGTTCAATCTCTTTCTCCTGCAAGACCCGGAGTAATTTTGCCTGAAGGTCGAAGGGCATTTCGCCAATCTCATCCAGAAAAATAGTGCCGCCATTGGCCTCTTCAAATTTGCCGGTTCTGGTATGGAATGCACCTGTAAACGCACCTTTCTCATGACCGAATAAAATGGATTCAATTAAATCTGCAGGTAGTGCCGCGCAGTTTACAGCCACAATCGGTTTTGTGTTTCGATGTGAGAGCCGGTGAATGCTTTTGGCAATTTCCTCTTTTCCTGTGCCACTTTCTCCGGTAATCAATACCGATACATCTGTTGGGGCAACAATTTTTACTTTATCTAAAACACTAAGCAAAGCCGTGCTTTTACCGATAATATTTTCGAAATCTTTTTTAGCTGAGGGATAACCGTTTTCTTGGTGCAAAACGGATTCCGTTCCGGCTTTTTCCAATTCGATAATATGGATCAGTTTTTTCTCTAACGTGCCCGCCAAAAAGTTAAGCAACTCCATGTGGGCTGGTTGGTAAATATTTTCAGTTCTGCTGTAAAATGAAAAGCTGATTTGATCGCCATTTTCCAGGTAGAATGTTTTTACCATGTTGGAATAAAGATGATAAGTGGTGGCGATTAAATTTTTCATTGGCGCTGCCTTTTTCACCCCTTCAAAATCAGCACCGATATAAATGGCGTCGGCTGTGGTTTCTGGTACGAGCTGATTGATGTTGTTGTATTCTGCCCTGCTTAAACCTGTATATTTTAAAAATTCATTGGCAGTAAACAAGTCGTACTGATCAAAGTTTTTCCTGGTGATCCCAATTTCGCTATATCGTTTTCCATCTTTTGCAATACCCGAAAGCGCAATAAAATCAAACGGGACATAAGGCTGAAAGGCACCTGCAATGCATAAGATTTTTTTCTGCCAGGTTAACGATTTCATGGATATATCTACAATAAAATCCTGCATAAAGCGCTCGCTGCTCATTTTCATGTTATTGCTGTTTTCCTTACGGTACCTGGCAATATCAATGCTCAATAAGATATCCCGGTCGCGGTAAGGTTTAACAATAAAGCCATATGGACAGGTAGATTTCGCAGCCTCCAATACTTTCTCATTCGAATTTGCAGAGATATAAATAAATGGGATCTGGCTTTTCATCAAATCATGCGCCAGGTCAATTCCAGTTAACCGGCCCTTTAAGTAAATATCCAGAAGAACCAGGTCTACCTGATGTTTTTCCAACAATTCCTGTGCGTTTTTAACAGAATCGGCAATGCCAACAACCTGATAGCCGGCACGCTGCAAAATCATCTGCAGATCGTGCGCAACGATAAATTCATCTTCAACAATTAGAATCTTTTCTGTTTTCATTTCTAATTAATCTTTCAAGGGGAATAAATCTTCATTTCTGTTCATAAAGGTTAAGCTTAACGAAACACCATCGTTGTTTTCCATCGTAAAAATCCCATCAATTTGGGCACTCAGTCCTTTCATTAAAATAATGCCCAGTGTATTGCTTTGTTCATAATCAAAATCAGCCGGCAATCCGATGCCGTTATCCTTAATAAACAATTGGTAATGATCTTCCTTACATTCTTTCAGGGTGATGATCACTTTTCCACCACGGATATTGGGATAAGCGTATTTAAAGATATTGGTAATCGCCTCGTTAATAATCAAGCCAAGCGGAACAGCTTTTGAAATATCCAGTTCGAGATTTAAAATATTCAATTCGAAACTGATCATTTTATCGTCGTTTAGGCTTTCCTTTAAATACTCGACCAATTCTACGATATAGGGCTGGATATTTATGGTAGCCAGATTTTCTGTTTGATAGAGTTTTTGATGGATCAACGCGATACTTTTAAGCCGGTGCTGACTTTCTTTTATGGCCTCAATTGCCGATAAATCTTCCAGGTAATAACTCTGGCTGTTCAGTAAACTCATGGTTAATTGCAGGTTGTTTTTAACCCGGTGATGTACTTCCTTAATCAAGCCCTCTTTTTCTTCGATTAATTTGTTCTTTTGTTGAATATTCACTTCAAGCTCAGCATAAGCGAGGTCTATTTCGGCTTTTTTCCTGACCAATGTATCATGAAGTTTCTTTTTCAACCGGAACCTGCCATAAATTAGAACAAGCACAATGGTTAAAAAAGCTAAACCAGCTACAGTTGCATTTTTGATCCATTGAATGCGGTTAAGTTCCTGGCTTTGCAGTTGTGATTTTTTCCTGAGGATTTCATTTTCATTCTCCTTTTGTGAAGCCTGGAATTCAACTTTCAATCGTTCAATGGTATTTAAATTATCCTGGCTAAGCATAGAATCCCTAAGCTTATGAAAGTTTTGCAGGTGAATAATGGCTTCTGCCGGCCGATTCGTAGACGCATCTATTTTGTAAAGGATTTCATTTAAACGCATCTGTCTTGGCAGAGTCATGCTGATCTGGTTTTCTCTTGCCTTTTCTGCAAACTGTAAAGCAAGTGCATATTTGTTTTGGGCAAAGTAAAATTGGCTTACAGAGAAAAAAACTGAAGTTTGGAAAGGGTTGGAGTATGTTTTTAATGTAGCATCTTCCAGCAGTTTATCATAATACTTTTGTGCCTCATCGTATTTTTTTAGCGCAGCATAACATTCGCCAAAAGCCAGAAACATAAAATATTGATGTCCGCTTGATGGATTGTTTACTTCGTTCCATGTTTTTTCGAGGATGGATAGAGCCTTTTTCGCCTCGCCCAATTTGATCATCTGACTCGTAATGGCATATGCCGTTATAAAACGGAAAGGGTCTTTTTTGTCTTGGCCGTTTAGGGTTTTACTATACCAGATGATACTTTCTTTGGCTTTGCCCATAGCCTCGTAAGCGGAGCCTACGCGGTTTAAATAGGTGTCGAGTACTTCTTCGTGGTTATTTTGGGCAATTTTTACACTCAGCAATGCGCAATTTAAGGCCTTACTGAGTTCTCCTTTTCTTTCGTAAACTGCCGAAAGTAAATCGTAGGCCATTGGCAGATCCGGAAGTTTAAATTTTTTATCTAAGACAATTACCTCAAAAAGCTCTTTTATCGATAAATCAAATTTTTCTTCTTCTAAGTGGAAATCGGCCATTGTTTTTAAAAGTGATGCCTCTCTGTATTTTTCCTCGAAAGAAGTGCCGATTTCTTTATACAGGGCATGTGCATTAGCGGCCCGATTGTAAAAAGTTCTGTTTTTATAATCTGAAACCGTGTCGGGAACATTAACATAATAAGCATACCATGCGCTGGCTTCAAGGCGCTTGTTGCCGATGTTTTTCGCAATAGCAATTGCCTTTTCATAAGTAAATGCCTGCTGCACCCGTAAATGTTTTTTATTCAGAAACCTGGCGTAAACAATAAGCGTATGAAATTCCCAATTTAACGACTTGAGTTGATCGCTTAAAATGCGCGCTTTTTGTAGATAGGGTAAAGCTTTATTTAAATTTATGCGCTGATTTTCTGGTTGATTGATGAAATGATTGGCAATTTTTAGCAGATATTGTACACGGTTTGTGTCCGGTTTTGACTCAGTCAGCAGTGTTTTTAATTTTTGAAGTGAATCTGTAGGATTTAATTCTTTCACCTGATTTCTGGCTGAACTGCTGTTGCTCTTCATGAGAATTAAACTAAGAACCCCAAGCATGGCAAAAAGAACCATCATTTTATGGAGGTACTTTACTGTTGCGACTTTTTTAAGCAATTCCTTTAATCCGATCATTTAATTTTTACTTGTTCAGGATGTGTTCCCGTTTAATCTTAAATTTTTTAATTTTTGAGTTGAGCGTCGTTGCCGGAATGTTTAAGATTTCGGCAGCGCCACCGATACCGGATATTTTTCCCTTACAGCGTTTTAATATCGATAGGATATGGTCGCGCTCGTTATCGTGAATACTTTTTATTTTTTGCTCTTCTGTATGGTTAACCGCCTCATTTCTATCGATTTTAGGAAGGTGGATCTCTTTTAATACATTGCCTGATGCCAATAATATGCTCCGTTCAATTAAATGTTCCAGCTCCCTGATGTTTCCAGGCCAGGGGTAGAGCATCAGTTTATTGAGTGCGCTTTTGGAAATGGCATTTACCTGCCTACCTGTTTTTGTAGAAATACGGTCGATGAAGAATGCGGCAAGAGGAGGAATATCATCCAGCCGATCCCTTAGCGGTGGAATGGAGATGGGAAATACGTTTAGCCTGTAATAAAGGTCACTCCTGAAATTCCCTTTTTCTACCTCTTTTAATAAATTTCGGTTGGTTGCGGCTACAATTCTAACATTCGTTTTAATTACATCTTTGCCGCCTATACGCTCAATTTCTTTTTCCTGTAAAGCACGGAGCAACTTTACCTGGAGGTCTAATGAAAGTTCGCCAATTTCATCTAAAAAAAGCGTTCCATTGTGTGCCAGTTCAAACTTGCCGATCCGCCGTTCTGTTGCACCTGTAAAGCTGCCTTTTTCATGACCGAAAAGTTCGCTTTCGGCCAGGCTGGCCGGGATTGCAGCACAATTGATTTTAACCATCAATTCATTGCTGCGCAGTGAAGAATTGTGTAATGCCCGCGCAATAAGTTCTTTCCCAGTTCCTGTTTCGCCCGTAATCAATACCGTGCTATCCGTAGCGGCCACAGCATCTACCAGGTGAAAAACACCTTTTAACGATTCGCTTTGCCCGATGATTTCTGAATGATTGTATCGATGTTGGATTTCTTCCTGCAGGTAACTTTTTTCGCCTTCTAATTTTTGCTTGTATTCATTTATTTCCACAAACTGCTGTTCAATTTTTTCATTCGCCAGGATGTTCGATATGGCTATCGAAATTTGTAGCGAAATGCCATGAAGCAGATCAAAATAAATATTCGATAATGAATTTGCGTTTTTGGTATAGAGGTAGAAAAAACCGATACAGCCTGATCTGTCGGCCATTTTCAGACCAATCATTTCTTTAATGCCTTTATTGTGCCAAAATTCCAGCCATGCTGGCGCATCTGCCCAGGTTAAAACTTCTTCAACGTTAAAAACGATTGGTTTTTCCGACGAAATCATTGCCCTGCACATGCCGTCATCAAGCGTATATTTTTTGGATGATTGTGGTGCTATACCGGCTGTTTTAAGAAAATCTTCTTTCTGGTTATAAATGAAAGCACTATGGGTTTTCTGGTCATCGTTAATCAGGCAGATAACGAAATCATCAAAGTCAAAAAGTTTTTTAAGTTTTTGGTCGATCACTTCAAAAAGATCGAGTTTATTGCGGATAGAAGCGATGGAGTTGCTTAAGGATAATAAAACTGCATTCTCTCTCTCTTTCTGCTCAAGTTTTTTAATTAAGTATGCATTTTCATTTTCAAGTGCTGTCGCAACATCAATATTTAGGGTGGCATGTTCACGATTTTGAATTTCAGATGCTCTGCCTTTGCTTTCCATATTGCTAAAGTAGGGTTTATAAATTTAAATAGTGATTTTTGGTATATTAAATGTGTAATGATATTTCGTTATTTTAATATTTAATTATTTGATTTTTAATTATTTAATTAGTTTATTGTATGTTGATGTTTTTTGTATTATTTCGTTATTTGGTGTGGTGCACCGCCGAGCTTGTATAACCCTTTCAGCGTCCTGCTGAACTTGGTTCAGCAGCTTTGAAATCAACGATCTTTCTAAAAAGATCCTGAAACAAGTTCAGGATGACGATCCGATGAGGAGTGAGTACAGCTGAATCGCACTTTCTAATCAAATAGTTCTTAATGTAATTGAATGTGCACCCAACTCCGTGCCCTCTGTGCCTTTCTCCGTTTTCTCTGTGGTTAAAACACTCGCCTTTCCCTTAGCGCTCTTTGCGGTTAAAAAATATTCACCCAACTCCGTTTTTCTGTGGTTAAAACACGAACGCTTGTCCCTTAGCGCTCTTTGCGGTTAAAAAATAATCACCCAACTCCGTTTTTCTGTGGTTAAAACACGAACGCTTGTCCCTTAGCGCTCTTTGCGGTTAAAAAATAATCACCCAGCTCCGTTTCTCTGTGGTTAAACACGGACGCTTGTCTCTTTGCGGTAAAAGCAAACCTAAAATTCGTAAATCAACGCTATATCGTAAATCATACTCCTTGATGTTTTATGTAAGTTGCTGGTATGTAGTGTTTTATTCGCTGGTATGTTTCTTGGAACAGGGAGGGAAACAAAAAATATTTAATTATGAAACCATCACCAGACTTATTGTCTCCAGAAAACCATGCATTAGTATTAATCGACTATGAAGGACAAATGGCTTTTGCAACAAAAAGCATTTCCATTACCGAACTTCGTACCAATGTGGCTATCATTTGTGGCGCCTCTAAAATTTTTAAGGTGCCCACCATTGTAACTACAGTTGCTGAAGAATCGTTTTCTGGTCCTGTTTTTCCTGAGGTTGAAGAGTTTTATCCTCAGGCTATCTCAAATTATATCGATAGAACTTCAATGAACACATGGGAAGATGAACCTGCTTATAAGGCCATAACCGGAACAGGGAAAAAGAAACTTGTATTGGCAGGCCTTTGGACAGGTGTATGTATTGTTGGTCCGGCTTTATCTGCCTTATCTGAAGGTTTTGATGTTTTTGTAATCACCGATGCCTGCGGCGATGTAAGCAATGAAGCACACGAACGTGCCATTCAACGAATGGTACATGCAGGTGTAAAACCGGTAACTTCGGTTCAATACATTCTTGAATTACAAAGAGACTGGGCCAGAACAGAAACTTATGAGCCCGTAACCACTTTGATGAAAAAATATGGTGCAGGTTATGGTATCGGCATCCAGTATGCGCACAAAATGGTAAAACACTAATCCTCATTTACCATAAAATGAGAACTCATTATCCCCATTTGGCATGTGTTGTGGCAATTTGTTTTTGCTTGTCAACAACAACGGCATTTGCCCAAAACATCAAACTGATGCGCTACGATGAGGATTATAGCAAATTGAAAGATTCGGCCAGGAACTTCTACAACACATTAAAGTTCCTGCCGCTTTCAACAAATAAAAAAGTTTACCTCAGTTTTGGCGGCGAGCTCAGGGAGGAATATGGCGGGAAAATCAACGAGGATTGGGTCAAAGATCAAGGGTTTAATTATTCTTTTTTGCAACGTTATTCAATTTACGCGGATGTAAATATCGGAGAAAGACTGCGGGTTTTTGCGCAGGTAAACAGTGCACTCGAAAACGGCAGTAAATATGGGCCATCGCCTGTTGATGAAGACCAGCTTGCGGTACAGAATCTGTTTGCTGAATATAAAATACTTAAAGATTCGTCAAATAGATTAGCCGTTCGGGTAGGCAGACAGGAAATTAATTATGGTTCGGGCAGGTTAATTTCTGTTAGAGAGGGTACAACCGTTCGGCAATATTTTACAGGAGCCAAACTAATGTATGCCACGCCACGGTTTTCGCTTGATGCATTCGTTTTGGCAGCCGATGAAGTTAATTTTGGAATATTCGATAACCACACTAATCATCAGGCCAATCTTTGGGGCGCTTATTCAAATCTAAATGTTCAACAAGCCGGGAACTTTGATTTCTATTATTTAGGGATTAGACGCGATAATGCTGAATTTGAAGAAGGAATAGCCAAAGAAGTCCGACATACTTTAGCTACTCGCTATTGGAAAAGCGGCGGCGGTTTTATCTATAATCTGGAAGCTGCCTATCAGTTCGGGAAATTTGGAAATGGCAATATCAATGCCTGGACAATGGCCATTGAGTTCGGTTATACTTTTGAAAAAACAAAATTCAAACCTTCGATTAACCTGCGGAACGACTATATTTCAGGAGATCAAAAAGCAGGGGATGGAAAATTGCAAACCTTTAATCCATTATACCCGAAAGGCGGTTATTTTGGATTTAACCCACTCATCGGGCCATCAAATTTGATTGATTTACATCCCTATTTAATGCTTACCGTAACTGATCAGTTGAGCATACAGGCTGATGTAGTTTTCAATTGGCGATATTCCGTAAACGATGGGATTTATCGGCCAAGTGGAAACTTTAATACCGCAGGTTCTATTTCCAACCACCGCTTTATCGGTACAACATACCTGCTCAGCGCAGATTATAAATTCAGTAGCAAACTTTCATTCAGTTGTGGCGGACAATATTTCAGGCCAGGTGATTTCATCAAAGATATCGTACCACTCAACGACAATTCCAGGTTTTTTAATGCCCAGGTATCATATAAATTTTAAACATAAGAAAATGAAAAACAACTTCACTAAACAATCAAAATTTGCGCTCCATAACATTAGGATAGCGATAATCATATTTTCAATATTTATTGCAGGAAGGGGATTTGCACAAAATACCACTGCACTCGGTACAGCCAAAGTGTGGGGTACAATTAATGGAATCGCCATCGAAGGTGTAGTTCAGGGCCCATCTGCACAGGTTAGCGATTTACAGGTGGCCTGTGTTTTCGAATACACCGAAGGCGATATTTTTAATTCACCGCCTGCACTTCCGCCAGCCTTAAACGGTTTGGTGCACTTAGATCAGGATATGAAAGGATTGATCACCGAAATCCGGAAAAGCGGGAAATTTCTGGGTCACGCCAACGAAACATTATTAATTACGCCTCCAAAAGGCACAATAGGTGGCAAACATTTGCTTTTAATCGGTCTTGGCGACCGCAACAAATTTTCACCAGAATTAATGACTGGAGTTGGTAGCGTGGCGATGAGAGAGGCATTAAAACTTGGAGTAAGCAACCTTGCTTTCGCGAGTGATTTAAAAGATGCGGGAATTGATTCGCCAACAGCATTGGTTGCCGGAAACGTGGTGAAAGGCATTTTCGAAGCTTACCGCGCGCAACTTTGGTTAAAAGAAAAGAAAATGGCAATCATTAAACCCATTTCTAAGGTGATTCTTTTAGCTGGTCCGGCATTTTTTACAACCGCTGGCGAAGGTATCCAGGAAGCCATTTCAGCAATTAAAAATTAATCACCTTATAAATTGAGAAATACGATGAGTGCAGACATGATTTTATTCAATGGTAAAATACATACCATCGCCAAACACAATGGGAAAATAACAGCGGTTGCCATAAAAGATGGAAAGTTTGTTGCTGTTGGAAATGATGCAGATGTAATGGCCTTTTCAGGGCCATCTACCAGACTGATCGACCTGGGGAAAAAACGTGTTGTTCCAGGTATTAACGATTCGCACATTCACTTGATCCGTGGTGGATTAAATTTCAATCTCGAATTGCGATGGGATGGCGTGCCATCACTTGCCGATGCATTACGGATGCTTAAAGAACAGGTTGATATTACCCCATCGCCACAATGGGTGCGCGTGGTAGGTGGCTGGTCTGAATTTCAATTTGCTGAAAGAAGGATGCCCACACTCGAAGAAATAAATGCCATTGCACCCGAAACGCCAGTATTTATTCTGCATTTGTACGACCGTGCTTTTATGAACCGTGCTGCGCTTAAAGCGGTCGGATATACCAAAGATACACCTGCGCCTCCGGGTGGAGAAATCCAGAGAGACGCAAACGGCGAACCTACCGGATTGATTATTGCCAGTCCGAATGCGATGATTTTGTATAGCACTTTGGCAAAAGGACCCAAACTTTCATACGAACACCAGGTAAATTCTACCCGTCATTTCATGACAGAACTGAACCGCTTTGGCATTACCAGTGTGATTGATGCAGGTGGAGGTTTTCAGAATTTTCCCGACGATTATAAGGTTGTTAATGAATTGAACGAGCAAAAACAACTTACCGTTCGCATTGCTTACAATTTGTTTACCCAACGGCCGAAACAGGAATTTGAAGATTTCGATAACTGGACAAATACCGTAAAGCTTTATCAGGGTGATGATATGTACCGCCATAACGGAGCAGGCGAAATGCTGGTTTTTTCGGCAGCCGATTTTGAAGATTTCCTTCAGCCTAGGCCAGATCTTTCTGATAATATGGAGCCTGAACTAGAGCGTGTGGTACGTTTGTTGGTCGAAAAGAGATGGCCTTTCAGATTGCACGCCACTTATAACGAAAGTATCAGCAGGTTTTTAAATGTATTTGAAAAAGTAAATGCAGATATTCCTTTTGCAGGTTTACCATGGATTTTCGACCATGCCGAAACCATTGATGAACGTAATATCGAACGCGTAAAAGCTTTGGGCGGTGGTATCGCAATTCAAAGCCGGATGGCCTATCAAGGCGAATATTTTACCGAACGTTATGGCACAAAAGCGGCATTGCAAACGCCACCAGTTAAAAAGATGCTCGAAATGGGCGTTCCTGTTGGTGGTGGCTCTGATGCCACACGCGTAAGTAGTTACAATCCATGGGTTTCGATGTTCTGGTTAACGGCGGGTAAAACAGTTGGCGGTTTAAAAATCTACAGTGAAGAAACCGTTTTATCAAGAGAAACTGCCTTAGAACTGTATACCAGGGGCAGCGCATGGTTTTCGAACGAACAACAAAAAAAGGGTGATATCGAAGTGGGGATGCTGGCCGATTTAGCCGTACTCAACCACGATTATTTCGAAGTGGCCGATGAACAGATCAAAAGCATCGAATCCGATTTAACCATTGTTGATGGTAAAATTGTTTATGGTAAAGGCGATTTTTCTTCCTTTTCGCCACCCAAAATCCCGATTCTGCCCGATTGGTCGCCGACGAAAAGTTATAACGGATATTTTTCACCAGCTACCCATAAAACAAATCAACAGGGAAAAACAAAAAGTTCAAATGGAACCGATTCCGTTTTAGCAATGGTACACTCTTGTGTGGGTAGCTGTAATGTGCACCACCACAATCATGATGCGGTAAGAACCAGTAACCTGCCTGTAAACAACTACACCGCATTTTGGGGCGCATTGGGCTGCTCTTGTTTTGCTTTTTAAAAATGGAAAATATCATCAAATACCTGTTATATTCTGATCTGGGATCAGACCTTAACAACTGGGCAGTACTTGTTTTTAGGGTGTTGCTCATGCTCGAACTTTTTAGGGTTCATGGAATGAAAAAGTTCCGCATTCAAAATGGAGAAAAGGAGCATGTACCCAACCCTTTGGGTTTACCCGATAAACTGAACGGATTAGTAGCTACATTTTCTGATACTGTTGTGCCATTTCTGGTAGCCATAGGTTTCGGAACCCGGGTTTTTCTTTTACCATCTATCGGAGTAACCGCAATCGGATATTTCGTAGTGCACAGAAAAGACTCGATTGAAGTACGAGATGTACCATACATGTATACACTGGCCATGCTTTTTTTATGTCTGGTCGGGCCAGGAACTATTTCAGTAGATCATTATTTAATCAACATTTTTTTTAATTAACAAATAAACATTAAAACCACAAAATCATGGAAGCTAAAATTGGAATCAGCGCAGAACACCTTGCCGAGGTGGCGCATTCATTGAGCAAAATTCTTGCAGATGAATACGTTTTATACACGAAAACACGCAAAGCGCACTGGAACGTAGAGGGACCAGACTTTTACAACAAACACAAATTTTTCGAAGAGCAATATACCCAACTGGAAGATATTGTTGATGAAGTTGCTGAGCGTATCCGCAAACTTGGTCATTATGCACCGGCATCGCTTAAACAGTTCCTGGAGTTAACACACCTGACTGAAGACGACCGTGGTAAAAACGATGCGCCAACCTACATCAAAATGCTGCTGGCCGACCACGAAAGTATCTTGATCCACTTAAGAGAAAATATCGACAATTATGCTGGCGCACTGAAAGATGCCGGAACCAGCGATTACATTACAGGCTTAATGGAAACACACGAAACCATGGCCTGGATGTTAAGGGCACATTTATCATAAATCAAAAACAACATGGAAGAAAAACAGAACAATATCTGGTTTGTAACCCTGGTATTGACCATTATAGCTGGTTATTGTGATACAATTACCTTTGTTGCTGCCGACAAAATTTTCTCTGCACACGTTACAGGAAACTTTATTGTATTCGCATATCAAATGATTAAAGGCTCTGATGGCGATGCATGGATCAAACTGTTAACTTTCCCAATATTTATGCTCTCGGTTATGGCTGGAGGCTGGATATCGGCGAAATTTTCGAACAGGCATTTTCTGCTTTTGTGCGAGGGGATTATCCTTTTGCTTGGCGGGGCAATTGCTTATTCGCTCGGCTATATCGATAATGGAGAAATCACCTGGCCCATCTACCTGGTTACCATGATTGTTGTTTTTGCCATGGGGCTTCAGAATGCATTTGGGAAACTTTTTGCAAAGGAAACCTACGGACCAACAACCATGATGACGGGTAATGTAACACAGTTTGCACTCGATATCAGATCTTTTTGTAACTCCGGTTTTAAAAATGCTGATTTCCTTTCGGGAATCAATAAAGGATTAATTACACTCGGTGGCTTTTTAATTGGATGTCTTCTTGGCGCCTGGATTGGGCAGCTTTTTGGTCTTGTTGGTATCTTACTGCCTGGTATTGCGATGATTGTTTGCTATTACAGCACAAAACCACGCATAAACGATGTTAAACTTTAAAACATGTTGACAAGAAACAACGCGATCAAATTTTTGAGCACGAAAATCAAATTCTTGTTGGTTACTTTCGTTCTGATAAACCCTTTCCTTGCAAAAGGGCAGGGCATTAGAACGAAAACAGAGGTAGCGGCGGCTGAAATTAAACTCCGCAGACTTGGTCAAACAGAAAATAAGGTCGATTTATGGGTAGATGTTGGCACCTATTATCTCAATTTACCCGGCGAAATAAAAACAGATTTAGCGAAGGCAATGACTCTTCAACAGCAAGCTTTTAGCCTCGCTGGCAAAATCGAATACCCCAAAGGAATAGCCCGGAGTATGGTGCTTAAAGGCAATATCTTCCGCGAATCGGGAGATAAAACGGGCAGTACCAAAATCTATGCGCAAGCAATCGCTTTTGCAGTTAAAATGGATCTGAAAGAACAGTTGGCCGAGGCTTATTCTGCTATGGGTAATGTTTTTGGCAATGAAGGGACAGATCTCGATAAAAAGATCAGCTACAACGAAAAATCCCTGTCCTTATACCGTCAGGCTGGGAATAAGTTGGAAGAAGGCAATTCGCTCAAAAACCTGGGCGATTATTACAATATTAAAGGCCAACCAGCTTATGCCATTAAACTGATGGATTCATCACTCGCGGTATATAAAGCCATTGGATTTAAGGAACTGCAGGGCGTTTACAACAATATGTGTATCATCAATATTAGCCTGGGCAACTTTTCCAATGCACTAAAGTACGGTTTGCTGGCCGAGAAAACTGCCGATCAATTGGCCGATACAAGTTTGCAGCGAAGTTCGATAAACAACCATTTAGGCTTAACCTATTATTACCTGAGGAATGATCAGAAAGCATTGGGGTATTGGTTAGCGGCAAAAAGAATTGCAGAACGATATAAGGATCCCGGTTACATGCAAACCATTATGGCCAATGTAGCCACCATTTATGTGCGGATGAAAAAGTTCGAAGCGGGTATAGCGGCACTGAAAGAACTGATTAAAAAGTATCCCCCAACCGATACACAGATGAAGTTGCGGATTCCCTATATTTTGTTTAACACCTATTACGATATTGAGCAATACGCCAAGGCCGAACCTTATTTTAAGGAACTGCAAAAGTTTCACCATGATCTGCCTAAAGATGATCCGAATCAGATTTATCTATATCGCAGCATTATCAGAAAACTGATCCATGATAAACAGTTTGTAGCTGCTGATGCTTATTTAAAAGAACACGAAAAACAAAGTTTACAACAAAAAAACTTACTGGCACTTTCGCAGTTACACCGGCTTTGGTTTGATGTAGATTCGGCTCTGAATAAACCATGGTCGGCAGTAGCGCACTATAAAACCTATAAAAGGTTAACCGATTCCATCTGGAACAACGATAAGAACAAACAGATTTCGGGTTTGGAAATCGAATTCCAGACGGAGAAAAAGGATAAGGATATTGCCTTGCTCAGTCAGAAAAATCAATTGCAGGAAGTAACGATTGTAAACGAGGGGAGACTGAGGTATATCTTCATCGCCGGTCTTTTTATCGCCGCCATATTTGTGGGTTTGATATATAACCGTTATCGCTTAAAAAGACGTAGCAATCTCGTTTTAGAACAAAAGCAGAACGAAATCAATACGCAAAACGAATTGCTTAGAAAAATACTCGAAGAGAAAGAGTGGCTCCTGCGCGAAATCCACCACCGGGTAAAAAACAACCTGCAGATTGTCATCAGTCTGCTCAATACCCAATCCGCTTATCTGGATAATGAAGATGCTTTAGTGGCCATCAGAAACAGTCAGAACCGCATGCACGCCATGTCGCTCATTCACCAGAAATTGTATCAATCCGATAATCTTGCCGAAATTGATATAAAGTGGTACATCAAAGAACTAGTCGATTATATGATCGAGTGTTTTGGCACCGATAAGAAAATCCAGTTTTCATTAGAAACAGAGGCGATTAAATTAGACGTTGCACAGGCGGTACCACTTGGCTTAATCCTGAACGAGGCCATTAGCAATGTAATTAAATATGCTTTTCCAGGTGATAAAAAGGGGAAAGTGCACATTTCTTTCCTGTTTATTGGAGAGGAGCTTTGCGAACTGAAAATTGCGGATACTGGCGTGGGTTTGCCAGAAGGTTTTGATCCTGAAAATACCGAATCATTAGGCATGAGTTTAATGACAGGACTTACCGAACAGCTTAACGGCGAGATTAAAATGTGGAATGATGATGGCCTGGTACTGGATGTTATCTTCAAACGACACAACGAATTAATTACAGAAAGAACAGAAATATTAACCAATAAAAATTAAACGATATGAATAACAATATTTTAGGCCTGCACCACATTACGGCTATAGCAGGCAATGCCCAACAAAACTTCGATTTTTATACCAAAACATTAGGCTTAAGGTTGGTGAAAAAGACGGTTAATTTTGATGATCCTGGTACTTACCACCTTTATTACGGCGATGAAACCGGATCAGCAGGAACAATCCTGACCTTTTTTCCCTGGGATGGAATCGGGCCGGGGACCGAAGGCGTGGGTATGGCAACAGAAATCGGTTACTCGGTACCTGCAGATAGCCACACGTTTTGGCTAGAAAGATTCGGCGATGCAAATGTTAAAACAAAAGAAATTACCGAACGCTTTGGTGAGCAGGTATTGGCTTTTAAAGACCCTGATGGTTTGTCGCTGAGTTTAATCGTGCCAAAAACAGCAGATATTAGAACACCCTGGGAAACCGCCGATGTTAAAAAAGATACCGCAACCAAAGGTTTTCACAGTACTACTTTAACCTTGCAAAGTATCGATGAAACAGCAAAAATACTTACCGATCTGTTTGGTTACCGCTTATTGGGTCAGGAAGAAAACCGCTATCGTTTTATTACCGATACTGTAGAAAATGCAGCCATTGTAGATCTGTTGGAAGTGCCAACTGGCCACCGGGGAAGAAATGCTGCCGGTACCAACCATCATGTTGCCTTCCGTGTTAAAAATGAAGATATTCAAATGGAATTGCGGGAACAGATTTTGAGTAAAAACCTGCAAATTACACCAAAAATTGACCGCGATTATTTTTATTCCTTATATTTCCGTGAACCAGGAGGCGTGCTTTTCGAAATTGCCACAGAAAATCCAGGCTTTACCGTTGATGAGCCTTTGAATGAGTTGGGAATGCATTTAAAATTGCCGCACCAACATGAACATTTACGTGAAGATTTAGAAAAATTACTTCCAAAATTAACTTAAAAAATATGGCACAAGTAAAATTAAACATTCAGGAAGGCGAACCAAGTTCGTTCGACATTTATGATGAAGACGGAAAAGCTGGCGAAATGATTTTCGACATCAAAGACAGGGATTTAACCGTATACCATACCGAAGTAGACACTTCAAAAGAAGGAAAAGGTTATGCCAAAATGCTGCTCGATGCCATGGTGGCCTATGTGCGCGAAAACAAATTGATGGTGATCCCGATGTGCCCCTATGTGCACATTCAATTCAGACGGCATGAAGAGTTGTACCGCGATATCTGGAACAAAATAAAAGAAGAAGAATAGAAATGAAAGATATTATAAAAGCTGGAAAAAGCTTTGGTCAGGCTGAAAAAGTGCTGGTCATGATCCATGGGCGTGGCGGAACGGCAGAGGATATTTTATCAATGGCAGAATACCTTAATGTTTCCAATTTTGCATTGGTAGCACCACAGGCAATAAATAATACCTGGTATCCACAGTCATTTTTGGTTCCACGGGCAGCCAACGAACCTTCCTTGTCGGATGCTTTAAACACCATAAAGGAAGCTGTACTCGATCTCGAAAAAGCAGGTTTTTCAAAAGAACAGATTTACTTTTTAGGTTTTTCGCAGGGTGCCTGTTTAACGCTTGATTTTGTCGCCACAAATGCAGCCCGCTATGGTGGAGTGGTGGCTTTTACCGGTGGCCTTATTGGTGAGCAGGTAGATCACCGAAACTATCATGGCGATTTCGATGGCACACCCATATTTATCGGCAGCAGCGATCCCGATATGCATGTTCCGGTATCGAGGGTAAAAGAATCAACTGTTTTGCTCGAAGAAATGGGTGCACAGGTTACCGAAATAATTTACGATAACATGGGGCATACCATCAGTCAGGCAGAAATTACACAGGTGAATAAATTAATTTTTAAGGACTAATTACACGATGGAAAAAGAGACGGGTAGGATAGAGGCTTTTAGCGACGGTGTTTTTGCAATTGCAATTACACTTCTTGTACTCGAATTGCATATTCCAGAAGCCAGTGAAGGAGATAAGCCCATCCATTTTTTAAATGCATTGAAAATGCAATGGCCGGGTTACATTGCCTTTATTATATCTTTCTTCAGTATTTTTATCATCTGGGTAAATCACCACAAAATTTTTAAACAAATCTATAAGCGAAACACAGGGCTGATGTTTGCCAACGGACTCATTCTGTTCCTGGTTTCGCTGGTTTCTTTCCCCAGTGCTTTATTGGCCAGGTTTTTTTTAACAGATTCAAAACAGCTATCCGTTACCATTTACACCGGATTGTTTGTTTTAATTAACCTGGCTTTTAACCTGTTGTGGCAACAAGCTACTTCAGATAAAAAATTATTGCGACCAGGAATCAGTGATGCCGCAATTGTGCAACTCAGGAACAATTACCGTTATGGATTCCCCACATACTTAATTGCTTTTATTATTTCATTCTTTTATCCGGATTTCGCTTTACTCATCTGCGTTTTACTCTGGATTTTTTGGGCAGCATCATCAAAGAAAATTAACTTTACCGAAACACCTGCTTTCTAATTAGAAAAAGACTTAAATTCATAGAACATGTCAAAATATAAAATCGCGATATTAGATGATTATCAGGACGTAGCAAAATCATTTGCCGATTGGACGCCCGTTACCGAATATGGAGAAATTGAAGTGTTTACCCAGCATCTTCATGAAGAGGATGAAATTGTAGCACGCCTGAAATATTTTGATATCATTTGCGTGATGCGCGAGCGTACGCCACTAACGGCTGCTTTACTCATGCAGTTACCCAACCTGAAACTTATCGTTTCTACAGGTGCCAGAAACCGGTCTATTGATGTTGCAGTTGCAGAGAAACTGGGCATTGAAGTGCAGAATACAGGATACCTGGGCCATGGTGCATTAGAGCTTACCTGGGCTTTGTTAATGGCCATTGCAAAACATATCCCGCAGGAAAATGCCAATCTGCGTGCTGGCGGATGGCAGCATATGGTAGGTAACGATTTAAAAGGCAAAACCCTTGGTATATTGGGACTGGGCAATTTGGGTGCACAGGTGGCTGCCGTAGCCAAGGTTTTTGATATGGATATCATTGCCTGGAGCGAAAACCTTACTCCTGAAAAAGCGATAGCTGGCGGGGCCAGGTATGTAGACAAAAAAACTTTATTTCAGGAGGCCGATTATTTAACCGTTCACATGGTGTTGAGCGATAGGAGTAAAGGCATTGTAGGTGCCAACGATCTGGCATTAATGAAACCGTCCGCCTACCTGATCAATACCTCAAGAGGGCCATTGGTTGATGAAAATGCACTGATCAAAAGCCTGGAAGAAAATAAGATTGCCGGAGTGGCTTTAGATGTTTTTGATAAAGAACCGCTTGATGCAGATCATCCCTTTAGAACATTGAAAAATGTATTGGCAACACCACACATCGGCTTTGTTACCCAGGATACCTACCAGCTTTTCTTCAACGATATTGTAAAAGCCCTGCTAGATTGGTTGCCTCAACATCCAAAAAATTAAATTTCCGTGGTTGCCGTGGTGTCAGATGTTACCATCTGACACCCTTGTCATCCTGAGGCACGAAGGATCTGCAAGTTAAGAGACTTTACCTTTGCCAGCTTGTAGCGGCCAACATTGATTATTGCCAATCGGAAATAGATTCTTCCTATCGTCAGAAAGACAAGC
>NZ_JAVTSN010000038.1:0-69805 GCF_032678585.1 Pedobacter psychrodurus | reverse complement strand
GAAACGATAGCCTTACATGGGAAGCCTGAGATATTTAATACCGATCAGGGTAGTCAGTTTACATCCGCTGAATTTCAAAAGGTGCTGAATGATAATACAATACGAATATCGATGGATGGAAAAGGCAGAGCTTTGGACAATATTTTTATCGAGCGCTTCTGGAGAAGCCTTAAATACGAACATATCTATTTAAAGCCTGCAGACGATGGCTTGCAGTTGTTCAGGGGAATCCAGGGGTACATTAAATTCTATAACAATCAGAGAAGGCATACCTCACTAAAAAGACAGACACCAGGTGAAAGTTTTACACAATTGGCCGCATGAATCTAAAAGAAAAAAGAAGAAAAAAAGAAAAGGGTGTGGGAATGTGGAAAACTCGGAAGGGAGTTTCCCACATTCCCACACCTCAAGCAACAACAACAAAATTAAATAATTAACATTGTAAGGATTATCGTCCTAACAATGGGGAGTACTTTAATGAGTTTGTGAATAATTTGAATACAAACAATGTTTTAATATGGAGGTATAGAGCATTTTAGCGCATTATACTCAGTATCTGATAAGATGTGGGGTTTAATATTTATCATCAGTAAAGAACGTTATGGTATTGGATTATATCAGGTGGTAGATGAAATGACAAGTTATTTGCCAAATCAATCTTGTTTGAATGA
Organism: Pedobacter psychrodurus; assembly: GCF_032678585.1. Classification (GTDB taxonomy): domain Bacteria; phylum Bacteroidota; class Bacteroidia; order Sphingobacteriales; family Sphingobacteriaceae; genus Pedobacter; species Pedobacter psychrodurus_A. The sequence goes on along the minus strand of NZ_JAVTSN010000038.1, from coordinate 69,134 downwards.
AACTGGAATTCACTTTTATAATAAAACTACTACTCTAATTTGGCTTAGTTCCCATCTTTTAGATCAAAATAGTTTACAAAGTAAGGCCTGGGTTTTACTTCTTTATTTACTTAATTTTTAAAAACTCTTCAAAAAAAAATGGACAATATCGAATTGGGCAATGGCTCTTTTGTTAAATGTAAACCACTTACCCTGGAAGAATTTGATGTCCTAAGATTAGGTACAAAAAAGGAAGCTATAAATAAATTTAAACTGCAGTTTGATATCGAGGTTTATAAATTGGACAATAGCGAGGTAATTGTAAAGGATCAGGGGTACAGTATGCTTTTTTACAGTATTGAAGATGTAGAAGTGGTGTACTTGGAGGTAAGTAATTGCCCACAGGGCGTGGAGATATTAGCCGGCAAAAATCCTTTTGGAAAGGGTTTTCCCGATCATACAAAAACCCTGATAAAAGAACTTTCAGATGCCCTGGATATTAAAAATGCCAATCTCAGTGAACAATTGCTCACCGATATGGATGAAAGGCTCAGAAAATTACCAAATTCCTCTGAGTTCAAAAAGAAACATATATTGCACTTTATCGCTGTGATTGGACAGCTGCTATCTGAAAAAAGAAATGCTAAATGGAAAATGATTTTGAGTTCAGATGAAAAAACATGGAACCCCTATCTGGAATCTAATGGTCAACAATTCCAGATCACCGCTGATCTGTATGAGAATATTTACAACATAGCCAATTATGATCACTTACTTATAGGGATATATCGCATAAATAATTAGAACATAAAAATATTATAAGTAACCTAATTAATTTCGAGTAATTTAGGTTTAAAATTATCTCTTACTTATCTCGCTAGTTTTTGCGATGCAGCAGGAAGATGCTTTGTCATAAATTGTAATTCCTGCCGAACCAAAAACGGGCTTAAAAGCGAGGAGCCAGAACATAAGTGATTATCGGTATAGGCCTGGAAAGGCTGCCACGGGGATGAAACCAGTGGCCACTTTTAGCGGAGCCCCTTTCTGTGCATATTGGGCAATAACATGATTCATCTTGTTATGCTTGCGGGAATGGTCGGGCAGTAATGCCTTGTTTTTGTCTAGGTTATTTATTTTGAATCAGGTACTTCAGGTTATCAAAAATTCTTTGGATTAGCCGCCTTTCTTTTGTGATAATTTCAGCCGTTCCTTTAATTTCATGTGTTTTTTCCAATGTCCGGCCATAGTTTGTAACCAGGTGCTTTGGAAGCGCAACATTGACCATATAGGATTCAGCATCTCCGTTCGAGGTGCTTTCTATGTGTGTTGTTAAAGAAATACCTTTTACTTTTCCAACCAGTGACCCGTATTCCATATAGGGGTAGTTGTCCAATTTGATCACTACGTCCTGACCGATCATCACCCTGCCTGAACCTTGTATGGGCAAATTAACCTGTCCGTATGATTGATTGTCTTCTGAAACCACAGTGAACACATTCTCACCTGCGTGAAGGAACTGGTTGTCTACCCAAAACTTTAGGAACTGTAATCGGCCCTTAAATGGTGATTTAAACAGATAGCGTTCTTCCCATATTTTAATGTCGTCCTTAAGCGCAGAGGAAGCCGATTCCAACTCTAGTCTCAACTGGATGAACTTGTCTTCTTTTTCTATCGATAACTGTTGCAAACTGTTATTTGTTCTCTCTATTTCCTGTAATATCCCGGAGTGCTCAAAATCTGAGGTTTCTTTTGCTGACAATGAGGCTATGTAACTTAGTTCTGACCTGTTGAATTCTGCTTCACTAATTACTTTTTTAGCCAGTAGAACTGAATCCCTTTGGGAAAACCTCTTGTAAAATGAAGCATTCTTGCTGTTGTGGAGATTCTTTGAAAGGACCGAGTTCAGTTTGTGTGTATATTCGGCAAGGATTCTTTTCAGTGACTGCTCCTGTTTGATATAAATCTGGTCTTTATGGTAATTTGCCAAATGGTTAAGTGAGCTTAAAAATTGAAAATACCTGGAGCTCAGTTCGCCAAGGGTAAATTTATGGCTGAATAGATGGCTTTTCAATTTCCGCAAACTGTTTTCGCCTGAAATTTTAAAGGTATCTGTTATCTGTTTGATTGCCATTACATCTTCTAGATCCGCTGGATTTTGGACATAGGCAACAACTTCATCCCTGTTGATATTATCATTTGTCTTATGTAGCAGCTTTACCCTTCCGGACGTATTGGCAATGAGTTTGATCGGGGCATTTGCCGTATTAATTGTAATAACGCCCAAGGCTACATCATGATATTTGACTACCCAGCCAAAAACCAATAACGCACCCAACATAAATAAAACGAGATAGGTTATCCAAAAACCAAATTTGGTGGGCATCCTGTCGATAATATGCTGTATTTCCTCGGTTCTCTTTGGCTTAGTAGCAGTTTGGCTTGCTTTTATCTGTTCCATATGTTAACTCAAAAAAGATGTGGTATTTATATTTTCAAGCATTCCATCGGTCTGCGCGACAACGAGCTCGAAGTAATGCCCTTTTCTTTCCATTAAAAATGCGTGGTTTCCAACTTCAACGATTCTGCCGCCTTTGAGTACAATAATCTGGTGGGCCTTTCTGATCGTGCTGAGCCGATGGGCAATAACGACAACAGTCTTGTCCCTGAAAACATCATCGAGCGCCCGGACAATTTTTTGCTCGTTTATTGTGTCCAATGCGTTAGTGGCCTCGTCAAAAAACAGATATTCGGGATTTTTGTAAAGTGCCCTGGCAATCAGAATGCGCTGTTTTTGCCCTCCACTCAAACCCCGGCCCTGCTCTCCCATTTTTGTTTTGTACCCCAAAGGCAGGCTTTCTATCTCAAAACCGATATTGGCGGTTTCAACGGCATTTTTTAGTCTTTCATAATCGATATTCTCATCATCGAGAACTATATTGTTCAAAATAGTGTCGTTAAAAATCTTACCATCCTGTAGTACTGCGCCACAACTGTCCCTCCATTGCCTAAGGCTAATATTGTTTACGTTCATGCCGCCAAGCAAAATGTCACCGTAAGAAGGTTTGTATAACCTTAACAGCAGTTTCATCAAGGTTGATTTACCGCTACCGCTATCACCCACTATTGCAGTTATTTTCTTTTCCGGGATCCTCAGTGTGATATTTTGTAAAGAATATGGGGCACCCCTGGAGTACTGGAATGAAACACCTGAAATTTGAATACTCTTATCTTTGGGAAGGACAATGTCATTATCATTCGTATCTTCTTCTTCGTCCTCTAATTTATGAATCTCATTTAGCCGTAAAAAGCTGATCTTTGCTGTTTGGGCAGATATTACAAACTGAACAAATTGTTGTATCGGTGCGTTTAGCATCCCGATAATAATTTGGGTGGAGATCATTACGCCAAAAGTCATTTCACCGGCAATCACAGCTCTGGCACAGAAAAGGGTAATTATCAAATTCTTTAAGTTATCAATGAATTGGGCACCGAGATTTTGCCCGTTATTGATCCTCTGCATTCTGATATTTGTTTTATACAGCCGTGCCTGGATATTTTCCCACTTCCAACGCTTGGCCTTTTCATAATTGTTGATCTTGATGTCCTGAATTCCGTTAATGGTTTCAATCCACATACTTTGGTCCCTGGCACTCAGTTCAAAAAAATTCCAATCCAGTTTTTTTCTGAGTCGGAGAAATCCCAAAACCCAACCCACATAAATAATACTGCCAGCCAGAAATATATAGAAGATTATCGTGTTGTATATCAGCAATATAACCGTGAAGGTTAGGAAAGTAAGAAAAGAGAAGAGAAGATTCAAAGAATTATTCATTATAAAGTTCCTGATCCGTTCGTGATCTTGAGCCCTTTGGATAATATCGCCAATCATTTTGTTCTCAAAAAATGTAATGGGCAGTTTCATGATCTTGATAAGATAGTCAGAGATCAGGGCGACATTGATCCTTGACGTAAGATGCTGTAATATCCAATCCCGGATCCCATTTGCAAGTGTTATACTAATCAGTATGATAATATTGGCTATAACAATAATGTTGATAAAATTCAGATCGTTAGTCTGGATGCCAACATCTATAATAGACTTGGAAATGAAGGGAAGCAGTGCCTGTAGAATAGTGACTATGGTCATCAGTATGATCAGGTTTCCAAAACTTTTCTTATATGGAGTAAAGTAGGACAGGATATTGCTGACCGTCCTTCTTTTATTTGCCTTTTCATCCACATGCAGGTCATGAAAATTGGGCTGTGGTTCCAAGGCCATCACCACGCCCTTTTTTTGTGCCTTAGGGATCCATTTAGCTGAAAACTCTTTGTAGGTATATGCTATCAATCCTTTTGCCGGGTCAGAGACATAAACTTTTGTCTTTGTGACTTTGTACAATACAACAAAATGGTTGCCGCCCCAATGAAGGATACATGGATAGGGGATTTTGTCAAGAAGGTCTGTGATCGAGCATCGGACTGACCTGGACCTTAGTCCAATGGATTCTGCAGCATAACTAAGGTCTCTCATGGAAACACCTTCTTTAGTAATACCGCATTTTTCTCTTAGAAAATGTAGGGAGTAAAACTTTCCGTAATATTTGGCAATGATCTTTAGGCAAGTTGGACCACAATCCATTTTGTCATACTGTAATTCGTTAGGAAATGATTTGAGCATAGGCGTTAAAGTGAAAGGTCTTTTTTGCTCCGCTAAGCAACGGGTCTCCAAAGTACATTATTTTTTAAACGCCACATAACGTTCTTTTTATCATAACATTAACTTAACAATTTGTTAATCAAAATATACGTAAGTGTAACATATATATTACTTTTTTAGCAGGATTTGCCGATCGCCTAACCTTATATTGCGCCGGGTAATCTTATTGGAAACATGAAAAACTATATTATCGTTCTGGCAGCAGGATCAGGGAGCCGTGCTATGGACCCAATGCCGAAGCAGTTTGCTGTTCTTGCGGGAAAACCTGTGGTAATGCACACTATAAATGCATTTTACGATAGCGGAATTTCTTTCGAGATCATACTCGTACTGCGTGGGGACTATGTAGCTTACTGGCATTCGCTATGTGATGAATATGCCTTTAAGGTTCCGCACAGGATTGTGATAGGAGGGGAAGAACGCTTCTATTCTGTACAAAATGCCCTTTCTACGCTTTCTGGAGAGGGTGTTGTCGGAGTCCATGACGGCGTAAGACCTTTTGTCAGTGGGCGGATCATTAGGGATACATTCTCTTTGGCAATAAAATGTGGTAATGCGGTACCTGCTGTTTCAGCAACCAATACCATTCGTTTCTGCAGTGATCAAAAAAACAACCTGGCACTCGACCGTAAGCATGTTTATATTGTGCAGAATCCGCAGGTTTTCGAACTGGGCCAGCTTAAAGAAGCTTATGCCCAGCAATATGATCCATTGTTTACCGATGATGCTACTGTAGCCGAAAATTACGGATTAGAAATTAACCTTATTGAAGGGGACCGGAGAAATATTAAGATCACACATCCCTGGGATATCGCAATAGCCGAGGGGATATATCATTATAACCTGAAGAATGAAAAAAACATCCTTTGCGATTCTGAGATACCTGGTGCAAAACATCTTTTAGAATGATGCAGGTTCTTGGAATTAAATATATGCTGATCGGATTTATAAAATTTACAAATTGATGCCTTACAATGAAAACAAACAAACCATTGCTATTTAAACAATTGTCGTCAGATACCGAGTTGATCCTGATGGAGAACCTTCATTTCTTTAAAGGGGGCGGAGACAGTGACACCCTAGATGGTGGGGACCTGGATGAGGTGACAATTACTCCGGACCAGCCTGAGGATGATGAGGAAATCCCGGAACCGGATCCATTTGAGGATGACTGGGATGATGAGCCCGAGGATGAGTGGAATGAAGAAGACTGGTGGAATGACGAAGGTGATCATGACGGCAGTCAGGACACAGAGGAAAATGAGGACCGCCCTGATCCATGTAGCCCTGCAGCTATTGCAGCGAATACAAGTACTTCAAATTTATTCAAAAAGACCGCTGTACAATCACAGGTAGGAAATTTTTCAGCTATTAGTTCAACATCGGCCGAACAGGGTTTCTCTATTCGTAAGCTGGCAGATGGAACCTTCCAGGCAACGGCAATACAGACAATGGGTCCGACAGGGGGCAGCATCACCAATTTTGGAAATTCAGTTGCTGATGTTCATACCCACCCAAGTAGCAATGCGCCTTCTGCACAGGATATATTGGGTTTGGGGCATATCAATGGGGTAAGCGCAAATTTTACGACGCGATATGTTAAGACGGCTGACGGGGATATGTATGCCCTAAATGTAAGTGATGCTTCCAAGCTAAAGGATTTTTACGAGGCCTTTAAGGAGGATCTGGGCAGTGACAACATGTTTAAATCCGATTCAGAGATTGGTGCCAAGTTTGAAACGGTGCGGCAGAGTTTTATAAATAGCGGTGCCAGTGCTGAGAGTGCGTATGATCATGCGACGGCTTTTCTGTTGAATGATGCTGGCGTGACCTTGCTCAAAGCGCCGAACGGTTCAAATGATTTCACCAAGATCGGTGCTGAGATCAAAACAGACACAAACGGAGACCCGGTGCTTGATGCAAATAACCAACCGACTTACGAAACTTCGGACTGTCCGAGAAATTAACGGTATGTACAGATTCATTGTTATCATAGGGTTATATATCCTAATAGGTACTGGGTGCGGGCTGGGAAAAAACAGGCTTATTCAGGCGCCAATTGATAAGCCATTTACTGAAAAGCCGGTGTCCCTGCAGATGGACACCAGTAAAATAACTGATTACAGATCCTTATCACACTTCAAGAGCGATACCCTGGCCTATCTCAGATATAACTTTTACGAGCGGCAAGGTGTTTATCTGGACAAAAAACTTGATGTGCTCCTGCATGATCTTGAGATACCTGTTAGTGGTTATGTGTATGGTTCAAGCCCAAAAGATACTTTATTGTCGCCTTATCTGTATCTGCGTTTTCATAATGGACTGCAGGTGTTACAGAGAGGGAAATCCGGAAAGCCATCGTTTGATCTGATTATCTCATGGGCTCGCCCACTGCATTCGCCAGAGCACATCAGACTGGCCCGGGAGAGCAATGGTAAATGGACGCCAGATGTAAATGGTTTTTACGGGAATCAGGTTGTTGGCATGATAAAAATGATGAAAAATAGCTTGAAATAAACGTTTTTCCATACCAACCCACTGCGGCTCAAATTAGCATGGATACTGATGTAAGGACCTACTTCTGGTACCGAAAAAGAAGAAGCAAATTAGAATGGCCGTGTGCTGGCACAGTGATACATCGTTTGAGTGTTGTTGAATGCGATTCCAGATTAATAAAGGAATCAAATGGAAGATGGGAATGAAAATGCCATCCAGCTCACTTCAACGGTAATTTAGAACAATTGAATAACTAAATTTTAACTATCAAAGCAATGATGAAAAACAATGCCGCATTATTATTTAAAAGGCTCTCCAGTGAGACCGAGGAAATATTAATGGACAGCCTGGAAACTTTAAAAGGGGGCGGGGATAGTGACGATACTGTAGATGGTGGTGAGCTTGATGAGGTTGTGATCACGCCAGATCCGGACGATGATATACCTCCCCTGGATCCAGATCCCGAACCGGACGAAGACCCATTTCCTGACGAAGATGAAGAAAACCCATGGGATGATGGTGACTGGGACGACCATGGAGATGGCGCTGAAACTGAAGACCAGGATGAGGAAGAAGAAGACACCCCTTGTGAGAAAGCAAAAGCTGCTGGTGAGCAGGCTATGAATACTTTAAATTCGTCCTCGGTCCAGGCATCTATCGCCCACTCCGTGCAACTGCCTACTGCTTTGGGTCAGGAAGCTTTTTTTACAATAACCAAAGACTCGAATGGCGTGATAGGAAGCTCAACTGCAGCCGTGGGTACAGCCTGGGGCGTTTCCGGATTTAATTATGCCGATTCAATCGCTGACTTTCATACGCATCCAAATTCAAATTATCCGCCCGGTGGCGCTGATATAATTACCTTTTTAAGGGATCGTCTTAATGGTTCGTCCAATCTGGAAACATCATTCATTCAAACGCAGAATGGAACAACATATGCTTTACAGGTTACTGATAGCAGCTTAATGGAAGACTTTTTCAATGATTTCTCCGGAAATGTCAAGGATGGAAATTGGGATGGAAATTCTACAGTTGGAGTAATGTTCAGAGATGCAGAGGAAGCATTTAAATCACAAGGCCTGTCAGTCACAGATGCTTTTGCCCGTGCCACTTCCTATATAGCTGAAAGAGCTGGGCTTACATTGTTTAAGGCAGATGCAACTCAGACACCTTATCTTCCAAATAGTTTTAGTAAAGTTGGTGTGAGTACCAGTACTGAAAACGGCGTTTTAAAGTATCAGATTTCAGATTGTCCCAACTAAGAAACAAATATGAGAATAGCTACAATATTCCTTTTACTGCTTTTTTTAGGATGTAAGAATGCGCACGAACAAAAACAGGAAGTTAACCATACAGCGCGTATATCTGTCGATAAAACAAAAACTGATACTTTACACAGTCAAAAACTGGCTTATCAAAAATGGAAAGGTTTTAAAGCTGATACGCTTAACTACCTCGTTGAAAACTTTGTTGATAGAAAGAGCTATTACAAAAACAAACCTTTGGGTGTTCTTTTAAAAGATATCGAAATTCCTATCGTACATTATACAACTGATTTTTCTTACCCTCCGAATGAAAAGTACATAAATGGCATTACATTAATGTTTGAGCGCAATGCAGTTGTTTATAATAAGTTTCAAACCAAAAAAAAAGTGGCAAACCTTATTGTTGTAAATCTGAAAGGTTCTTTAACAAATGAAGAGGTTCGCAGCTTTTTAATGAGATATAAACGGACATGGTCGAAGCAGGCAGCGCTTTTTTTTGATGAACAACTGGTTGAAGATATCGCTATTGTAGAGTATGATAAAAAGACAGTTACCGATTTACAAAGGCATTGAAATACAAACCGGTTTTTATTTCGGGACTGATTGATAAGAGTGGTTCATAACTGCAACATTCTGAAAGGATACTTAGCCAAAGCTTTTCTTTCATGTAATCTGCAAAATAAACTACTCATCCTTGAATGAAAAGATTATCTAATTTAACAATACTCTACATGAATATTTACAAAATTTACTCTTCAGAAACTGGTTCTATCCATCCCGTCCGGGTCACCAACGCTGGCGAATTATCCATTGATGCAGCCATGCCGGACTATGCGGTAGATCATGCCTATTTTAACGCAACATATGGATTTGACATCAGTGATTATGAAATTGATTACTATAAATATCAACTCGCTATCCTTTTAGATTTCTATGATAGATCGGAAGAAGACTGGTGTATGGTAATCGAGGATGGGGTTGATCTGAATTATAGCTTTGATGAAATTTCTTTATTTCTGGAGCAGGTACCCAGCGGCACGGAGTTGTTTTTTCCGTTTGATAAGATAAAAGATGTGGAAAATATCCGGGCTCCAAAGATGTGTGCAGCTAAAATCGCACACTTTTGGGGAAGTTACATCTATTTTGTCAACCGGTCGGGGATAAACAAAATCCTCTCTAAAAACTATATTGACAGGCCTTTTGATGAGGTATTGCTTGAGCTTTCATTCGCGGACCAGATCTTTACCAGCTATGCGGAAACGGACTGGTTTGATTTTGAAGAAACAAAATGCAGGAGCTATATTAGCCGTTACCAATCTGTAAGGCATGCCATGATGAACCACTCTGCATGGAATCCATATCAAAAACAAAGTGCAGTAAAATTGCTTAATCGACTGGTTGGTCATGCCAATAAGTTAGCTATTAAATTAATGCCACATGCAGGTACTTTGTTAGGGCATGTCAGGCACGGGGGAATCATGCCATGGGATGATGATATCGATATCTCCATACTCTACCATGATCTTGAGAAATTTCTGATCTCAGTCAAAGAAGAGGGATCGATCAGTTTCACTGAGTGGATTTACAAAAAGACCGGAGCAATTTACTATAAGTTTTGGCTTAACGGGGGCGAAGCTGTAGAAGGCTACACTTATACCTTTCCGTTCATAGACTTTTGGCTTGTTCACGACAAAGGGGACAGCCTGCACATGACCGATGGATATACTTTTGACAAGCAGCGTTATCTGGATCTAACAGAAATAGATTTCGAGGGATGTAAGCTTTTTGTGCAACGGGAACCACAAATGATTTTGGATGCGATGTATGGTAACTGGGATAAACAGATACAGGTCTTCTCCTGGTGTCATAGAACAAAGAAGAGGATGTTCAAAAGGTTGACCCTGGAGATCGAAGTCGATGCGATGGGCCGTATGTTGGTATAGCTGTATACCAGCACCTAAGGATATGATAAAGGTCGGCAAAAAGGGCATTGAAAAATTTACCGGGGTGTATTTATATATGTATTACCCTATAGTCATTAAACAATTGAAATATCTGATTTTTAACCATTAACTCGATTATGAAAAACAATTTTGCGTTATTATTTAAAAGGCTCTCTAGTGAAACAGAGGAAATATTACTGGATAACCTTGAAACTTTAAAAGGTGGAGGGGATAGCGATGATACTTTAGATGGCGGAGAGCTAGATGAAGTGGTGATTACCCCTGATCCTGACGATGAGGATGAAACACCTCCCCTCGATCCGGATCCTGAACCTGATGAGGATCCGTTTCCCGAAGAAGATGAGGAAAATCCATGGGATGATTGGGAAGATCACGGCGATGGTTCGGAGACCGATGAACAGGAGGAAGAGGAAAAGACCTGTACATGCGAGATGCAATACAAGGAGATAAAAGAAGGGGAAAACGGCGAGATACCTGAAATTAAGGATCCTTCGAACACACTGGGTACCCTAAAGAATATCCTGAGCACTCAGCAGTCAAGCCTGCCGAATCTGGTTATACACGGAGATATTACTCAGGCTGGGATAGACAGACAATTAAATGCGGTAAACCGTGTTGCAAGCCTGGTAGAGAGAATTGAAAATTCCGGTATGAACATCAGAATTGAGACCTCAAATAATCCTAATGCCAACGGTAAGGGAGATGGGCTAACTTCTAAAGATCTTTCTACAGGAGAATATGTAGTAAATATCAGCTCTACCGGAAATGGATATGCAGATTATGTACTGCTTGTACATGAGCTGGTACATGTTGGTCAAATTTTGGATGGTCAAATTGGTTTCGACAGTGCCGGAAAGGCTACGATGATTGGAATGGAAGATGAAATCAAAGCTTACCAAACAATGTACGACCTAGATGCCGGTATATATGGTACCCCAAAAATTGCGACAGCATCAAATATAAAAAGTGATTACCCTAACGTGTATGATAATTTACCTACCAAAGGTGGCAAGTGCCCTGTACATGGATAAATAGATTTTATTATGAAGTTAATATTAATAACATTGCTGACAGGCACTTTCTATTTTAGTGCTCATGGACAGACTGCCGGAAAAGAACATAAGTCTTACAGGCGCGAAAAAAGCGTAGTGGATAGTAGTTTTATCAAACTGGTATCCGGGCTCAATCAATTGATAAAAGATAGGGTAAAGGCCGATTTTCCAAAATTCTCATCAGTGGCCTATTCCGATTATGTGATGATTGATCAAACCGAAAAAGTGAGCATGGATAGTTTATATAAATACAAACTAAAAGATTTCAAGAGTATCACCGTTTCTTTTGGGGAATCGCCTGCGCTTTATGGTGGGAAATCCGATTATGGGGTCATAATATTGAAAAGGAAAGATTAAAAGTGATCCTGCCATTTTAATTATCGCGATGATCAAGCCGGTTTTTTTGTAGAGCTATCATCAGTGCACTCTTTAAACCTACAGTCAACCGGAAGAATTTCCGGTAGCTGTAGGTTTACCCATATTTTTTCGCTAAAATGCATACTATCGTTTATCAAACAGGGTATGAAGAGTGAATGTTTACAGCGGGTATTTCAGGGAAAATAGCCAATATTGTGACCTGTCCTGAATTTACTTGTCCGTTGAGATATAAAAACGATTGCAAGGAGCCATAATTGCCCTCCTCTAATATGCCGGCTTAATTTTTTTCGAGCTCTTCCATAATCTGATCCTCCATTTTCTTTTTGAAACCGTTGTCAAGTTTGGTGACCATTCCTGCTGTAGTTACGGCTGTGTTTTCCAGTTAACGAATGGAACAGATAAGAATAATCATGGGCAGGCCTTGTTAAATTGCCTGCCCTTTTAAGTTGCTGGTTTAGCAACACTCCAACAAGCCAAGGGAACGGTGATGTTTTGGTATAAATTATAGGATGGATTCCAGTATTTTAGGTCGCGGAATATGTCCAATCCCTTTGTGTTGGATTACGATAGGTCTCAAAAAGCTAAATTCTTGTGGCGCACAACAGACATGCAAATTTGATAAGGCTATACCCAGTACTGGGTATTTTGATTAAAAGTATTCCAGAAAGTTTTGTATGATAGTTAATCTTCTTAAATTCAGTTGATTATTGTATGGTGAGCCTTGATATTTTTTTTTGCCAATGTTACCATCGTTTTTGTAAGATTTAATTCCCGGTTGGGAAAAACGGACACCAATATCTAAACCAAACGCTAAATATGCTCCTCCAATATCTAAAATGCTCAGTGCGTTTTTGCATTCCGCTCATCCTGTTGACCAGTTTTCAGGTCTGTGCCCAGACGGTAATAACAGAAAAGACCAAAATAAAAAAAGTTACCACCGGCGCGGTCGTGACAGGATCGTCAGAGGAAGTTGAGGTGGACCTTGGACAAAGAGGCTTCAAGACCTTTTTGCCTTTTGATACTCCCTTAAGGATTAAGCTTACGCTTACCGACAAGACCTTTATCAAGAAGGATGAGGCGCTATCGGTAAATGCCTATTATAATAAGATTTCCTTGGCAGGCACGCCTAGCATAGATTATATTAAGACTATAATTTCGGAAGCGGCTGCTAACCGCAAGGGGGTAAATTATCAGTGGAGAAAAGCAGAGGGTACCAGGGGTGGACCTGAGGATCCGTTCCATTTCTCGATTGGTAAGCTTCCCCCGAACCGTGACTTTACCTTTATTCTCGAGATCGAGAGGAAGCTTAAGCCCGGGGAAACGACAAAACTGCGGGAGATTGCCGGGGAAAAATTGAAATCTTTAAAGGATAAAAAGGGCACGTTCGGATTTTCCATTAAGGAAGTTGACAGTATTACTGGAATGCTTAAGGATAGTATAACACGTTACATGGCGAGCAAGGATCTTATCGCCAATTTTAAGGATAACAGAGACAGTGAAACAATAAAAGATTCCCTTCAAATTCTTTTGAGCCTGAAGGAAGGAACTGTCATATCTACGGATCCACTTACGCGTGCAAAGGCTTTGCTGGTGGATAATTTCAATTCGCTTAATGCTTTTGTCAAAAAATATGCTAAAAGCATAGACGGCAAGGATAAGAAAGGGGACCTGGCCTTACTCGGCAGATTGGCAGCAATGAAAAGTATTGAGTTGAAGACCCCACTTGTTGATACTGCTTTTACAAGAGCCGATATGGCTAAGCAGAAGCTGTCCTTTGATACTGTACGTATCATCCTTAAGCAGATGAAACTTCCCGGGAATAAAGAATTTGGGTCGATAAAGGCCAATATCACGGATGCATTGGAGGCTATCGGGATACAAACAGAAAACTATTTGAATAATGTGGACAAAGCCAAGGCTGCAACAACTGCAAATGCCAGAAAAATTGCGGATACTTTTGCGCAGGGCATCATCATGTATATGACTGTTTCGGGCACAAGCTTCAACCCTGATTTTGTGACCAGGGCAAATACCTACATCAGTGCGGATCTGGGGCTTGCACTGATTCCTTCTGCCGGAAAAATGGTGCCTTATCTGGGTACCAATATTTACTTTCGACCTGTAAATAGAAATGAGAAGATTACCTGGTCGAGCAATATGGGTAAACGTGTATCGCTATTGGTGGGCCTTTCGGTCGGCAGTATTGCCAAACCCAATTATAGGGATGATCTACTGGCCAATAGTTTCAATCTGATCACGGGCGTGGGCTTTCGGGTGGCTAGTTTTGTTCGCTTCAATGGAGGCTACCTGTGGTATACAAAGGTCAATGAGAACCCATTGAATACGAATAATTCGATAGCTGGGAAGCCATTTGTATCGCTATCCTTTGATATTGATGTGAGGACGGTTTTCAATGGGCTGTTTACCGCGGGACAGACGAAGATATTGACCGGTAAAGAATAAAATAAAAGCTTTTACTATAAACCTTTAAAATAGATAAATATGTCATATATATACCTGAGTGAAATTACGCCAGAGGTTCAGAAGATAACCCTTCCCGGGCTGGTTTCTATAGAATACACCATATCGGGTGGAAAAGATGTTGCTATTGACCTTTTTTACCAGTTGAACCACAGCAATAACATTTATTTTCTGGATGGGAACAATAAGCTTACCAAGGAAATCTCCCTGACTACGGTCCATAAGGGAGGGGATAAGAAAGTGAGCGTAAAGCTTAAGCTGATAAAAGAGCAGACCGGGGCCGATGATTATGATTACTGCTTTCTGTATGTTCAGGTGGTAAACAAGACGAACAAACTAAGTGATATCAAACATTGTATGATCCAGTTCTTATGAGAAAGATAACCTATTCCATACTTTGTTTGCTTGCCTTTCTCTTGGCTGCATGTAAGGATGAGCCGCTAGACTATTCTGATGTGATCAGATTTGAAAATCCGGCAGATGAGAGCATTCCTGCGGACAATCTCTCTACCTTGAAGGTGACTGTTCAGATAAAAGCAGATGCGGACCCGGATAAACGGGATGTTGTTTTTACTTCTGATATCGGGACTTTTACAAATGGGACGCCAACAATCACTATAATTGCCGATAAGGATGGCAGGGCAATTGCGTATCTAAAAAGTGCTGTGGCCGGCCTAAGTACTTTGAGCGCTCAGGTGAAGGACTTCAAAGTGAGCAAGACGGTGACCTTCACATCCTTTGGGGGTATTTCGCTTGAAAATCCAGCTGCAGAGAATTTGGCTGCGGATAATGTTTCGACATTGAAGATTGCGGCGCACATCAGCCCAGAGACAGATCCCTCGAAGCGTGCGATAGTTTTTTCAACCGATCTGGGGACCTTTGGCAACAATACCCCAACGGTAAGCATTGTTGCCGATAATTCGGGTAATGCGGTTGCTTATCTGAAGGGAGCTGCTATGGGGGTGGCTTCTGTCCGTATCTCGAACGAGGGCAACATTGCTACTAAAGTGGTAAACTTTACAGCGCCAGCCCCGGATAATGTATTTACTGTTCAGCCGATAACCGATAATGTGGCATCAGACAATGTCAGTAATGTGGTGATAACGGCAATGGTTAATAAGTCAATGCCGCTTGCTGCCCAGAAAATAACATTTGAAACTGATCAGGGTTCGTTTTCAAATGGTAATAAAACGATAGAGGTCAGTGCGGATATTGATGGGAAAGTTGTGGCCTATCTAAAGAACGATGAGCCTTCTGCCGCGCACGTCGGTCTTTCCTTGGCTGGTATCAACAGGAAATATACAGTTAATTTTATCAGGGCGCTACCGGATTATATCCAGTTGTCTTCAGCCGCTACATTGGCTTCAGGTCCAACCTCCAGTCTTGCTGTTTCAATTACTTTAAAGAGAAATGTGGGCAAGCCGAACGCAGATGTGGCATTGGAATATAGCGCAACGGACAGCAACGGGGCAGTGATCGGAAGTTTCAGTAACGGAACCTTGAGTACTGCTGAAGGCACGGCATCAGTAAATTTCAATCCGGGCGGAAGCACCTACAAAGGATTGGTCAGGATTACGGTCTGGGTGAAGGGACTTCCATCGGTGAAGTCCACGGTCGAGGTTATGCTTATTTAGGGGAAATTATACCAAATTCCAATCCTTGATCCGCATTGAGGTATTTACTTTAAATGACATAGTTTTCTTTAGTTTTAAGCTGATCAACTGTTCACTTTTTTAAAGCTGATTTTTTCTCTATCCGAATGTGAATGAATAGCAGTATTGGTTGTGTAATGAAAAAAAATGAGCGGATTTAAGACCGCTCATTAATTCAAGGTTATCTTATTTTTTAGTTATGAATAATCGGTTAATGAAATAACTCGATCCTGCTTTATCTTCCAGATACCATTCTCCTTTTGTAAAAAATAAACCCTGCTTGTTGACGACCGTCCAACTGTATCAGCTAATTCCAATATTGAAACAGCTAGATCACCATCTGTGCTCAAAATAATAGGTGCGAAGACCACGGTATGTTTCACTTTTCCCATATTTCTGAACCATGGCTTACCAGCGGTTGACAGTGAATAGTTGGAAACAGCAGAAGTATCAACACTGTTTAGAAAGTTTTTCCATTCAGACCTTTTCCAGATATTCGATGCAGATGTATCAATGCCATCTGGATTTTTGAAATCAAAGTTCCTTATCACATTTTTTTTCGTGGTACCATAGACTGTATATTTTCCCTCTGAAGATAAACTTTGCTGCAAGAGCTTGTGGATCTTGTAAAGTTCTTTTTTATCTGTTTGTGCGTGAGCCTGAATTCCTATAATGGATATTAACAGGCAGGTTATAAATAGTTTCATTAGCAATCTTTTTTAGTAGTTGAACCTTGTGTGTGCTTTGCTTCTTTAAGTACATTGGATTCTATCCGTGACTTGTTCGGTGCCGCTCGGTATGCCTTGGTACTCATCAACCCACCCCAAGCAAGATCTTTACAATATTCATCTATAGTTAAAGACGCATCTGGTGAAGTAATATTGTTTATCCTTGCATAAAAAGCCAACATACCTGCCAGTTGTTCAACGTATTTCTTTGCAATTAGCTCATGCTGCGCTTTTTCCGTGTCTTTTACTTCACCGCCATCCTTTTTAAACAAAAGATCATTAGCTGCAACAAAATCAGCATAACCCGGTTCATAGCTTCTTGCCATTCCATAAAGAAAATAAGCGTGCATGCTTTCGTGGATCATTGTCCGTGCAATCGAAAGGTTAGTACCTGCATTCAATAATGTTTTGTTAAAATCAATGTATACTCCTCCATTAAGTCCATAGGTATCGGCATTTACCTGGGTTACTGTTCCACTGAAATCATCAGTTCGGTCAGGAATGATTTTTTCTCCGATCTTAATATTCCAGCCAGGAGTAGTAGCAACCTTTTCAAATATGGCGGATACATTATTCATCCCTGTTTCATAGTTAAAGATCCTTTTAAGAGAAGAAAGAACATTGGCTGATGCCTTTAGGTCTAATAATATACTTTTTAAACAAGGTCTAGCCGAAGTGTCCAATGAAGCCTCTGGATATTCATAACTGTCCTCGCCTGAAGTATTACCTCCAGTGCCTCCGCCAGAACCGCCACCGTCACCATTACCCGTACCGGTACCTCCGCCGTTGTTTCCACCAGGCAGACCGATGGGGTCAACTGGGAATGTAGGATTGCTTGGCGTTGTTGGTGGGGGCGGAGGGGTGCCGTGGATTGTTACCTCTTCAAGGTCAATACCACCACCTTCTGCCATTACCGTATTCATAGGTGTTAAGCTTTGGAGAGTAGCAATTTTCAGCCTCGACTGTCTCATCACACCCCTATCTGAATCATATGCTCCTCCTGTTAAAAGATTTCCTGTACTTGAAAACATTTTTATATCAAGTTTATATTGATCATTCCTGTGATACTTCTTAATAATACCATAAGACTTGCCTTCAACTAAAACCACGTTCATTTCGACATACGTGGAGTCACTGTAAAACATTGGCACACCGATGACTTTTTGATGGTACGAATTATTACGGTATCTGGCCTTTGCCCACATTGGATTATACTCCTTAATATTAAAATCACCTGGCAGCACCGCTCTCGCCACTTTAAGCTGGTCTTGGCGCCATTGCTTTGCCGCTGCAAGTAAGTCGCTGTTGATTGGTTGCTCGGGAGCGGGATCTGATGAGTCTTTCCGACAGGCGTTAATGCCCAATAGTAGGGCAATCATGATGCTGAATAGCACATAAAATTTAGATCTGTTTTTCATTTTTTTTCTTTTTGTATTTAAGTATAGATGATTGTGTTTCGTTTTTTATTAAAATCGATTCGGGGTTTGCGATCTTGATGGGGGTCTGTTCGATCTCCCGGGCGGTTTCAAAGTATTTTTTCCAGTTTCTTGTTTTCTCATAGAGCTTAAACAGGGCAAATTTTTGGCTCAACATGCCGGGCACCATGTTGGCGGATCTTCTAAAATATTCTTCTGATTGTTGGTTATGCGCTATGTTTGCATAGGCCTGGCCAATTTGGTTGTTGATTAAAACGTTGTCCCCCAAATTCCTGCATTTTGTTAA
Source organism: Pedobacter psychrodurus (assembly GCF_032678585.1). Classification (GTDB taxonomy): domain Bacteria; phylum Bacteroidota; class Bacteroidia; order Sphingobacteriales; family Sphingobacteriaceae; genus Pedobacter; species Pedobacter psychrodurus_A. The sequence continues at coordinate 50,700 of NZ_JAVTSN010000038.1, read as the reverse complement.
TGTATTGATTGCTTCAATTGTGTGTCCGTGCCTTAATAGCTCTGCACCGTAGTTGTACATGAAAGCCCAATTGTAAGAAAGGTTTTTCTCGATTTGCTTATACTCCTGCAATGCATGATACTCATTGTAATCCCACATCGTGCTGGTATTTCTCCATTTTTTTATTGAATAAATTGAGCGAAAAATAGGAGCAGATAGAAAGAGGTAAACTGGAATAATTATCCAAGCAAGCTTGGTAGATGCGGATTTCGCTATGACAGTTTTTGTTGGCATTATTGCGATTAGCGCAAAAAATAAGCAGCTGTTGCCTTCAACTGCAAATGGGTATGAAAAAACTGAAAAAATCAAGAAGGAGAAAATCGAAAGATACACCGGTATGGATTCTGACTTGGTAACTCGGATTGATCGCACCAACTGCACTATGATCAGGGTAAAAAATAATAAACCCATAACTCCTCCTTCAATTAGTATCCTTAGATATTCATTAAATGGGGTATATACGGTGGATGCAAGCATTTTTTCAGAAACAGTTCCCGATGAAGATGCAAAATAGGCACCCTGAAATGAATTGTAATTTGCAGCAAATCCCCCTGCTGCATAACCAAAGAAAGGCTTTTCAAGAAACATCTGAAAGCTGACCTTCCATATCAGCATGCGTCCTTGTACAGAAAGTGGGTTTAGGTAATATAACTTATAAAGTGTGAAAGTGATCAAACATAAAATCACACCTAGATATATCCAAACATACCTGTTCTTGAATATCTTGGACCAAGGAATATAATATATAACAAGAGGTACAGCTGCTGCGATCCAGGCGGTTCGTGATGAACTTAGGAATAATGCGATCCCGAAAATTATGATCAAGGTAACTTTGACCCATTTCAAGTTATTGGATGATGCTTTTATTGTAATTGTGAGCGGTATGGCACAGGCTATGAAACCACCCAACGATCCGGGGTTGGCAAAAAGTCCACTGACCATTTGTAAGCTGTTTGAAATCGGAATAACTTTGAAAAGTTGTAGTACAGCCACCAAAACATTGACCACGCATACCGCAAAAATTACGAGAATGACCGCTCGACCATTATTATCATGTTTATTTACAACCCTTACAATGCTGTATATAATTCCGTAGGAAAAATAAGTATAAAATTGTGATTGGTTAACCAATGGGGCGGAATTTTGTATTGTCCGCAATAGCATATATACGATGAAAACCAACACATACAGATCTAAAATTTTGATCACGATAATTCCAGACTTAAAAAAATAGCCAAAAAACACTACTGCTGCTCCAGCAAGGCAGAATGAATGAAATGAAGGTCCGTGCAGCTGCTTTATGAAGTTATCGCTTCCTGTATTGAACAGGAAGGATGAGAATATGCACACGGTAAAAACCGCTATGCCAATTGTTTTTGTAAATTTATATGAATTTCCAGCTAGCCCAAACATTATTATTCTCCAGTTGTCACTACGTAGATCGTATCAAGAAGTCTAGTAAATTGAATCTAATATATAGATATAAATTGTATTATTAAGCAACAAACATGGCTTGTTACATAGAAAGGTGTATTTCCATTATGAATCGTTTCAAATTCGGGACATGAGCTACAAAAGTTAAAGGGGAAAATTGTCGATCGTTCCGATACATGGCTTGACAAGTCGAAGTTTAGGTAATAACGATAATTATAAGGATAAGTTAATCAAACGTATGTAACAGTTAAACATTACTATGGACAAAAAAAGCAATAGACGACATATTTGGAAGTAGTAAAAAAATGAAACAAAGGACAGGAAGAATACCCGGCTTGCAGCCATTTTGCAGAATGTCCACTGGTTTTAGGACTGCCTGGATAAAATCCTAGTTTTGTTCCAAAACTATTTCTTAGAAATTTATGCTCTCACTTATCAACTGCCCAGTACTACAGTGCGTCATAGTCTATTGTAAGCAATAAAACGAATTGGAATAAATTTCAATTTAATATTTATTTTGCTTGGATTCTTATAATTTTATCTTCAAATTGTTTGCCTAGGCTTCCGTCATCATTAACTTTAGCGACTTTTTCATAGGTAATTTCAATCATATCATTCTCTGGGACTTCAATAGGTAAAATTTCACGAATCGACTTAAGATTAAGTGCTTTTGCAATCAATCTCAGGTGGCGGACGCTGTATTTTTCAGGCTGTCCCAGGGCCTCTATTTTTCCAACAAAGCTTTTGCTTAGACCCATTAACTCACTGAGACTTCGTTGAGAAATACCGTGTTCTTCTCGCAATTTTTTAACGTTTAAAATGATTTTATGGTCAATTTCTGAAATAACTGCTTTAAGATAACTCATTTAATTTGAAAATAATGCTCCCTCTATTTGGAGCGTATGTTAAAATTTATTATACTTGTATTAATTATTGCGACAATCATAAAAGATGGATTTCTATCTTTTTAACGATGTCTCTCGTTCGAAAATCGCCAGTTACCCTCGAGAGTACCGTGAGTTCGCCATTTCTATTGGATATTTCTATCTTTGTGATAATATATTCAATAGGGCGATTCTCATGTTAGTCTTCTGAGGGAACAATTTTCCGCAAGGTTTTTTGTAGGTGTCTGGCGATACCACGAACAGAAGCTTTGAGATCGCCTTATTGATTTCAATTAGGCTCAACAAGCTTCTGAGGGAAGATTTCGTTTATAGAACATTTATAAACCGTCATGAAAACGAAAACATTAACCGCAAAGATCTTGTGCCTGTATTGCACCTATATCTCGTTTGCTCAACAATTGTTAATAAAGAACGTAATCTGTACACCAGAATAGTGTTCGCTATTATCAGAAAGACATACGGGGCAAATCTGTCCAAAACCTAAAAAGCCATTAAGCTTTTGGTTGGTTTAAACAATTGAAGGCCTCTCAGTATGTCTTTTGTATTCCAATAAACTATTTGAAATGAAACTCTATTAAAGTTCTATTTCGGGTTTTTAGCGATTCCTTAAAATTAGACTTTTTTAGCTCAGTTTCAAAATTTATAATCTATTGGAAAGAGGAAATAGATATCTGTGCATATGGGCACAGCGGTTAATCTTAAATAAATTTGTATGAATTCTCTTTTTAACACGTATCCTTTTGATAGGCTTTATGCATTGAAGCCGAAGAACCCGGTTTAGGCGTTTGAATCGGGCAGGGGCCAATAATGGTTAATGATAAATAGGTTCTTTATAATGTCCCTGCCTCTTTCTATAATGCAACTCCCTCCATGGACAGTACGCTCTCTTCTCCCCGTTTTCCTTAAATCAACTAACTAAAAATTTTATGAAAAAATCGATAATATTAATCGTACTGGCTTTGCTTTGCCTAAATTTTTATGGAAAAGCACAAGAAAAGACCATTGCCAAACAAGGGCTGAAAATCGGCGAAAAAGTGCCGGAAGAATTTTGGCAGATTCAGCATGTAGTCTACAAGAATGGTAAGGTTACAAGGCAGAATTTCGAAGCTTACAGAGGTAAGCTGATTATTGTAGATTTCATGGGAACCTACTGCGCCCCGTGCATTGAAGCAATGCCTAAAATGCTCAAAATCCAGACTGATCTACACGACAAGCTTCAGTTCTTTGTTACCTCTGCTCAAAAAGGTGAAGAAATTCTTAAGTTTTTGGAGCGGCCTGATATTGCAAAAAAAAGGCTGTTCGAATTAACCTTTGTGTTGGAAGACCGATCGTTGGACAAATATTTTCCTCATTTTCTCGTCCCGCATTATGCTTGGATCGGAGCAGACGGTATCGTAAAGGCTATCACCTCAGAAGCTGAAATCAATGAAAAAAATATCCGCTCTGTAATTAAAAATGAGAAGGTAAACTATGCACAGAAAAAGGATATCAATGTTGATCATCCCCTTTTTCTTGTAGAGGAGTATCCTAAAAATCTGGAACATTATTCAATTTCTTTCAAGGGGGCGATCGGTGGGACCGGAAGCAGCAAAAGACTCAGGAAAACTGACCGTACCACTGGAATAGTTTTTGCAAATGCCCCTTTGATCAACATGATCGACATCTGCGCAAAAAAACTCATTGCGGGATACGATCGCAAAATGAGAATAATTGAAGGTGTTTCAAACTTAGAACTTTTTGCACCAACGGAGAAAATTGCAAGAAAAAAATGGTTTGAAGAAAATGACTATTCTCTGGATTTCAATATACCGCTCCGCGATTCTGCCAAACTTTACCAGTCTTTATTAGAAGAAATATGCCGTTTTTCTCCTTACTCGGTAGATATTGAGAAACGAAAACAGAAATATTACACCATTAAGGAGATTAAAGGCAATACAGGATTTATTAGCAAAGGCGGGGCCTTTAAAGCTTCAACAGATTCTGTAAAAGGTATCCAGATAACCAATGCTCCGGTAACTCACTTGATTGGGTCGCTTAATAATCTGAAATCCCTTCAATACCCATTGTTTAGCCATATCAAATACGCTGGAGGGATGGATATCCATATCCCACCAGGGAAACAGGATTATGGATCACTCAAGGAATTATTACAAGGATATGGGCTCAATCTCAAAGAAAAGACAGGTGAAATTGATATGCTGGTAATCCGCAGGAAAAGTGCAGTTAAAACAGATTCAAGATGAAAAAAATTATTTATGCCATAATACTGACCATGTGCGCAAATATGCTTTTTGCCCAGAACAGAGTAGAGGGGCTAATTGTGTCGGCAGCGGATCAGCTTCCAGTGGCTGGAGCTACGATAAAAATCGAAGGGAATGCCTTGACACTGAAAAGTGATGAAAACGGAACCTTTGCACTCAGTCTTCCATCAGGGAAAGCCATTCTTGAGATTAACTCGGTAGGCTTTAACACAAAGCTTATTGAGGTTTTGGTACCACTGCAGGGGAAATTAAAAATTCAGCTTGAAGTATCAGAAAACCTTTTACAGGAAGTGACCGTGTCGACAGGTTATCAGGAAATTCCAAAGGAACGCAGTACAGGCTCTTTTACCAAGATAGATGAAAAGTTATTTAGCCAGCAGGTCGGCCCAACAGTAATCAGCCGCTTGGAAGCGGTAGCAAACGGACTGAGCGTAGACCGAAGGACCAATACCGCCGGCATATCCATCAGGGGGCTCAGCACCATACAGGGGATCAGCACGCCGCTAATCGTAGTTGACAATTTTCCCTACGAAGGGAATCTTGACAATATCAATCCCAACGAGGTGGGGAGCATCAGTATACTTAAAGACGCTGCAGCGACATCGATATGGGGAACGAAAGCTGGCAATGGGGTAATTGTAATCACCACTAAAAAGTCCAGATTCAATCAGCCGCTTTCAATAGAGCTGAATTCAAACCTGACCCTGATTGGGAAACCTGATCTGTCGCATGTCAACAGGATTTCTTCTGCTGAATATATCGAGCTTGAAAAGATGCTCTATTTTAAAGGTTATTATGCCTCACTGATCAATTCTGCCAGCAAACCTGCGCTATCCCCGGTGATAGAACTGCTCATCAGCCGGGAAAATGCATCTGTTGATGAAGCCGCATCGATTGATACGCAGATCGAGTCACTTAAAAATAAGGATGTTCTTAACGATTTTAAAGATTATGTGTATTCGACATCAGTCAACCAGCAGTATTCCCTTTCATTAAGAGCAGGTAGCGATAAGGTACGCTGGGGGATTTCGACAGGATATGATAATAATATCAGTAACCTGGACGGGAAATATGACAGGTTAAACCTGGCTTACAAGCTGAGTTATAAACCTGTTAAAAGACTGGAACTCTCAAGTGAACTTTATTTTACAAAATCCGCGGCGCAGAGCCCACGGCCGGGTTACGGGGATATGAGTTATGGCAGATATCCCTATACTGCTCTAGCAGTTGAAAATGGCAAACCGCTTGCTATTCCAAAGGGGATACGGAGCAGTTACCTCAATTCCATCAGTGACGGAAAGCTGCTGGATTGGAAATATTATCCACTCACCGATTATCTCAATGATCGGACCAAGACGGGTATTCAGGATGTTCTGATCAATACCGCTGCTAAATACAGTATGACTGACTGGTTATCGACGGAAATAAAATACCAGTATCAAAATCAACAGACAGATATCAGCACCGTCCATAGTCTTGAAAGCTATTTTACCAGAGACCTGGTGAACCGCTTTACGCAGATCAGTTCCACTGGCTCAGTCACCTATAAGATCCCAAATGGAGGTATTTACGATTTTTCGGCAGCCGAGCTGAATGCATATAATCTCCGTGGCCAGTTATCAGTAAACAAAAAGTGGAAAAAACATAGCCTAGTTGCAATTGCGGGAGCTGAACTGCGTGAAGCTAGGATTTCTGGAAACAGCAATAGATACTATGGTATAGATGAAAATACGCTGAAAGGAGGGAAAGTTGATTACACCAGTCCATATCCGAACATTATCACCGGAAGTACAGAATACATTCCTTACATCGATGGCCTGTCAGAAAATGTAACGCGATATGTTTCCTTATTTTCCAATGCGGCCTACACATATCTTGATAAATACACACTCTCTCTTAGCGGAAGAAGGGATGCATCAAACCTGTTCGGGGTAAGTACCAACGATAAATGGACACCGCTCTGGTCCAGCGGTGCTGCCTGGGACATTTCAAAGGAAGGTTTCTATCATTTAGACTGGCTGCCGTTTTTAAAACTGCGTGCAACTTATGGCTTTAGCGGAAATGTTGATCAGAGCAGGTCAGCACTGACGACAATATCGTTTTTGGGAAGCTCAGTTTATACCCAGATGCCGTTTGCAATGATTGCCAGGGATGCAAATCCCGATCTGAGGTGGGAGCGGGTTTCAATGCAGAATATCGGTCTTGATTTTTCCAGCAGAAACCAGCGCATCAGTGGTAGTGTAGAATATTACGAAAAAAAAGGAACAGATCTCTTTGGTCCAAGCGTGTTAGACTATACGACGGGTATATCTTCCATCAGCAAAAATGTGGCGGCGATGCGAGGCCGCGGATTGGATATTCAGCTGAACAGTATCAATCTGCAGGGGAAGCTGAAATGGGTAACTACGTTGAATCTCAATACATACCATGACAGGGTCACCCAATATTATCTCTCTTCTCTTCAGGGAAGTAATTTCATTGGTACGAGTAGTCTAATAGGTATATCTGGCCTTACCGGTAAACCCGTCCATGGCATTTTTTCCTATAGATGGGGCGGACTGGACCCGGCTACAGGAGATCCTAGGGGTTTTGTCGCGGGTCAGGTAAGTAAGGACTATACCAAGTTAACCGGGGCCTCCACTCAGCTCTCTGATCTGGTATATCATGGATCCGCTCTGCCCACCACATTTGGCTCAATAGGCAATTCATTTACCTTCAAAGACCTGACCCTTGATATCCGTCTGATGTATAAGCTTGGGTATTTTTTCTTTAGGCCATCCATTGCCTATAGCACGCTTTATAGTTCGGGTATTGGCCTTAATGAGTATTCCAGCCGATGGCAAAAGCCAGGCGATGAAGCCCTGACAAATGTTCCCGGTGCAATTTATCCCTCAAACTCGGCAAGGGATGCATTTTATAATGGCGCAGAGGTCAATGTACTCAAAGGGGATCATCTCAGACTGCAGTATATTACCTTAAGTTATGACCTGAAATCCAAAGGGCTCGTTAAGTTAAATATCAAAAAGATAAACCTTTATGCTTCAGCAAATAATTTAGGGATAATATGGCGGGCAAATAAAGAACACATCGATCCAGAATACCCGATAGGAACAGTACTGCTGTCTCCAAGCTATTCAATCGGTTTAAGGGCAATTCTTTAAAAAAACTAAAAATATGGAAATGAAAAATTTTAAATTGATAATCCAGCTTGTGTCATTGGTATGGCTGAGCAGCTGCGAAAAATTCCTGGATGAAAAGCCTGTGAAATCTTATGCAACGCCTTCCAAAGTGGTTAATCTTCAGGCCATACTGGATTACTATCCATCGATGAATACCTCAGATATATCGGGCGGCGAGATAAGTGCCAGTGATTATTATCTATCCGATGCCCAATGGGCGGCGCTTGCAACCGAAAACTTTCGAAATATGTATGTCTGGTCTGCCAAAGATGTTTACCCTCTGGGTTCAAATGACTGGTCAAATGCATATAAATCTGTTTATATTGCCAATACCGCAATCGATGGGCTCAATAAAATTAAAGCGGACCAATCAGGATTTGAATGGAATAATGTCATGGGGCAGGCACTGGCATTCCGTGCCAAGTTTTTCCTGCAGATTGCGTCGGTCTGGTCCATGTCTTTTGATTCAAACAGTGCTGCTGCAGATCTTGGCATTCCCTTGAGATTAAATTCTGATTTTAATGAGCTCTCAGTGCGTTCCTCCCTCCAGCAAACCTATGATCAGATCTTGAAAGATCTTAAGGCCGCAGTGCTGTTGTTGCCTGTTAGTCAGGTGAGCCCGCTCCGCCCGTCAAGGCCTGCCGCTTACGGCCTTTTGGCCAGGACTTACCTGAGCATGAGAGACTATGTTTCTGCAGGAAAATATGCGGATTCATGTCTTCAGCTCTCTAATCAGATTTTGGATTTCAATACCCTCAATCCAAGCGCTGCTTACCCCGTTCCAAAACTTAATACAGAGGTAATTTTTGAAAGTTATATGACCACCGCTGGCCCGATCAATCCAACCCGGTCTTTTATAGACCTGGATTTGTATAACTCATATGCTGCAGATGATCTTCGAAAGGTTGTTTTCTATAAGGACAACAACAATGGGACTTATGCGTTTAAGGGAAGTTATGAGGGGAGCGCAGTACTTTTTTCAGGTCTGGCAACGAACGAAATATATCTGACCAGGGCGGAGTGCGCTGCGAGGGCGGGAAGGTTGCAAGATGCGATGAACGATGTCAATACATTGCTCTCCAAAAGATGGAACAAATCGAAACCGTACGTACCTTACACGGCTAGTTCTATTAAAGAAGCCTTGGACATTGTACTCAAAGAGCGAAGAAAAGAATTGGTGATGAGGGGACTTCGGTGGATTGATATTAAAAGGCTGAATAGGGAAGGAGCTGGAATTGTTCAGTCTAGGCAACTAAATGGAATAACCTATACATTACCTCCTAACGATCCCAGATATGCACTGGCTATTCCTGAAGATATTATTACCCTGTCCGGAATCCAGCAAAATCCCAGATAAAATTAAAGGGTAAGCGCAGCTGCGCTTATCCTTTAACCTAAGGGTTATTAGGGTTATTGAATCGGTTTTTTTTCGATTGCATCATCCCTTACATCTGCTGCAGGTGTTGCCATCAAATAGTTCTCCAACGGTGTATGGCCAGGGGTAGAATAATCATCTGCCTCAAAACGGATTTCACATGGAAGTTCAGGGTCGAGCTCAGGACATCCCGTTACAGGCGGTGTTGCAGAATATAACGAGGCAGTATTGACATCTGTCAGGGTATTTCCTGTATAAAACCAAGTCTGTACGGCTCTGGAGTTATTGATCTCGTTAGCTGACTTAGTTGAAAGGGTAGTAAACGCACTTCCTAAAATAGCTAAAACAATGGCACTTGTGCCCAAAATGTACTTTTTCATAATGTTAAAATTTAATTTGAAATAATGGTTTTTATTTACGGTGAGGTGGTAATCCTGTTTTTCCGGCTTACTTTAAGCCAGCAAAGCGTATAGTTTTATCTATTTCTCGCCCCGACCTCCCGCTTTAGATAAATAAAACCCGAACGATGAAAGGGATATAAAGATGATATTAAACCAAAGGTGGGCCTTGAAACCCATTGACTTTAATACCCCTCCACAGCTGCATGGAGTCTTTTCAAAATAACCCAGTAAAACAAGGCCGATATATATACTGAAAATGATCAGGATAAGGGAAGAGATTAAAAACCCCGTCCGTCTGGTTCTGCTGAAAAAAAGCAGGACGGAAATTGCGGTTTCGATAGGAGGAAGGGACCAGATCAGCAGTACCTTCAACCATCCGGCAAATGGTTTGGCCATCATTTCATTTGCATATCCTTTAAAGTCAGCTAATTTGCTGAAGGTAGTATAGAGAAATAGCAGGATTAGTACCGATGACAACAGATCTGTCATTAACGGTTTAAATTCCTTAGTGCGTTTCGCCGTTCTATTTTCTGATAACCTGTTAATTGTTTCCATGTTCCGATATATTTTCTGCCTGTTTATTTTTCTGAAAACCGTTCAGTTGTTGAGCCGATAATCTTTCAAAAGTTTTCTTTAATGGTATATCTGCCAAGCGACCTATCATATCTGATCTCGTGTCCGGAGTCCCTGAGTTTTGAGAGATAGTTTTTAATGGTGCGTTCACTGCAGCTCAATTGTGCCGCTGCCTGTTTAGCAGTTTTTAATCTGTTGTGGCGGACCATAAAGAGCATCCGCTGCAGTTTCTCACGGTGAGCTATAATTGACATCTTTTTTCCATTGTCCATACAAATTTGGAAGACATGGGGGAAAGCAGGCATTCGGAAACCAAATAAATTTTAGTGAGTTTTCTTCGGTTTATAAAGAAGCTCCTTTAGAATTCCGCTCATTGTGGGAGCGGAAACCCCAAGATAGGAGGCAATATGCTTTTGACTGATCAGATTTGTAATCCCGGGGAACTCACTGCATAGAAAAAGATATTTTTCAACGGTAGTGGCCTTACGGAACAATGCCCTTTCCATGTCATACTTCAGCAGTGATTCGCGAAGAATTTTATTGCTCAGCATTAAAAAATCAGAAGAGAGATCCTCCAGTGCGAGCCAGTCATAATAGCTGATGCGCAATAGCGAAGCTGATTTTTCACATATAATTCCCTCTTCTCCTTTGGTTTGCAGCACAAAACTTTTAACCGAGGTCAGAAGTTGCCCCGTCCCGGAAAAACCGACGGTTTCCTCAATTCCCTCTAAGTACCTGTAGCTTCTGAAGAACCCTTCATTGATGAAATAAATATGTTTGCACACCTCTCCGGGAAATAAAATCTGGCTGCCTTTTTTAAATTCAACTTCGCTCATCCTTGAGCGTAATGCCGATCCCAGTTCTTCTTCCATGGAGAGATGATGGCAGATGTATTCGTTGAAAAAATCAAATTTCATAGGTATAGATTTTAATAGTTAATCAAATTTTTAGTTCACCTTTTCTGTTCTAACTTGCTTCAGCTCTCCATTTATGTTTAACCAAGCTTTTGTCATTATGTACTCAGATCTTTTTTCAAAAATGGAAAATCTCGCACAGCTACTTGAGAAAATCCTTTCTACCATTCAGTCCAAAGAACCACCTTCTGTCAAAAAAGTGGAAGAGTGGCTTGACAATGCAGATATCAAGATGCGGCTTAATATCAGCGATAGCTCAGTTTACAGACTGAGGAAAAAGAAGGTTCTTCCTTCCAGGCGTATATCCGGAAAATGGTATTATCAACTTCCCGATTTTAAATCCGGCACTGATGATGGACGGCACCCTGATAAAATATCTGGTAGTGAATGAGATCCCATTTATGTTGAATTTCGATCTTTTTTTGAAAGAACGTCAGAATTTATGTCAATAGGCAGTTTGTAATTGTGAATCCGGATAAAGTCCATGTTAACCCACGATTTTCCAGTGTTTTGTGCCGATGATATGTTGGTTTTTAGTAAAGCTGATTTTTAGTTTATTCCTGAAATGTTTAAATTATGCTTTTTTAAAAGGAATCGCTATGGAAAACAAACTCAGATGTGCCGTCGTTGACGACGAGCAAAATGATATCAAACCACTCAAAAAGCTGATCATTGATCACCCCCATCTATCTCTGGTCGCAACCTATACAGACCCTTTACGGGCGCTGGCCTCCATTTCCAGCAGAAGGGATATCGACCTGCTTTTTTTGGATATTGATATGCCTGTAATAAATGGCATTACACTCGCGGAGCAGATCCGTGACAGGATTACTTTTCTTGTTTTTACTACTGCTCATGCAGACTACGCACTTAAGGGTTATTCGGTTAATGCTGATAATTTTTTGGTTAAGCCAATCACTCCGTTTAATTTTCTCACTGCCATCAACAACCTCAGAGAGATAAATAATTCAGTTACCCAGGCCTCAGATTCGAAAAGGATCGATGACGGTTTATATTTCAGGGTCGAAAATAAAAGTAAAACAGTGAGGGTCGCGCGTAATGAGGTACGCAGTATCGAACCACTTAAGGGACTTAATTATATGAAAGTGACACTCTTTGAAGAGGAGCATGTTTTTGGATCAAGTCTCAACCATCTAGAGGAATTTCTCCTAGACGACAAACGCTTTATGAGGGTTAACAGAAGCTCAATTATCAATCTGACAAGGATTAAGGGAGTTGAGGGAAACCGCATTACGCTGGATAATGGTCACGAAGTGCCAATTGGCGTGGGTTACCGGGAAACTTTGATGGAGTATATTACTGAAAAACTTGGAAGCCATTCCGCGGACCGGATATAATAGAGGACCGGTCCGCGCAAGAGCTAAATTACGTGTGAGGTTACCGAAGAGGTAGTCACTGTGGGATCGGTTGATGATACTGTAGTTTCAGTTGTTCTTTTTTCGTCCCTCACTTTTGTTCTTCTAAATACAAAAACTGTTCTTGCAGTTAGTTTTGTGTTGTTCTTTTTCATCTTTTTTCTTCCAACCTAGTCAGGGAAGATGACGTGAAAAAGGTTTCTCTGTCAGTGGCAGCATTAGCCATGTTAACTTAAAAATACCCCATATGAATAAATTGCAAAAACTGTCTAATTACCGGTTCCATATAATTTTTTGGTGCCTGTATGCGATTTTAGATTATACACTTGGTGTATATTTCACAGGTAAGCCGATACCATTTTTTGGTGCACTGTTACATTACCTTTTAAATATTGCCTTTTTCTACCTGTTAGCTAACTGGGCCTTTCCCTTTGCTCTTAACCAAAGGAGGCTGATACCCTACCGTTTTCCTGTTATAATCATGGTGTTGATTATTTATGTGGCAGCAAAATTTTTGTTGGATGTTATTTTTGGGTACCATACTACAGTCAATATCTTGGAAAGCCTGGTTTCTAAGAAGATAATAGCAGGATATCTGTTTAGGTTCCTATCTTTTGCCTTTTTAGCTTTTGGAAGTTATTATCAAGTTAGATATTATAAGGAACGCGAGGAACGGTACAGTTTTATGGAAAAACAGTTCAATGCCATGATTAATCCGCCTAAGGAAATTAATAAAGAATTTCAGCTTCGCAATGATATCATTGAAAGGCACCCAGATGTGCATTTTGTATTTTCAACATTAAGTTACCTTTTTACAAGACTGTCGAAAAAAAATGCGGTTGCTGCCCGGATAATTGAGGGCCTTAGTGAGCTTATGAGATATCCTTTAAAGTTTTCTGACCGTTTTGCAAGTTCAGTGCTATCAGATGAAATTCATCAATTAAAAACCCGCATTGAAATTAATCGATTGATGGGGAAGGACAATCATGATCTCTTGATCAACATCCCAAAAGAGTTAATGAATAGATTAATACCGGCAGGGATATTGATGCCCATTATGGTAGGGATAATGAAGACCGGGAGGTCTGGAAGGCCGGTGAGTCTCGATTTGATCCTTGATAATGAAAGTCTGTTCATCTCTTTTTCCAATTTTAAAATAATAAGCAGCTCTGAAAAATTTACAGAGGATCTGGAATGGATCAGGGAAAGGTTAACAGAGGAATATGGGGCTTATGCCTACCTTGAAATTAATATTAGAGAGCCTTCTGACAATATTTTTATTCGGATTGATAGGTTTGAATAGGCGGTTTTTACCCTGGTATTAAAGAACAGCAAAAGAAATCTTTTTTTTCTTTGAAATGAGATATAAAAGAAATTTTGGTAATTGCAGAATTTTCTCAAATGCTTTCATAAACTTTCAAACTAGGTCAGACATTCGCTAGTGCTTTCTTTTTTTTTTCCATTGCCTTAGCTTTAAGTAATTACTGTATTGTGTGGCTGTTATTTTTAGATTACTGAAAAACTTACAGTGGAACGGGCTGGAAAGTCATAAATTTTTGATGGACAGCTATTTATGAGTATAAGTATATCCGCACAATATGAGTTGTTAGGTTGAACATTTACCCATTATATGATGATGAAGAAACTATGTGAAAAACTATACGGGAGAATGAAAGAGACTTTGGAAAAGCTTGAAGAAGAAAAAGACACTAAACTGGAGGTTCTAAAAAGGTCGATACTGACCGTTCAAAAATATCTTGATGAATTAAAAGAACTGGTTGACCGTTATGCCTTTGCCAATGAAGATGAAGAAATCTGGTTTTTTAAGTCTGAAAAACCCAGGTTCTACCGCTGGCTCATCTTTTATTCCGAACTACTCAATATCGAGAGCACAAAACCCATAGCCAGGGAAGGAAAAATAAAGGATCATTACCGTGAACAGATGCGCTACATCAACTGTTTTTTTAGATCCTATGAATTTCAGTACCAGTATTACAGGTTAGGTACTGATGAACTCGACCATTTGTTTTTCCTTCGTGGAGGCTGTTCCAAGGATATCCGCCTTAGCTCAATACCCAGGATAGATCCCTCATTCGGTACAGGACATGAATATCTTTTTTCAAGGTTTAAAGCTTGCGAAATGCTTCAGAAACATTTGACTGGACTCCTTATCAAGCAGCAATACGCCGGTTCTGTAGACAAACAGCGCAATGTGGATAGTAGCAGACTACGATGGACTGGAGATAGTCTCAATCTGATTGAAGTCCTTTACGGCCTCTACAGCACCGGGCAGATCAATAACGGGAAAATCGGACTCTCGGAAATTGCGGAGGTTTTCCAGCATGTTTTTCAGATCAATTTAAACAGGTATCACAGACGCTTTGTCGAAATCAAACAGCGCAAAGGGATGAGCAAGACCAGGTTTCTGGATGAAATGCGTGACGGCATACTTAAAAAAGTCGATGAGTCGGATTCCTTCGGGCCAGAAAAAGGGAGGTAGCATAGGCATTGAAGATAAGAATTGTCCCTAAAGAATTTTATATTTTCAGGATGGACGTAGAAGGTTTCACGATATTAAAATTAACCACCTTTACGGCCACTGCCGTTGGTATCATCTACAGGCAACTTTCTTATGGTTCATCGGCTTCTTGAGCTGTTGATTCGTCCAGCAGAACTTCTTTTGCGGTTTCCGGCGGATGGGGCGATAGGGTCTCATCTGGCAGATTCAGAGCCATATTTTTGGCAATATCCTTCATTTGTTTTCGGTTTTAAGTTGGCAGGTAATCCCTCTGGACACCGATGATCAAATTTACAATTAATCTGTCTTTATCCCGGCGTGCAAAACTTTTCTACCAAGGTTAATCTCTTATTCATTTTAATGCTCAAGCTCTTGAGATCAGTAAACGTTATTTTCCCAGTTTAATACTTCTTTCTCTGACCGGGAGCAGAGGGTTTGGCTGATTTAGAGCCGGTGCCTTTTTTTGCTTGTCCGGGAGGAACTTTCCCACTGTTTCCGGCAGTTCTGGAAGTATAACATGAACTGGTAAGAAGAATGATTGATATAGCAAAAATAAAGTAGGTATTTTTCATATCTGTTAGCGGAGCTATTATTGTGCCATAATTCGCAGGCAAATAAGATTGGAAAATCAGAGCTGAAATTTTTATTTTTACCAAAAGGTGTAGCGGCAGGGAGGGGATCTGCGTTTACCTATAAAATTAATACCTAAACCACTAATGAAAAAATTACTTCCAATAGTGCTGCTCTTGTTCTTCATCAGCAGCTGCAAAAAAGATAAACAGGGGGATTATTCAGAGACCATTACCACAGGAGAAAAATGGGGAATTAAAATCGGAAGTTCCCATGCCGAAGTATTTGCCCAGCTCAAGAATGCCGGGCCGACGCTTGACTTTCAGAATGTGGCAATAGTTGGCCACAAGCCTTATAGCTCTCCTGCAAGTCTCGAGCAGCTTCTTCCATATTATTATGCACTTACCATTTACAACGACACCGGAACCTTGGATCGTGTAGTGCTGCTTTTTACAGGCGATAAGGTGCAGCAAATTGCCACAGGTGGTGGACTTACCGTTAATGTGACCAAATGGCCCGAGAGTGCCGCTGATGATACCGCGATCAAAACCGATGATCCTGTTTCAGGCTTGGCCGCAAAGTTGGCAAAGATCCGTCAGTTGCCAGCCTATGCTACTTACGGATTTGTACTCTCGGATAAACCTTTAAATAAGCCCTTTGATCCCGACCTTGTTAATTACAATGACTGGCAGTTTGCATTTTCCGATTTTGTGAGCGCAAGCGTGACCGGATCTTCAACGGTGAAACTGCACTTTAATGCCGGTAAACTGGAACGTATAGACCATGACTATCGTGAAGGGCAGATCTTTAATTAGCTTGCAATAGGCTAAAATAAAAAAGCGGATGTATCCAGAAAATGAAATGTCGCCTTAAAGTTTTTATCCAACTTTAAGGCGACACCTCAAAAACAATGTTTGGTACCTACTGCTTAAGCTAATAATTCTTCCATTCCAAATAGCGTTAAGCCTTTCCCGTATTGCTCCGCTATAGCCTGGTTTGTGGCTTCAACAAATTCTCCCGTAATTGGATCCACAACAGTACGTAATGGTCTTTTGCCTTTTTCTAAACCGATCAGTTTAACAATGGCATCTGCCACATCCTGCGGATTAGGATTGTGGGCTTGGATCAGTCCGCCGATGGCGTCCATCATTTTGCCAGGAACATCAGCAATAGCACTGTAACCCTCATAAACCGATGCATCTGAGGCTGGATTTGTTTTTTGCGACATTTCAGTAGGGAAGGCGCCTGGCTCAACGATGGCTACATCCACACCTAAAGGCCTGACTTCGTAATGAAGGCCCTCGCTCAATCCTTCCAGGCCGAATTTGGAAGCGCTATATACCGAAGCGAATGGGAAAGAAAACCTTCCAAATCCGCTGGTTACATTAATGATCAGCCCTTCTCCCTGTTTACGCATTGCCGGTAATACCTGCTTGATTAATCTCCAGGGCGCGAAAACATTTACCTCGAACACGGCCTGCACATCAGCCGTAGTAAAACTTTCCGCTACACCGTTCATCGAAAAACCGGCATTATTAACCAGCACATCTATTCTTCCTTCTTTAGCAATTAAGCTGTCGACTGCTTGCTTAACGCTTTCATCATCGGTAATGGTAATATCTAAAACGGTCACATTTTCTACCGCCGATAGGGCTTTTGCTTTTTCTGCATTCTTACCCTTTGTATCTCTCATGGTCGCGTAAACCTGATGCCCCAAGGCGGCAACGCTGTGGGCAGTAAGCCAGCCAAAACCACTGTTTGTTCCTGTTATCAATACGATTTTTTTGCTCATCTTCTTTTTGTTTAATGAATAAAGCAAATGTTGGCAACAGAAAGATAAAAACATTTACCATTTGGTAAAAAGTGAATTTAGCGGATATTTCTTCGTATCCTGCTTAGTGATTGCTGGGTGATGCCTAGGTAAGATGCTACATAGGATAACGGTATACGGTTAATAAGGGCGGGAAAGTTTTCAATAAATGACAGATATCGGGTGGTGGCATCTTCCGAAACCAATGGACTTCTCCGTTCCATCGCCAACATCAAACATTTCTTAACCACATTGGCTTTGATCATTTCAAAACCAATGATGGTGTTAGAAAGATCATCCCAGTCTTTTTTTGTGAATGTAAGTACCTTACAGTCGGTAACCGCCTGTACATATTCTGAAGCCTCTAACTGTAATTCAAACTTCTGGTTATCCACCACAAAGTTACCCTCGTCGATAAAATAATTGGTGATCTCTTCGCTTTTGTTGTTGTAATAACAAAAACGGAATACGCCCTCCAAAACAAACCCGACATACCTGGGCACTTTACCGGCTTCTGAAAAATACTCGTCCTTTTTGAGTTCAAGAATTTTAGTCTTGCTCAAAATCAGGTCGATCTGCTGTTTATTCAGATCCCCAAATTGCAGAATGAGATCAATTAGCGCTTTCATGGGCGAAATATAGAATTTACCGGGTGTACTTCATTTACCAAATGGTAAAAAATGAAATTTAGTAAACATAAGCGGGAGGTAGATAAGACTCGAATAGTGGTTTCGATTGTTATCGGCACATTTGTAAAAAAATAAGATCAAATTAAAAATGTCTAAATAGCAGTTACCATTAGATTTTATTGTTCAGTCGATTTTTTAGTGTTTTTACTGTTTCCTATTACTTGCAACGCAATTGCTAAAAATGCAATATCTTTGATCACAAAGAAGTCTGTTACTATAATTCCATCGCTGAATTTCCAGACCCCGGGAGTTGTGATCAAAAAGCTCAATGTCGTCAGGAAAATAATAACGGTTAAATATCCTGCAATTTCTCCCACTTTACTGCTCCAGAATGATCCAACCAATAGTATGGCGGTTACAATTTCATAAATGCCAATGATATTTGATACGCCTTGAACAGAAGTGATGCTATATAACCAATTCATCAAAAAGCTGTGAGATACATAACCTTTTATCGCCATTGCTTCAGGGGGAGTGAATTTTAATAATCCAATCCAAAAAAGTACAATAATTACGGAAATCACGCCTAGCGTGTATCCTGATTTTTTTAAATCTAAATTCTTCATCATGTTTTTTCCTGTTTGGTCGGATCAGATCAAGAATCCTTACAGATAAATTAAATCATTTTATACGCCTAAAAATCATCAGCCCAAAATTTACTTTAACTTTTTTGTAAGGAATTGAAACAGGATTCGACAAAGGGGGAAAAAACAATTATGAATAGCACAAAAATTACAACCTTATTCGCGCTAGCGGTGCTGGCATCAACCTTTGTAGCATGTAAAAAAGATAATGTTGGCTTACCAGACTCAGCAGCAGAAAAAACGGCCGTTTCAATTGAAAATGTACTTAACGCTAAGCCACTTGTAGAATCTGGTGTTTTTCAAGGTCCGGTAACACCGCTCATCCTACCCGGGCAATCGACCACAATTCAATTCTCTGCAGCAAAGGGCGAGGCCATATCGTTTGCAACAATGTATGGCGCTTCGAACGATCTGTTTTTTGCGCCTGAAAATCCGGGTATCCAGGTGTACACCGGTGATGGAATACCAATTGAAGGAGATGTATCCACACAAGTGAAATTATGGGATAACGGTACACGGATAAATCAAAAGCCTGGAGCTTCAGTTTCGCACCCCGGTGTTGCTGAAAATAAGAATGTTAGTGAAGTTATTGCAACCGACGCTCAGGGTAATCCTTATCTTTCTGCAGCTAAATTGGTTAAGGCTACCTTAAAGTATAACGGTAACTCTGTTTTTACCTTAACGCTCGAAAATACTTCCGGCGGAACAGCAAATGAAACACCATTAAGTCCTGGTGTTTGGTCGGTATCTTACATCGTGGGTGGAAATCTGCTGAATGCAGCGCCCTTATTTGCTAAAGATAAACCCACAGCAAATGGCCTGACCTCAATTGCCGAAGCTGGGGATAATGGCGCATTATCTACTTATTTGAAAAGCATTACCGGGATATTCACACCACTTTCACCGATCTTGGTCGTAGTTTACAACGGAATTGATAACCCGCTTTATAAAGTCGGAGAGAATGACCGTAATCAGGGACTTAAAGATCTCGCCCAAAAGGGAGATGCCAGTATTTTAGCTGCATTTTTAAAGGGTAAAAGTGGTATAAAATCAGTGTATGTGCTTGCGGCTTCCGGAACAACCGTATTGCTTCCAAAAATCAATGGTCAAGCAGGCAGCAAGGTATCGCAGGAATTATCCGTTACCAAGGGCGATCGCATTGCAATAGCCACTATGTATGGGTTCTCGAATGATTGGTTTTTTGCAAGTGGTGCTGAAGGGATTGATCCATTCAAAAAAGGAGATGCATCAGCTAATATGGCACTTTATAATAACGGAACTGCCCTTGATCAATTCCCTGGTGCGGGTATAACACAGTTTAACCTTGCCGGAACGCCATTGGCCGAAAGTAAGCTAATTACTGCCGTGCCTAATCCAAATCCGTTTACAACTTTACCCGATATTCAGGATTTTATAAAAGTGAGTATACAATAAATTTGACGGTACAGATTGCAGCGCACTAATGGTGATGGCGTGCAAATTTTGCAGTGGGATCCGATTATTGAAAAAGAACCTGTTTACTGCTAAATATAATCTTAAAGGAGATGTGGCACATTGACGATATTGTGCCGCATCTTTGCTTTTGACCCAAAATTCACAAATGAAAAATATAAAAGAGCAGATGATTAACGCTGAGTTAATTGATCCACATTCATGGGTAGTAAGATATGCAGATTACCTGTTTACCTATGCAGTTTCCAGGCTAAACGATGAAGAAGTTGCCAAAGACCTGGTTCAGGAAACCTTTCTGGCCGCCCTGGAGCGTTTAGACAAGTTTGAAGGCAACTGTTCAGAAAAAACCTGGCTCACAGCTATCCTTAAATACAAGGTGATTGATGTGTACCGAAAGAAGGCAAGGGGACTTGATCAAGAAATGAAAAAGGTGAAAAATGGTGAAGAGGAAGATGAATTCTTTTACCCTGAGGAGGGAAATTGGAGAGTTGAGCATTGGCCACAAGAAATGGGTATTGAAGAACCCGACGCCCTCATTAGCAAGGAGTTTATGGAGATTTTGCAGAACTGCATGAAAAAGCTGCCCCAATTGTGGCTTGCAATATTTACAATGAAACATATGGATGAAGAAGAAACTTCAGAGATATGCAGCGCGTTAAGTGTCACCTCGGCTAATTTTTGGGTAATTATTCACCGAACAAAGGTTAATCTTAGGGCATGCCTTCAAAAAAACTGGATGTAATCTTAGAGAAAAATGAAAGAGACAGAGATCCGAAAAATAGCCTATAATTGTCGCAAAGCGACATTTTTAATAGAAAAACAGCAGCTAACGGCTATAACAATCAGAGAAAAGCTCGAGCTGAAGATACATTTGGCCGGATGTTCCATTTGCAGAACATTCATGCAGCAAAGTATTACCATTAACAAAGTGGTCCGTAATATATTCCAATCCTCTGCCAGAACAGATCTAAAACTCAATGCACACTTTAAAGAAGAGTTGGAATTGATTATAAAGGAGAAACTGGATAAAAAATAAAATAATTTGATGGCGTCAAAAAAAGCAGGCATAAAAAAAACGAGGCTTATCACAGCCTCGTTTTAATATATATGATAAGGTTACTTAGCCAGTGAAGCAGTTTGTATCATAGCTTCCGGTGTGTTCATCTCAGTTTTTAATGATGCAAATTTATCCAGGTTTAATTTTTGGGTTTTGCCCATTACCAGGCTGTGGTTTTTGGTAGCACCAGATAATTTTAAGTCCGAATTGCCCTCAATTACAGTGTATAAACTTTCAGAGTTTGAGTTGATTTGTGCAACTGCGTTTCCTTTTAAAAATACCTGAAGATAGGCCACGTTCAGTTTCCCGTCTGTTTTTACCACTGCATCATCTGATGCCTGAACCCTGTAGATATTTTTTACATAAACGGTGATTTTAGCAGGGGCTTTATCTTCCGAGCTGATCTTAAGTGCATATCCGTCCTGGATTACTTTTACTTTTCCGGTATTGTCGTCGTTATAACTTACGCCTTCTCTGCCGTTTTGGATCAGGGTAACTTCTACATTTCCGCTTACGATCAATTTATTAAAGCTGTTTGGTGCAGAAATTTTAACCGGTTGTTTTTCATCTGCTGAAACGGTGGTAGCGAAGATCGATGAAGTTAAAACGATTGCTGCGAATAAAGATTTTGCTAGGGTTTTGATTGAGGTTTTCATAATGCTGTTGTTTTATATTTTTATAATATTTTGTTTCTGTTTTAATGATAAGACGCCAGTAGGACAGAAACGTTGCAACAGAATTAGGGGTATTATACCAACACTACTATATTGTCGACGAACAGCTTTTAAAATCGGGCGAACAAAAGATTTATGATGCAGATTTTCTGGTATCATCTTTATCCCGGATGGAAACCGGGGGTTAGTTTTTTGCCCAAATGGGGAATAAGCCAGATGGCTTTAACAGAAAACGGGAACTATCTGATCGATAGTCCCCGTTTTGACCTAAATTTTGCAACAGTCGATGACGTATGTGCACCTGCAACCGTATACTATTTATTATTAAATTTCTGTTCCGGAATCCTGATTGCGGGGATTTCCTTCTGGAAAATTCTGTTTGTCAAAATGGTGGTGACGGTAAAAATTTGCACGGTCGATCTCTACAATTTCATCTTCTATACGCAATGCCGCAGGGCTTCCGATCACCGAACGGATTTCGTTCTCAATCTGAGGCGTTACCTCACCGATGATATACCTTGGCAATGCCCTAAATT
The DNA here is from genome assembly GCF_032678585.1 of Pedobacter psychrodurus. Classification (GTDB taxonomy): domain Bacteria; phylum Bacteroidota; class Bacteroidia; order Sphingobacteriales; family Sphingobacteriaceae; genus Pedobacter; species Pedobacter psychrodurus_A. Next base: position 28,353 of record NZ_JAVTSN010000038.1, on the reverse strand, counting down.
GATCTAAATGGATATCGGGTAAAACTACCTCTTTTTTATCCTCACCCAAATCAGCCAGTCCGATCGGGATCAGTACAGCTTTTTCCTCCAGATCTTCACCCAGATCGGCAAGTTCTACAATAACATATCTAACCGCATTTTGCTCTGGATCAAATAAAAGATCACGCACTTTACCTACCGCATCTCCGGCCTCGTTTCTAACGGGCCAGCCTTTAATATCAGCTTCACCATCAGTTAATTGATAAATACTTTTTGAGAGCTCCTCTAAATTACTATATACAATTGTTCCTGAATCCATAACTTGTTTTTTTAAAGGGACGTTACTATTGTGTCCATTTTTACAACAAGTTTAGCAGGATATGGTTTTGGTACAAATAAAGCAGCTAAAGAATATGAACAAAGAAAACAGCTTATTATTTAAGTTTGTTTTTGCTGTAAATGTTTGTTTTTTAGTGTTTTGTAAACCTGTTGTATAGCGGGCAAATGAACAGGATATCGGCCGAAAATTATTTTTTTATGAGATGCATTTGACGCTGTTTATGTCCTTTTCGCATCACAATTTTTAAAATGTTTTACGAAAATTCAGGCTTTGGAACATCATTTATAGCTGCAGCAACCGCGCTCAAAACTTTGGCACTAAAAGGATGTTTCCCAATCAGCCATCTCTTGATTTCATCCGGATTAATATCCAGTAAGGTAGCGAGGTCGAGATCTGATAAACCTTTTTCAGCCTGGGTTTTTGCAGTTTTAGCTGCAAGCTGCTGATTCATCTCTGTTAATTTCTCAATTGCCGGATTTCCGGTTTCTTCAAGCCAGATGGAAACAAAATCGTTTTCTTCCATTTTGTGGTTATATTGTTTTGGTATAAGATGTTGAAACTGTTCTGTGTTTCAAATTTAATTACGGCCGCAAAATTAAACATTAAGCCTGTTTTTACAAATCAGCTGAGAAAATGTTTTCATATAAGCAACTTCTATGTTTATTTTGTATAATCGCTTAAATAGAAATCCATCGTTAATGAAAAATATATCAGAATTTAAATTGTCTTTAGAAAAGGATAGCCCTGATAGTGACTTATCTATCCAGCTCCTGGCCTTATGGTACGATGCAAAGGGCGATTGGAATACCGCCCACAAACAGGTCGATCATTTAAATGATCGCGCCTCAGCCCGGATTCATGCTTACCTGCACCGTAAAGAAGGCGATATCTGGAATGCCGATTATTGGTATGCCAAAGCGGGAGAGAAACGGCCTCAAATTTCGCTAGATGGGGAATTGGATGAACTTATACAGCGTTTTCTGTAAAAAGCGGGAAATATTCCGAAGGCCTTCACCATTTATCGTTTATTCCCCGCATTAATCCTTAGCTTATTTAGTTGGCATTTTAAATGATGGTGGAAGCGAACTGTCATCAGATGCCCAAAGTTTGTTCGGGCGTTTCCCCATTACCAGTTCCAATTTTCCGCCTTTCATTAAATCCTCGTGAGAAAACCACGATTTGTTCCAAACCTGTCCGTTTAGCTTTGCCGATTGGATATATTTATTTTCAGGAGCATAGTTAATACAGTTCAGCTCAAATTTTTTGCCATTTCCCAGATCTAATTTTACGTTGGCAAATGTTGGGCTTCCAATCACATACATGGGTAAACCCGGGGTTATAGGGTAAAAACCCATTTCTGAGAATACCACAAAAGAGGTCAGGCCGCCGCCGTCTTCATCACCGGGGATACCCATTAGATCGTTACGGAACCATTGGGTAAGTAAACTGCGGACCCTTTTCTGGGTGCGCCATGGCTGTCCAGCATAATTATACAAATAAGGAATATGCATGGCAGGTTCATTTCCCATAGAAAACTGACCAACATTACCCGTATGATCAGGCAACTGGGAATAAAAATCATACCTGCTTTTTCCAAGCGGCGTATCGTACATTTTCTCCAGTTCATCAACAAAGGCCTGTTTACCACCGATCATATTAACCAGATCGCCCAGATTGTGCAGAACGTCCCATCTGTAAAGCCAGCCGTTATTTTCATCGTAAGTCTCTCTTGCGCCAAGTCCTCCCGAAAAACGGTAATCCAGCGGTTTAATAAATTTGCCCTCTGCATCTTTTGGGTGAAAAAATTTGGTGTCGGTATTAAATACAGTATGGTAGCTTGAACTTTTATCTAAAAAGTATTTTGCCTCATCGGTTTTACCCAACCTCTGGGCGATACTGCCCAGGCACCATTCATCGTACACTGTACCCAGCGTTACGGCTATTGGCTGGCGTTTTTCGAAATCATGAACTTCTGGCGCAGTCTCTTTTTCTCCGGCAGGTAAGGCTGGGAAGTATCCCTTGTCCTTAAAAAACTGATCTAGAACACCCGCTTTTTTCGATGACCATGGTGCTAAGGTTTTTTCGGTAATGCCAGCTTTACAATACTGATAAGCTTCTTCAAGATTAAAGCTTCTCAAACCTTTGTTATAGGCATCAATAATGGTGGCCACACCATGGTTACTGTTCATTCTGCGGCTATCGCCGGTAACTTCCGGGAAGGTCGGCATCCAGTGGTCGTTCATCTGTTGAGCCATGCGCAGGTAAGAATTAATCATATTGCCTTCCATTTTAGGCTCAATAATCACACGCAGCGGATGTGTTGCGCGGTAAGTATCCCAAATCCAGTCGTCGGTGAAAAAAGGAACACCATTGTCGTTGTGCACTTTTCCATCAAAAGCGCTGAAATATTTTCCGTCTTCGGATAAACTGATCATCCGTTCGTAAGTGCGGTAAAGAGAAGTATAAAAGATGGTTTTGGCTGTTTCATCAGTTCCGGTTACCATAATTTTTCCAAGGGTTGCATTCCAGATACTTTTTCCGGTTTGCGCCACCTGATCCAGGTTATAATCCTTTATTTCGCGGCGGAGATTATTTTTCGCCTGCTCCACGCTAATAAAGGAGATACCGTAACGCGCTTTGATCTGTTTGCTATTTGTTGGGTATTTTAAAATCAGATAAGCATCACGCCCTGAGGTAAACTGTTCTTTCGAATCAATCGTTTCACCTTTGTGGATTCCTGATTCAACGGGCGATAAATCGGTTTCCAAATAAAGGTATACTTTGGTGTTGTTGCCCAGTTTCTGAAAACCGCTCACTATATTTTGGTTAACCTTCAGCTCTCCGTTTCTGGTATTCAAAACCAGATATGCGGGAAGATTTTCCTGCGAAAAGTGGAGGGCATAAATTCCCGATTGGTGTGAAGGGGCAAACTGTACGTTTATACCATAGTCATCCAGGTCGACCTGGTAGTAATAAGGTTTAATCACCTCATTGTCGTAGCCGTAGGAAATTACACTACTGGCATTTTTTATATCACCCTGAAAAGGACTCAGATTGAAAGCCGAACTTCCCCTGTGACTCGTTACCACAACAGGAAGGCCATCGATGGTATTGCTTGTAAAATTATCACGCTCCGGATAAACCCGCAATAAACTGTTTGGTAAATGCACCGTAGGGTAGGTGGGTACAAGCAAATGACTGATGTTGCCGATATATGGATTAACATAATCCACAGGTTGTTTTTGCGTTTGGGCATTTGCCGGGTTGATGCAGATGTTAAGCAAAAGGATAGCGCTCAGTAAGGTATATGTATATTTTTTCATCTTTAAAATTTCCATAGGACGCGGCAAAATAACATTTTTTGAAAGAGATATTTGGCTATCCATCCACTCTGAATGTATTATTCTTGATGTAGATTTTTTATGTGGTGGTAAAAATAAGTAAAACGATTTATTAGTGCGCACTGGATGAACAAAAAAAGAGCGATGGATTATTTTCCACCGCTCTTTAGCATTATATTTTTGTTGATTATTTTGATAATGAAGCCGTTTGTGTTGTGCCGGTAGCTGGAGAGTTCATTTCTGTTTTTAAGGCAGCAAATTTATCTAAGTTTAATTTTGGTGTACTTCCCATTACCAGACTGTGGTTTTGAGTAGAACCGCTTAATTTTAGGTCTGCGCTTTCTTCCATTATGGTATATAAACTTTCTGTTTTAGAGTTGATCTGCGCAACAGCATTTCCTTTTAAAAATACCTGAAGATATTTTACATTCAGTTTGCCATCAGTTTTTACAACGGCATCATCCGAGGCCTGTACGCGATAAATGTTTTTTACATAAACGGTAATTTTTGCAGGGCTGTTATCGGCTGATGTGATTTTTAGTGCCGATCCATCCTGGATTACTTTTACTTTTCCGGTATTGTCATCGTTATAACTAACGCCCTCTCTGCCATTCTGGATCAGGGTAACTTCTACGTTTCCGCTTACCACAACTTTGTCGAAGCTTTTAGGAGCAGAAATTTTAACAGGTTGTTTTTCTTCTGCCGATACAGTAGTAGAAAAAATTGAAGCGCTTAATACTGCAGCTGCCAATAAAGATTTTGTTAGGGTTGTGATTGAAGTTTTCATAATGCTTTTATTTATATTTTTATAAAATGTTTTTGTGATTGTTTTGATAATGAGACGCTGGTAAGTGCAAAACGTTGCAGCTGTTTTCCTCGCTTTATACCAACGCAGTGTATTTCTCGACGAACGGCTTTTATAAATCGGCCAATAGGAATGTTTTTACACAGGTTTTAAAAGATTAAGGAGCTGTTCTTAAGGCGTGATAATAAAAAATAATCTTTTATCGATTCTTCAAGACAAGAGGTATTGCTTTTGATTACATATTGTTCTCTATCGAACAGATCGTTTTAAAACATTTTGAATGATCACTGTGTTCTGAGGGATAATGGGATTAATCCTGGCCTTTTTATATTCATGAGTGCATTCAAAACGTTTTTTTTGATGCATTATTTGCTTGTCAATGTCGTCAGGCGTGATAAGAAAAATCAAACTGTATCATGGGAAAAACTAAACAGGTTAACTTGATTGAAGGAGAAAGCGCGCTCAAATGCAATGCTCATGATATAAGCGGGGCCGAGTACTAAAGTGCTCACCTCCCAATCGCAAGCTACTGTACCAATCACCGCTGGGATTTCATTTCTGGCCTCTATACAGCTGATCAGTTTCAGGTCATTGATCAAGCCTTTCCCCAGTCCTTTCAGAAAAGCTTCTTTCCTGGTCCACAAGCGAAAGAATTCCAGATGCGGATGATTACTTTTTTGTAAATAAACTGCTTCTGTTTCCGAAAATGCATATTCTACAATAGACTGGTATTCAAAACCGGTTTTCAGGAATTCCACATCTATTCCTACAGCTTGTTTTGCAATGGCAATAACAGCCCGGTTAGCTGAGTGGGATACATTAAAATGAACTTCGTTGTATTTGGCAAGAAATGGTTTTTTATTTTGAGCGCTAATAATATCAATTTCCTTTGGGTCCAAAGCCAATGCATCTGCCAGCAGTATCCTTAATACAGCACGGGTAATGATAAACTGCTGCGCATCTTTTTCCTGATGGAAACGTGCAGAACGGGCTACTTCTTCTTTATTAAGTAATTGCTTCAGTCCTGCCAGGCCAGGGAGCAGACTATCGATATCTATTGTACAGATATTAATTACGCCTTCAGATCTGTCGGGAAACCGGTTGTCTGTTTTGAGATTGATATCCCCGCAGTATAGGTAATAATTTTCCAATGCTTTTACTTATGAAACATTATCCAATACTTCCTGCAGTTTTCTGGCAAAGGATTTGTCGTATGGAGCCAGGAGCATGGTTTTGTGATCTCCGGGAACATCATAAACTTCAACTCCTTTTTTTGCATATTTTTTCCAACCCAGATATTTGTAGTCTTCTACAAAATAGATATTGTCAGTTGCCCTGAACAGGTGAATTTTTTCATCAAAAGGAGTAAGTTTATAGGCCTGGTAAGCGATCTCGTATTTCTCATCAATTCTACGCATAATCTCATAAATAGCGCCGTCGGGATGTTCCGCAGCATGATTCACTCCCGGTATAAAGTTTATTTTTTTAGAAAGCCAATAGCCCTGGTACTTAAGGGTCTTTTTGGGGTTACGGATAAATGATTTCACTATCCACCAGAATTTTGGCAGTTGTTTTTTTATTTTCTCCAGATATACAGTCATCCCATTTCCATGGAAATCGAGATTTTTTGCGTTGGTATCAAAAATTGCAAGTAGTTTAATGTCATGTCCAATCAGCCGCAACTGCCTTGCCATTTCGATCACCACATAGCCGCCAAATGAATACCCTGCAAGTGCATATGGGCCTGTGGGGTTCTGCGCAAGGATACTTTCGATGTAGTACCTTGCTATATCTTCCATATTGTCCATTGGTTCTTCGATACCATCAAGCCCCTGCGCCTGGATACCAAATACAGGCTGCTCGGTATCCACGTGTAATCCGATGCCGCTAAAGTTTAATACATTGTAACCACCACCGTGAACGATATAGATAGGCGTTTTTGAGCCCGAAGGTTTAATTGGTACCAGCGGGGTATAGGCTGTTGGTTTGTTCTGTCCGTCAAATAATCTGGCCAAAGTTCTTATTGTAGGATATTCAAAAAGGGTAGCCAGGGGCAGGCCATGACTATTAGTCTTTTCAATCTGGATCATGAACTGTACCGCAATCAGGGAGTGTCCCCCCATTTCAAAAAAGTTATCATCTATTCCGATATCCTTAATCTGGAGCAGTTCTTCCCAGATTTTTGCAATTTGTTTTTCTGTGTCTGTCTGCGGCGCAATACAAGTGCTCTGGTTTGCAAAATGAAGCTGATCTGGCGCAGGGAGCACCAGCCTGTCAATTTTGCCGCTGCTTGTCCGTGGAAATTCCTTGATCCATACAAACACTGAAGGGATCATATATACAGGTAATTTGTGCTGTATTTCCGCTCTTACGTAACCGGTATCTTCCTGCCCGTTAGCAGATGAAATATACGCCACCAGTCTTTTCTGGCTGTTGTGATCTTCTTTTGCTATAATGACGGCCTGCGCGATCCCTGGCACACGGTTGAGCATCACTTCAATCTCACCAACCTCAACCCTGTATCCCCGGATTTTCACCTGGTCATCGTTACGGCCAATAAATTCCAGGTTGCCGTCGCTTAAAACCCTGGCCAGATCTCCGGTGCGGTATACACGGGTCTGCCGGTTGTTCTCAATATTTAGTTGTAAAAATTTCTGACCGGTGAGCTCAGGTTTATTCAAATATCCTGAAACAAGGCTTGCTCCGGCAATGCACAGTTCCCCGATTTCTCCATCATCGAGGATCTCCATATTTTCACCGGTAATGTAAATTTCTGTATTGTCAATAGGATTACCAATATTTGGCAGACCCGGCCATTTGGCAGGATCTCCGCTGAGTTTCAATTGTGTGACTACATGGCATTCCGTAGGACCATATTGGTTATAGAGGACGCAGCCGGGAATTGCTTTGAAGAAATTCTCAATCTGTGGGGTAATCTTCAACTGCTCTCCTGCTGTCATGACCTCCTGCATGGCAGAAGGGAATGTACCAATGCTTCCCGCTGTTTCCGCAAGAAATTGAGGTGCCACGAAAGGCAAATATATCCTGTTGATTTTATCCCGTTCGATCTTTTCCAGCAGATTATCGGGGTTCAGCCGCATCACATCGTCTTTGTTAAACTGAGTCTTAATGGTGCCAATTCCATTCTGAATTGTATATTATCTTCCAGTCCATAACTCTCCCTAAAATGTCCAACAAGGTCAGCTATGTAGGTATGGATATCAATGAATACCATATCGTCAGTTTGATAAAGCCTTTGATGGATTAGTGCTATAGATTGCATCCTATGTTCGCTATCTTTAATAATGCTCAATGCAACTTTATTTTTAATGAACGACGATTGCCGATGTAAAAGTGCGGTAACGATCTGCAGGTTGTTTTTGACCCGATGGTGAATTTCTTTGATTAGCCACTGCTTTTCGGCTACAAGGTCATTGAGTTCATTATTCTTCCTGTTGATTTCACGACCGGATGACAGGCTCTTCCTATAACTCATGTAAAGAATAATGAGAATAACTGCTAGCCGGCATAATCCAATAATAGTTGCATTCCGGGTAAATTCCGCCCGCTTTAATGAACTGTTCTGGATGGTTCTCTGCTGCTTGAGTATTCTGATATCTTGTTCCTTTTGTTTTGTTTCGTATAATACCTGAAGCTTTTCTACTTCCCGGATCTTGGTTACATTGAAAATGGAGTCGTTTAACTGATTGAATATTTTATAATTTTTCAGTGCTGAGGAATAGTTGCCTGATGCGGAATCAATTTTATGCAGGAGATAAAAAATTTCTTTTTTGCGTGAAGCAGGAATTCCCGGGTAAAGGGCAGCTTTTAAATAAAATGCTCCCTTTGAATAATTACCGGTTTCAATATAAAAGCGCCCAAGATCCTGCCTGGCGATGTAGGCCATCTCGTTGCCAGGAACGTTATAGTTTTTTTCTGCGAATAGATAATATTTTTCTGCTAAACCATATTTCCCCAACGCTTTATAACAATTTGCTTTGATCTGGGCAATGAAAGCAGCCTCATGTTTCCCATCCGGCGGATGTCGCCTTTCATAAGCCAGGATCTGAGAAAGTGCTTCCTTACTTTTTTTAAGCCTGATAAGTCCTTCTGTCACAAATCCTACAGTCCTGATTAGGAATTCCTGTTTCAGGTATATCGTATCACGGAGGTATAAAGTTTTCTTATATGCCATGATGCTCTTTTCAGTCTGTCCGAGTTCCTGATAAATCAACCCAAGTTCTCCATAGTATAGATCTTGCCTCTCATAGTCATAATTTTTTTTCATCCAGTCTATACCTTGTAAAACGTATCGTAGCGCAAGGTTTAAGTTACCGTCATACCTCTCGAGTTTAGCCAGTAGATAATATAACCTGCCCACTGCAGGTGCCTGATATTTACTATATTCAGTAATATAAGCCTGAGCTATGTTTTTAACATTTTTTCTATCAACATTGATGATAAAATAAGTATCATAATAGGCCATCTCACAAGCTGCCTTGAAATTACGCTCGCCTTTAAAAATTGACATGGCATTATCTATGTAAATTTTAGCCCCGACGCGATTTTGTGTGTATGAGAAGATTTTTTTAACGGCTCTTGCCATTATCATCGCCTTACGATGTCGGTCTGATCCATCCCTGAGATAATTTAACGCTTCATTAAACCTATCAAATCCTTCGTGGGCATTGTTCCTTGCAAATTCGACCTCGCCAAGCATGCAAAGTGCTTCAACTGTCAGCGTTAATGCTGGACGATGCAGGCTCTTGCTGTCTGCCAGCGCGGCGTTGAAATATACAATTGCAGAGTCCATATCAGTGGCATCCTGTCCATGTCTCAGTTTAAGGTAATAGGATCCGATCATCAATCTGGCCTTAACTTTAGATTGAGGATCTATACTGTTGCGAAGATTTTTTTTTAGTTTAACAATATCTCCTGTCTTAAAAATCTGTTGGGCTGAAACATTTTCTGCCAAAAAAACAAAAACAATAAACAAATACGTTTTTAATAAGGAATGATGTTTTTGTGGGATTTTTTGCATAAGTGCTAATTTGCAGAACTAAGGTAACTATAAGCGCAATAAAATAAAACAAGCGGGATGCATACCTGGATATAAATTCAAACATCGCTTTGGCCAGTTTTATGGCCACCTGACCAAGCCCCCCAAATACTGATTATACCTGCTTTTGCCCGGTCTTCACACCAAAATGTTTAAGTGGTGAATAGGTTGTTACCCCGGCACAAAGAATAGGAGCTACTGACTTTATTTTGAGATTTTCGGATCTGGTCATTACGGATTTTTCCTGGGCAACGAGGTTGTTCGAATTACCGCCAAAGGTATTGAACTCCGGATCTGGCTTACTTGTAGCCTTTTAGTTCATTGTCTGGCCATTAAAGTATTCACAGAACTGTTCTTCCCCGTCCTGGCATGCTGGGCAGGTTTTACTCGATCGATCATGCATCCTACACCAACTTTTCGCCTGTTTTAAACCTGGTTACTGCTGATCCGGTCGAAATCATTTTTCCAATAATCTCATGATCACTGTGGTTAATTATTACACAATGGGAGTCTATTCCCGGTACTGAAATAACCCGGAGAACCTTTTTCTTTAAAGAAGGCCGTCTTTATGGTGCATTTTGAGTAACTAACATCTGCGAAGGGGTTGTGATGTCAGGTAGATCCTCAGGATGTAAGAATTTTTCTACTTAAATTTTACCAGCCGGTCCTGCGGCAGGTCATACTCGTAAATCAGGTCCGTGTCATTGTCAATGTACAGCCACTGAATGGCTTCAGCATGTTCTGCGGTAACAGCTGCTATGGATAGCAAAATGTATTCTTTTCCTTCCCTGGTCTGCATTTCGATAGAGTAACTTATCTCGCCCTTTTTTTTGATCTGCTGTTTCAATAGCGCATTGCTCGAATTTGCAATATAATATTCTGTGAGGATGTAGAGTTTGTCTAAATATGATTTAGTATAGTGCTCTTCCTGAGGCCAGGTGTATTTGAGCGGCTGCGGATAGTCTTTTCTAAATCTGGAAACATTTCCATCCTTTATTTTTTTTACTGAAATGATCCGTTCAGCTTCTACTCTGGTTTCACCGTCTCCTGCGATATAAATGCTATCCTTTTTCCAGGCGATATCAATAATGTCACCCCTCAAAAGGCTTCTGTCGTCGTTACTGTCGTTGATAAAAGAAAATGTTTGTTCTTTCTGTTTTGCGTTCAGTAAAAAATAATCCCCATCGTCATTATAGGATACAAATTCCATAGTGCCATTTGAAACTGGCTCAACTTTATTGATTTTTGTTGATGGAACTGATTTTTCAACAGTTTTGGAAACGATCGGTCTGTTTTTCCTTTCTGAATTCGAATGGCAGGAAACACAGCTGCAAACCAATAAAATTTTCCAGATACTTTTCATTTATCAAGTGAGAGTTATAAGATGTAAAAAGTAAATATATGTTTTGTGCCTGGAAAAATATAAAATGCTTTTTATTGGGCATAAAAAAAGCGACAAACCAATTGTCGCTTTTAAAAAGAAAAATGTATTATTTTTTATTTTGCTAAAGAAGCAGTTTGGATGTCACCTGTTTTCGGTGTGCTCACCTCTGTTTTTAATGCTGCAAATCTGTCCAAGTTTAATGTTGGGGTGCTTCCCATTACAAGAATGTGATCACCTGTAGCACCTGTCAATTTCAGATCTGCTCTTTCTTCCATCATGGTATATAAACTTTCTGTTTTAGAGTTGATCTCTGCAACTGCATTTCCTTTTAAAAATACCTGAAGATATTTTACCTCCAGTTTGCCATCAGTTTTTACAACAGCATCATCCGATGCCTGTACGCGGTAAATGTTTTTTACATAAACGGTAATTTTTGCAGGGCTGTTATCTGCAGAGGTAATTTTTAATGCAGATCCATCCTGTATCACTTTTACTTTTCCGGTATTGTCGTCGTTATAACTTACTCCTTCCCTGCCATTCTGGATCAGGGTAACTTCTACGTTTCCGCTTACCACAACTTTGTCAAAGTTATTCGGAGCAGAAATTTTAACGGGTTGTTTTTCTTCTGCTGATACAACAGTAGAGAAGATTGAAGCGCTTAATACTACAGCTGCCAATAAAGATTTTGTTAGGGTTGAGATTGAAGTTTTCATAATGCTGTTATTTATATTTTTATAAAATGTTTTTGTGATTGTTTTGATAATGAGACGCAGGAAGGGGCAAAACGTTGCAGCGGTTTTCGATCTTTATACCAACGCAGTGTAATTCTCGACCAACGGCTTTTATCATTCGTCCAATAGCTGTTCATTTTTTGATGAGATGTTGTAATTTTTGCTTTTCGGGTACAAAGTTAAGGGGCTAATTCCTATGCTATATTCCATCATTATTATCAATGCGTTAATAAATAATGAGCTTATACGGAGTGATCTGCCGCCCAATTCAATAGAAGAACATTAAATTAACATGCAGCGAACACCAGCTTAAACTCATGTTGATACCTTTGCCTTCACTGGCATTCAGGCCATTTTTTGATCCTTATGAAGAACAATTACCAAATCCTTAGCAATATATTATTATTCGCAACCCTCACATCTGTTTCCTTTGCACAGCGTCCGGCCGAAAAACTCAGTGCGGTTTTTCAGCAGAAAAACAAAACGGTACTAGTGGCTGCGCATAGGGGCGATTGGAGAAACGCTCCCGAAAATTCAATGCAGGCACTTTCCAACAGCATCGAAAAAGGCTTTGACCTGATGGAGCTCGATGTGAAAATGAGCCGTGATAGTGTGATGGTGGTGATGCATGACAATACCATCGACCGGACCACAAACGGTAAAGGAAAGGTAGGGGATTATACCCTGGAAGAATTGAAAAAGTTCAGGCTAAAAAATGGCCTTGGGCGTCTTACCGAACATCAGATTCCCACTATGCGCGAGATGATGCTGGCGGCCAAGGGCAAAATCCTGATCAATGTGGATAAAGGAAATGATCATCTCGATATGGTATTTAAGGTGCTGCGCGAAACTTCTACCATCGATCAGGCCATTGTTAACGTGGGCGATAACATCCCATATGGAGAACTGACAGCAAAAAACACCGTTCCAAAAGAAGCGTATCTGATGGTGGTTGTAAATGCAAAGAACAAAGATATGCAGGCGGTGATCAGCTCTTATGCGTCAAATAAAAAAACGGTCATTCAGCCTATTTTTGATACTGATACTTTAGTTAACCTAAAGTCTTTAAAAGAAACAAAAAATAAACCCCTGATCTGGCTGAACAGTTTATGGCCATCACTCAATGGGGGACATGATGATGACCGTGCGGTGGAAAAAAACGAAAAGGAAGAAAGCTGGGGTTGGCTGATTGCCTACCGGCCCATTTTCCTTCAGACCGACAGGCCTTCTGAACTGATGATTTACCTCAAAAAAAGAGGACTACACTTATAATAGCCCACTGTCCGCGGCTAAAATAATATCGCGATCACCTAGCAGGCCACTATTGTGTACCCCGCAAATTAACCCGATGACTTACCGTTTCGCCTTGCAGATGCAGTAATTACAGGCAACCAGATATTGCTGTAAGGTCAACTGTTACCGCTCCAATGGTAGTGGATTTTTTGGTCCATTATAAAGGTTTTAAAAATCCTTAGGCACTGTTACAGGACTGTCAGATAAATCCGCAAAATTTACAGGGTTGCATTCGGAACCTTTTTCCGCCCCCTTCTTGGGCTTAATTTTTCTCTCTACATAGCTTTCTTTGTTAGTGGCTTAACAGAATATTTAAATTGCCTGAGAAATGTTGCCTGTATGGGGTTTAAACAGCGCTCTGAAAAAAAATCGTTGGGTAGTGTTACAGGACTGTCAAAGAAAAATGTGCACATGTCAAACCTTTGTTCTGTCCCTGTGTGCAGACAGCAACCGTTGCCGCATCGGCGGACTGAAGGGTCTTTGACATGCAGGAACGAAACATTAACCCAGCTACGGCGGGAAATTTTGCGAAACCTTGAGATGACGTCAAAAAGGAGAAAGCGCATTGGCAGGCCCATGAGGCCCGGTCCGTAGGGGCTGACGCGAGTAGTTCCGGAATACTATAAATTCTGCGGGTTCACCGCCCGCAGGACCATTGGGCAGGCGCACAGCGTTATGCCCATTTTTTTTGGCCTTTCTACGGACAGATGTCATTCCCTGCAGTTGGTTGCTATGTCCGTGTACCATAACGCCTGGTTTTCTCTTCCGGTTATATAAGGGAATCAGATTTTACCCGATAAAGAGAAATTGACTTATGGAAGAGAACCGCTTTGACCTCAAAGGGATCAGGGAGCAGACAGATCTGGTTTCCCTGCTCTCAAAACTTGGCTTTGAGCCCCTGAAACGTTCAGGTGGAGAGCTTTTTTATCTCTCCATGCTCAGGGAAAATGACACCGCTCCATCGTTCTGCGTAAATGAAAAGCTCGGGCTCTGGTATGACCACGGGCTGGCAAAGGGAGGAACGGTTATCGATTTTGCACTCGCTTACTGGACCGGCTGCGATTTCCGTCAGGCCATGGAAAAACTGAATGAGGCTTCAGGAAGCCTTCAGTTGCCCCCGCCAATCAGGCCTGCGCAAATGGAAATACCTCTGCGGCACCCCAGCTACCAGATCAGGGAAATAAGGGAAAGCGTCGGCAATCCTGCAATCAGCGCTTATCTGTCCCAGCGCGGGATTTTAGAGGTGGCCGGGCCTTTTATCAAGGAAGTCTATTACAGCATTAAAAAAGAAAACGGCAGGCGCATGGAGCTCTTTGCTGCAGGCTGGCAGAACGATCTGGGGGGATGGGAGGTGAGAAACAGCCATTTCAAAGGGTGCCTTGGCAAAAAATCGATGCGCTTTATCAGTGGGGAAAGCCATTTGGCGGTATTCGAGGGCATGATGGATTTTTTGAGCTGGAAGCTTGAACATCCCAGTGATGCCGCCAGCGTGCTGATCCTGAATTCTGTCGCTTTTTTAAAGCCCGCTATGCGCTTCGCGCAGGGTTATTCTGCAGTGGAGCTTTTTTTTGACCATGACCCATCCGGGAAAAAGGCCAGCGGGGAATTTCTGAAAAACCTTCCCTGGGCGGCTGACCGCTCTGAACTCTACGAGGGCTTTAATGATTACAATGAAAAAATACAGCATATGACAGGGAAACGCATGAGCCGCGGCGGAGAGAAGCAGATCCCTGCAATAAAAGGGAAACAGAGGTAAGCCTGATTTTTTTACCGCAGGATCACATTTGAGCAATATTTACGCTAAAGTGCAGGCATATCCCGGGCTGCAAAAGAATAAAACCCATTACCAAAAACTTTACATTATGGCAAAAAGAAAAGAAGGCGGCCGAAGGGCCAACCTGGTCCGCTGCTACCTGACCGATGGGGAATATACCCGGCTGATGTCCTATACTACTTCCCTTAATATTTCAGTTTCAGACCTGATCAGGGCTAAGATAGTATATGGGGGCATGCTGGACGTTGACCCCGTAAAACTGCTTGATGTATTTGTGCAGATTGCAAGGGATATCGCCCGGATCAGCTCGTGTATCTCAGAGACCAAAGATCACCTATCACGGACAAAGGAAATATCTATCGGAAGCCCTATAGCAGATGCCTGTAGATACATGATGGAATACCAGGCCGATATCACCTGTCTGGAAAAAGCCATCAGGATGCTGCTGATCAGAATGGACAGAAAAGAAAAAATGTTATGAACACCATGATCGTAAAACTCTTTACCACCTCGGTGGGTTTTTCAGCCATCCGCTACAATATGGATAAAGTCCATGCCGGTGATGCAGAACTGCTCTGTAAAAGAAACCTTGAACTGCTGGATCTTTATTCTGCGCTCAGAACTGTAGATCTGGAACATTATTTCGGCGCATTGGCATCGCTAAACCCTACAAGCCGTTTCGATCAGTTCCATGCGGTTCTTTCCATCCGGGGCACAGATATCCATAAAAATGCATTTTTAACGGTTGCGGAAAAATGGCTTGCTGAAATGGGCTATGCCCGGCAGCCCTATCTGGTTTTTTTTCATACCGACACCAAAAACCGGCACCTCCATATCGTATCAACTGACGTGCGGCCGGACGGAACCAAGATATCGGATTCCTTTGACCGCGTGCGGGCCATAACACATCTCAACAGGCTCTGCGGGATTGATGAGGCCGAAGGCTTCAGAAAGGATATTTCCCGTCTGCTGGATTACCGTTGCAGCAGTACTTTTCAACTGCGCATCCTTTTTGAAAAAAGCGGCTATCGTTTTTTTTTACATAACCAACAGTTTTTAATCCGCAGGTACGGAAAGACCTTTCTCCGGCTCCCTTCGGCTGGTCTCCAGCGAAGCCTGCAGGCCTCTGTCAGGGACGATAAAAGGGCAGCAGAAATCCGCACGCTGATCACAGGGGCATTAGGGCTCCATAGCGGAAGAACCTTTCCTGTATATCAGGCAAGTGCGGGGAGAGGAAAAAAAAAGATCAAAGCATTTCGCTCGGACCTGGCCGATTTTCTTTTCAGTGCGGCAGGTCTTGAAATCTGTTATCTTTTCTCATCCACTGTGGTTAACGGTTTTATCCTGATCGACCACAAGCAACGCCAGCTCTTTGACAGCTGGCAGATCATGGAGCTCTCCAGGATAACTTCTTCTTCCGTCCTGAACCCGCAAGCAGAGCAGGCCAGGGCTTTTCAGCGTTAGGAAAACGAGTTTATCTAAAGGGGTCCCCTTAAAAAAAACTAAAAAAGAATATATGGTCATTGCATTTGGAAACACCAAAGCCGGGACAGGCAAGAGTTCCCTGCTGCTGCTTTTGGCAAGCTATCTCTCTTCTTTGCATCACCGGGTTTACCTGATTGAAGTAGGGGACAATGGTGCTCTTAACCAGTTTCATCAGCGCTCAAAGATTCTCGAGCACTCCCTGCCCTTTGAGTATTTTGCCTGTGGCCTTTCCGGTGCAAACCTGTTGATTTCCAGGCTCAGTGCAGAAGCGGAGACTTTTATACTCGTGGAATTTCCCTCTGAAGGCTATAATGAGGATATTGTGCCGCTGTTTTTGGCTGCCGACCTGCTGGTTATCCCATTTTGTTATGACGTCCCGACGCTGCATTCCTCTGTTTATTTTGCCTGTCTTTCCAGGCGCATCAAAAAAGGGATTTCCCTGCTTTTCCTGCCCAATAGGGTCAGTTCCAGGGCAGCCCATGATTTACGGGAAGAAACTGACCGGGTGCTCCGCCAGATTGCCCCGGTTTGCCCGGGGATCACTGAGCATATCGGTTTTCAGCGCATCAGCTCGATGAGCTTAGGTGCGGCATTTTTAAAAAGGAGCCTTCCCGTGCTTGATCTGATCTATCATCATTATCTGCCAAAACAGGCAGACCTTAACAATAAATCCTAAACATATATCAAAATGAACAACTGGAGCCAATTTATCTACTGCCTGAGCGCGGGCTATTTTCTTTATTATCTCTTCAACCTGGCCTACGACCTGTCAAGGGGAGGAAGATCAGGCCCTGCATCCACAGGATCATCCCTGATGCTAAATATCGCTGATCTGGACGTTCCTGTGGATGCTGACCTGATCAGTGTAGGCACCTCTCCAGGGCGGGAAGATCTGCCCGAAGGACTGCTGAGTTCAGGGCCCATCAGTTCAACTGGAGGGATAACACTCAAAGAGGCCATGGGAGATGCCCTTAAAGAAAGTATCCTTTACTCCTCACAGATCCCTTCTTAAATCCACAGCGGTATGGGCAAGGCTAATAAAGCTGTGGCTTTTCTGCTGCTGTTGACAGGGATCGGCCGGACTGGTGCTTTCGCGCAGGATCCTCCGGGCATCAATGAATTTTACCGGGCATCGGGCACTCTTCACGACTATTATTACAGTTTTTCAGATCTGAGCCTGGTGCTTGGGGCAATCGTGGGCCTGATTGGCGGACTGCGTGTATTTGCCAACTGGCAGTCGGGCAGGCACCATATAGATGCCCAGGTCACCGGTTGGTTTTATTCCTGTCTTTTTCTCCTTCTGACCGGGGTTTTTCTTCGTGGCCTGTTCGGACTGTAAACATTTTTATTCATCCATTAAATTCAATTTTATGAAAATTCTAAAATCAAGGGCCCTTTTTGTCCCTGCAATGCTGCTACTGTTTTCCCAGGGTGCCTTTGCTCAAGGGGGAGGAACAACGGGTATCAACGCAGCCACCTCATCGCTGGCTGCTTATGTGGATCCGGTGGGAAACCTGATCCTTGGCATCGGCGCGGTAGTCGGTCTGATCGGAGGGGTCATGGTCTACATCAAATGGAACTCCGGTGACCGTGACATCAGCAAGGAAGTGATGAGCTGGGGCGGATCCTGTATTTTTCTGGTACTGGTATCGGTGGTGATCAAGGCATTTTTCGGAGTATAGCTATGCGGCAGTATCCTATCTATAAAGGCCTGCAGAAGCCTTTGAGCTATAAAGGGCTAAAAGGAAAATTTATCGCTTGGGGCGCCGCTGCCCTTGCTTTGGGACTGCTGTCCGGCGGGCTAAGCGGAGCCCTGGTCAATATGTACCTGGGCTCAGCGGTTACCCTTTTGAGCATTCCGGTGATGTTTTCATTCATCCTTTACCGGCAGAAAAAGGGACTGCATTCCAGACAGCGGGACAGGGGCATTTTCATCCAGCCTTCAAGACTAAAAATAAGCTATGAAAACAAAAAACAGAACCTTTGAACTTCCCTATTCCGGGATTATCAGCGCGGAAGGCGTGGACCTGCTGTACTCCGGGCGCGGGGATTTTTCGGTCGTGATAGAAATGGTCAACCCCGTACTGCAATATGCCGCAGATGCTTCTGCATACCAGGAGTTCCACCACCTGTTGGTCAATATCATCAAGATCCTGGGAGAAGGGCACATGATCCAGAAACAGGATATTTTTTCCATGGAGCGCTATCAGGAAAACAGGGAGGGCGGTTTTCTGCAGCAGAGTTACCAGGAGCATTTTCTGGGCAGGACCTTTGCAAAAATCCATACTTATCTTACCCTGACCAGACTGATCAAAAAGGGAAGGTTTTATGTATACGAGGCCTCCGCCCAGGGTGATTTTCTCTCCAGGGTCAATAAGATCATGGACCTGCTCGCCCAGAACTCCCTTTCGCCCAGCCTGCTCAGCGCCCGGCAGATCCAGCTTTTTACCAGGCGTATATTGGCTATGGATTTTTCATCCGGCCACGTAGCCCTGGATAATATTCTGGCCGGAGATAATGGCCTGGAGCAGGGGGAGAAAAGTATCAAAAGCATCTCTTTCATCGATACCGATGCCATCGATCTCCCTTCAAGGCTCGGCACTTATCAGCAGAACAGCGATGGAAAGGCGTTCAGTGATTTTCCCATGGACAACCTGTCCTTCCTTCATCACGTGCCGCAATTCAGATGCATGGTCTACAACCAGCTCATCGAAATACCTGCACAAAGCTCAACCCTGTCCAGGCTGTCGCTCAAACGCAGGCGCCATGCCGGACTGACCGATCCTGCCAACCAGATGTGCGTAGAGGATATCGATCAGCTTCTTGAAGAGGTGGCAAGGGAAAACCAGATGCTTATCCATGCACATTATAACCTGGTGCTCTGCGCTGCCCCGGAGCTGCTTTCCAGGGCGGTGAACTTTGTCGAATCCTCGCTGTTTCAGCTTGGGATCATTCCTTCCAGGAATGCCTACAACCAGCTTGAACTCTTTTCCTCGGTCCTTCCCGGTAACGGGATATCACTAAAGGACTACGACTGGTATCTGCTGAGCTGCGAGGCGGCAGCCTGTCTGATATTCAAGGAGCGGCTCCAGGAAAGCGAACAGTCCGGTTTTCTGATCCGTTTTACCGACCGGCGGGGCATCCCTCTGGGCATTGACCCTGCTGATCTTCCCATGCGGAGCGGACGGATCGCCAACCGCTCTAAATTCGTCCTTGGCGGATCGGGATCCGGAAAGTCTTTTTTTATGAACGCACTCATCGAACAGTACATGCACTATAATATGGATGTGGTGATAGTGGACACCGGGCATTCCTATAGTGGGCTCTGCGCTTATTTTAAGGGGCGCTACCTGACATACAGCGAACAGCATCCCATCACCATGAACCCTTTTGCCATTACCATGGCAGAATATAATATAGAAAAAAAAGATTTCATTAAAACTTTGGTTTCCCTGCTGTTCAAAGGGGCTGAGGGAACAGTTTCCCAGGTGGAGGATACGGTGATATCCAGCGTGATCTCCTGTTATTATGCCCATTATTTTGCGATGGAAAATCCAGAATGGGGACTGTGCTTTGATTCTTTCTACCATTACTCCTGTACCCAGATCGCGCAGATCAGAAAGCAGGAGCGGATCAGTTTTGATCTGGATGAATACCGCTACGTGCTAAAAAAATTCTGCAGCGGGGGCGAATTCGGCCAGCTGCTCAATCAGCATGTTGATGCTTCCCTGTTCAGTGAGCGCTTCATCGTTTTTGAGATCGATGCGATCCGCGAGCATAAAACCCTTTTCCCAATTGTTACCCTGATCATCATGGATGTCTTCCTGCAAAAAA
Organism: Pedobacter psychrodurus; assembly: GCF_032678585.1. Lineage (GTDB taxonomy): Bacteria > Bacteroidota > Bacteroidia > Sphingobacteriales > Sphingobacteriaceae > Pedobacter > Pedobacter psychrodurus_A. The sequence continues at coordinate 8,328 of NZ_JAVTSN010000038.1, read as the reverse complement.
TGAGGCACCGGAACCACCAGCGAAAGGCCATTATTCTGGAGGAGGCGTGGAAAGCAATCGCATCGCCACTGATGGCCTCTTATCTGGTCTATATGTACAAGACCGTCCGCAAGTTCTGGGGGGAGGCCATAGTGGTCACCCAGGAATTAGGGGATATCATCGGTAACCCCATCATCAAGGACAGCATCATCAGTAACTCCGATACCATCTGCCTGCTCGATCAGGGGAAATTCAGGGAAAACTACGGCCAGGTGGCCTCGCTTTTATCGCTGAGTGAAACCGAACAGAAGAAAATTTTTACCATTAACCGCCTGGACAACCGTGCCGGGCGGGCCAGGTTCAAAGAAGTCTACATCCGCAGGGGAATGACCGGAGAGGTTTACGGGGTAGAGGTCTCATTGCGGCAGTATATCACCTTTTCAACCGAAAAACCGGAAAAACAGGCACTCGAACACTACATATCAAAGCAGGGGTCCTATGAAAAGGGCCTTGATGCCTTTATTGCAGACCTGGAATCCTCGGGAGAGACCCTTGAGGCTTTTGTCGCCCGGGTCAATTCTTCATCCAATCCAAACGGTATATTATGAAAACAAGGATCTATTTAATTTATTTAATGCTCTTGGGGCCATTATTTTCTTCTGCCCAGATCTATGTTGACCCGGCCGTCTCGGCCGCAGTGGCGGCAGGATCGGGGGCAATGAATTCTCAGCTCAACAGAACAAACGACAGACTGACGCTGATCGGGAGATCCCAGCTTGCACTCACCGGTCAGCTTGCCTTTGCAAATGACCTGCAGGCAGGGCTATACAGGGGGCTGAGCGAGGTATCCGGAGTGATGCGCTCGCTGCTTTCCCTCAAAGATATCTATGAAATATCCCAGGACATCATCACTGATGCCTCGCGGGCGGTGAAACTTGCCGAAAATAATCCCGCCCTGCTTTTTTTTGCAGAAAGCGGGGCCAGGGAATTTAAGGCCCGTGCTACAGCCCTTGCAAGCGAAGTCTCCGCCTTTGCACTTAAAGGCGGAAAAAACGGGCTGATGGACTCTGGAGAGCGCGCCAGGCTGCTGGGAAGCATCTGCCAGCAGATGAGCATTCTTCGCGGGGTGGTTTATGGTCTCTACCGCTCGATGTACTGGGCAAAGCAGCGCGGGTTCTGGAATTCGCTAAATCCATATAGCGGGTTTATCAATCTGGATAAGCGAATCGCTGATGATATCCTGTTAAACGCCAAAATGCTCAGGCCATGAAAAAGTTCATTATTCTTATTTTCTGTTTGCTCCTCTGCAAGCTCACCTGGGCCCAGATCAATATTGCCCTGCTGCACCAGCTCGTCTCCGAGAGCAAATCAGAGCATTCCCTTCAGTCCAGGGCCAGGGACAACCAGGCTGCATCTACACTGGCTGAAGAATTCAACAGTGCATCGATGGGAAGCCTGAAAAAAACTTACCGTGAAATCAGGTCCCGCTTTTCTCTGCTGGGAAACGCAGCGGCTTTTCTGCAGACCGGCCTGGAAGCCCGCCCCCTGATCGGGGAAATCCATCAGGGCGAATCTGAGCTGATCGGGCTGTGCAGTGATGATCCCGCGCTGATCCCGCTAGTGGCAGTGGCCCAGGCGGATCTTGCCCGAAGGGCGGAAATGCTGCTAAGGTTTCTTTACGGGATCATCCTGAGTACGGGTGATCTGGGACAGATGAGCCAGAGCGGCCGCAGGCTTCTTTTCTCCCACGTGATAAATGAACTCCGGTCTATCAATGGATCCCTTAAAGGGCTCTGCCTGGTAGCCAGGGCGGCTAAGGAAAAATACCAGCTCAAAAAAAGCCCTTTCAGCGGCTTTGTGGACCGGGACCGGTCCCTGATCGAAAATATCCTTCAAAGGGCCAAAACCTTAAAAAACTAACCATGAAAACTATTCTCATCCTTTTGCTGCTGCTCTGCCAGAGGGGCTTTTCCCAGCGGATCATCCTGGACCGGGACCATTTAAAAGCCGTGATGGAAAATAACGCTGCCAGGATCTCTGCCGAGCTTTTCCATATCGGAAGCCTTGAAGACATCAATGGCCGTCAGAAGGAGATCAGTCGGAACCTTGGCGCGGTAATCCTGACCGAACAGCTCATCTTCAGTTCACTTACCCAGGTAGACCAGGGACTGAAAAGTGCGATGGCCGTCCGGCAGATAGGCCAGCTCAGCCTGGAGATTATCAGCGAAAGCAGGGCCGTGCTCGGGCAGGCTGCGGCGGCCCCTTATCTGCTTGCTTTTGCCGAGGCCACCTGCCGGCAGCTCTCTGACCGTGGGTTAAAGCTCGCAGGGGAAGTCTCCGTGCTAATATTAAAAGAGGGGAAGGACCTGCTGATAGATTTCGCAAAGCGCGATGCGCTGCTCAAAAAAATATCCTTAGAGCTCAAAACGATCCGGGCACTGCTGTTCAGTATCAAAAAATGCATGTACTGGGCCAGGGTCAAGGGCGTGCTGCACTCAGTAAACCCTTTTGGCGGGTTTGTCAATACCGATAAGCGGATGGTAGAAAATCTGCTGTTAGACCTTAAAACACTTAAACAAAAATGAAAAAGTTGCTATTTACCCTTTTCACCGCCATGCAGGTAATGTTCTGCAGCGCACAGCGGACCATCAGCGACGGCGCGGTCACCAACCAGCAGGAGCGCATGGTTTACAAACAATGGGACCGGGACAAGTTTACCCCCAAGCCGGGCTTTTTGGGACTCAATCCCAATTACTGGCTCACCTGGGCCCTGCACCCCAACTATCCCAAAACAGACCTCAGACCGCTTGGTCCTTCGGGGCCCCAGACCCAGCGCTTAGGTCTTGTCATAGCCATGGCAGAAAGTGAAAGGCGCTTCAGGTTACACAGTGATACCCTGCGGCAGCAGGCCCTGATCAAGGCGTCTGCGTATTCGGGGATGCTCAGCGATCTTGACCCTTTATGGAACCTGTATTACCGTCATGAATTTTCTCCGCTCCTTGTCAGCCCCGCTCCCCTGGACCTGGGCCATCTTGGAGAAAAGGAAAGGCAGTACCTGATATCCTCGGGACTGTCCGAGTGGTATTCTTCAGAGCGCAACAGTCTTGCCGAGCGGCTTTTCCTTACCCGTAAAACCACGCTTGAACGCAGTGAACGGCTCCTGTCCTATCAGCGGCTGCTCATGGAATACCGTACGATAGAGGCTTCCTGGTCCGAGAAAAAACGCCTGGCCTGGAAGTATATCTCCATATCCTCGGCCAGGTCCGCTATCAGGGATGATACCCAGGGGATCAGCCCGAGGGCAAAAGGGGACATTGAAATAGCAGACAGGATTTTAAAACATTCAAAACTATAATTATGCAGACCATAAGTTTTTTGACCGGCACCGCCGGTTTTTTTATGCAGTCCAACCCGGTCCAGGTGCCGGATTCGTTCAAGGATACTTTTAATTTCCTGCAGGGGAACGGGGTATACGAGGAGGGGATGATGCATTTTTTAAAACAGATGAAGTCCACCATCTGGACCCATTATGATGCCTTTATTGCCGATGCGCAGGCACTCAGCGCAATTTTTATGCTTATTTTTTTTGCCATTAAAAGCTATGAGATGATCTCTGGCGATAAAAGGCTGGAAATTATGCCCCTGCTCAGGCCCTTCGGCCTTGCCATGGTCATCCTCTGGTGGCCGGTCTTTACCAGGGTGGTTGCCTATCCCGAAGAAGTCGTGGAGGTACGCACTGCCGCGCTTTTTGAGGGCAGCCAGCAGAATATCAATTCCCTGCGCATGCAGCGTGCAAAGCTGATGGTGGAAGTGGCCGATGAGCTTCTGAAGGTTCAGGCAGAGACCGAGGTGGCCAGCAAGGAAGCTGACAGCTGGTATGAACATGCCTGGGAATCTGTAAAAAGTTCGGTCAAGGAAGGATTTTCCCAGGTCTGGAACCCGGTTGTGGAAATGCGCAACCGCCTGCAGATCGGCCTTCAGCTGCTGGCCACCTCTCTTTTGGAAACCCTGGCGATATGGATACTGAGGATCAGCGTGTATGTGATCTTTATCATGCAGATCATTTTTTCCACCATACTCATCATCCTGGGGCCCTTTTCCGTTGCAGCGAGTATCCTGCCCATGTTCAGGGATTCCTTTTCAACCTGGATTGCCCGGTTTGTTTCGGTCAATCTGTATTCGGGCATCGGTTTTCTGGTCATGTATGTGGCCTCCCTATTTCAGCATTACGCCCTGGAAGCCGAAATCAGCCGGTACCAGGAGCTGCTTGGCCCTTCGGGGGCGAGCATGGAAAAACTGGGCTGGTTTGCCGCCAACGGGGTGCTGTCCTTTGGCATGGTGATCATCACCTTTATCATCGGGGCCCTTACCATGTTTACCGTGCCGAGCATTTCCACCTGGATCGTCTCCACCTCGGGAGTGAGTTCTGCAGCCAGCGCGATGGGATCCGGCGCGAGCAGAATGGGAAATATGGCCACTCAGGCGATGGGAGGATGAGAATATGCTGATCAAAAATATCGAAAGCAAGGTACGCCTTGCTACTTTCCTTTCCCTGGGAAGTTTTATCCTGTGCTTCTCTATTGCCTCGGTAGTGTCTTTCTTTGCCTATCGGCAGGTAAGCGATTCCAGGAAAAGCATCTATCTGCTCGATAACGGCAATATTCCCATTATGGCCAAAAGAGTGGATGTGCAGGCGAACAGGGCCGCTGAGTACCGGGCACATATTGCCCGCTTCCACAGTCTTTTCTTTTCACTCATCCCCGATGAAAAATACATCGAGAGCCAGATGAGGCAGGCGATGTACCTGATTGATGAAAGCGGGGCGCAGCAGTACAACAACCTCAAGGAACGCAGTTTTTTCTCTTCTGTACTTTCTTCTTCGGCAGTGCTCACCATTCAGGCAGATTCTATCTTTTTAGATGAAAAGAACAGATATTTCCGCTACTATGGAACCCAGCGGATAGACCGTATGAGTTCGGTCATTACCCGTTCACTGCTCACCGAGGGCCACCTGAGCGATCTTTCGGCACGCTCGGAAAACAATCCCCACGCGGTAATCATCACCGGATGGAAGACCCTGGAAAACAGGGACCTTTCCAATACCGCCAAAAACCCGCTTTAATCAATTCCTTATCCTTATGAAAACGATGAATATCTTCTCTCAGCTCACCCGGCAGCTTTCCGTTTCCCGGGGCCGGGTTTCAGGTCATGCAGATCTGCTTTTTAAACGGCGTCCCAGGCTGATCTTTTGCCTGATGCTGCTCCTTCTTGCAGGTTCTGCGCTACTATGCTTTACCCTGCTCAGGAGCGGGCCGCTAAAACATCAGCAGTCTGCCCATATCCCGGACATGGCAGCAGGCCAGATCGGCGGTGCTTACCATGCTGCAGGCCAGCTTTCCGATGTGTTTAAAATGCAGGCTGAGCTCGGTGCGATGATGGCTGAAACCGGGCCCGGTGCAGCCGATAGCACGCGTATGGCGGAAATGATGGAAAAAATCAAAAAACTTCAGCTTAATATCCAAGACCATGAAAAAAATCAACCTTAAAAGTCCACGGTACGTCATCCCGCTGATCTGCCTGCCCTTTATTATCATACTGTACAGCGTTTTGCGGCAGCGGGAAGCTAATGGCCCGCAGGATCCTGCACTGTCAGCAGATTCCCTGCGCAGCGATATTGCCGGGGTGTCCCAGCAGATCAAAGGGCAAAAGCTCCAGGATAAGCTCCAGGCTTTTCAGGACCGTTACCGAAAAGGGGACGGCTATACCGCAGTTGGCAGTCTATCAGAAGAGCAGCAGGCTCCGGCGATGAGCGGCGCAGGCTATTCCGAGAAGGAAAAACGCATGCTCGACTCCATTGAATCCTCGATAAAGTCCCGTTATGGAATCGATCAGGCAGATGCCGTCCCAGTGCCCAAGGTCTCTTACAATTACCGCGGGCCAAATGAAAAACACATTTCCCCCAGCCTTTCCCAGGACCGCGCGCTTGCTGCAGCAATTGAGGCCATGAGGTCAGTCCAAAGCGAGGCTGCTGTTACAGAAAAAATAGATCCGGGAGATCCCATGGCAGTATTCAGGGCGCAGATGGCTATTGTGGACAGTATTGGAAAAGCAAACGATCCGGCCAAACGTAACCAGTTGATGCAGGGAAAAAAGCCTGCAGGGAATGGCGATTCCACCAGGGAAGTGAAGAACCTCACTGTATCCCTTGAGCGTGGAAGCCAGGGAACCTTTAATACCGTTAGGGCAGAGCAGGGTACGCCGGCTTATATCCCGGCTATGATCGATCAGGAACTGACTGCTTATTCCGGGTCCAGGATCCGCTTAAGGATCCTGGAAAATATCAGGGCAGGCACAGTCACGTTAAAAAAAGGGAGCCTGGTGTACGGAACGGTTTCTTCCTTTTCCTCCCAGCGCATCCAGATCTCGGTTTCCTCTCTGCTCAGTGAAGGGGGCATCCTTCCCGTGCACTTAGAGCTCTATGATCTGGACGGATTAAAGGGCCTTTATGTACCTTCTTCTGCTTTCCGCGATCTCACAAGGGAACTCGGCAGCTCGCCGCTGCAGGGAATGTCCGTAGCGGGCGGTGGGGAAGAAAACAGGCAGCTCATGAGCATCATGGGAAGGGTCTTTCAGTCCGGCTCGGGAGCGCTCACCCGCCTGGTCCGCGCGAACAAGGCAAAAATACGATTTGCAGCCATGGTATACCTGATCGATCCCCAGCAACTTTCCTTAAATAAATAACAATAAGCCAATTGATTATGAAAAAAATATTTACTGCAGCACTGATGCTGCTATTCTCTCAAGCTCTTTTTGCGCAGTCCAAGGGCATAAGGCCCTTATCGGATCTGCCCTGTATCGCAGTGTCCCCAGGATCTTCACTGCATTTCCGCTCTCCCGAGCCGATCAGTTACAGCGATATTTCTGATCAGCGTATCAGTGGGGACCTTCCTCTAAAAAATGTGCTCCGCATTAAAATCCCTTCCGATTCGGCGCTTAAAATATCCCAGGGTGATCCATTGGGGACCATTACCATAGTAGGGGAAACTTTTATGGCCCAATACCGGCTGGAAAGATCCTCTTTGGCAGTACCTGCCCCCGCTACGGAAATCGAGATCCTGCCCGGGGCGATGCTGCCCCTGGATCCCCAGCGTAAGCGGATTTCCACACCTGCCATAAAATCACATGCGCTGGATATGCTGCTGGAAAGGGGAAAACGGCCTTTGCGCAAAAAGACCATGCAGGGGATCAGTATCAGCCTTAAAGGAGTGTACAGCGTCGGGGAGCTTATCTTTTTGGACCTTTGTTTCGAGAACTCTTCCCAGCTCATTTATGATGCCGGAGAACTCAGGTTTTCATTGGAAGATAAAAAGATCAATAGGGCTACAAACTCACAGTCCATAGCCCTCAGTCCGGTATTTTCACTCTATCCCCTTCGCAGTTTCTCCAGGATATCCAGGAATATTTATGTGATCGAAAAGGTCGCTTTTTCCCATGAAAAGCGCCTTGAGATTACAATGAGCGAAAAGCAGCTTTCCTCCAGGACCGTTACCCTGCCCATAAAATATGGGGATCTACTGGGAGCGGATACCTTTTAGCTCCGGATATTAAAGCCTTAAAAAAATGGAAGAAAGTAAAGAACAGCAGGGACTGCACCGTTTTATGCAGTTCTGCATCTATCTCTGTGTCGCGATGGATATCTTCATTTTTATCTGCGCGCCCAGATTGCTCAATTTTCCCCAGTTTGGGAGATATGGCCTGATAAGGGTGTATGATGCCATATCAAGACTCTCCATCTATTCCCTTCCTGTATATTCCAGGGCTTTTATCCTCACTTTGGTGGTACTGGTCTGTATCGGCACTTTAAGTAAAAAGGAGAAAGACCTGGACTACCGCCGGGCCATACTTTATCCCTTAAGCCTGGGGCTGCTGCCGTTTTTTGGGGGCTTGTGGTTTTATGGCCTGCCTGGAAAAACGGTTTTTCTCCTGTTCAGCTGGAGAGAAACCGCCTACTGCGCATCTCTTTTTTTTGGGACCGTGCTGATCCATGCCGCCATGGGCAACATTTCCAAGATCATCAGCTCACGCCTTGGCAAGGACCGCTGGAACATTGAGGAAGAATCCTTCATGCAGGCTACCAGGAAAAAAAACGGGCCTTACCAGGTAAGCATACCCAGTCTTTTTTATTACCGCAAAAAGGTGCACAGGGGGTTTATCAATATCGAGAATGTCTTCAGAGGGACCCTTTTGATCGGTACACCGGGATCGGGTAAAAGTTTCGGGATCGTGATGCCCTTCATCCGGCAGCTGATCGAAAAGCAGTTCTGCATCTGTCTGTACGATTATAAGTTC
>NZ_JAVTSN010000037.1:0-77140 GCF_032678585.1 Pedobacter psychrodurus | reverse complement strand
CCCTCCGATTTATCTGAGGCTGTCCGAAGGAGGGGGTGTTTCTAATGTGGCAAGTGATTTTTCTTGAAAATTAGAAAAGGTTGGTTCCTGTTCTCTTCGGGGGGCTCAGTCCTGCTGTCCGCTTTATCCCGATAGAAAAAATCGGGATGTCCGTTCCCATCAGGTTTATTTTACAAAGGATAGTGGTTCTTTTGTTCTTGAAAACTTACATTTGAAAAAATAAATTTTAGTGAAATATTTACTCTCTATATTAATTTTATTATTCGGTTTTACCGTCACTGCGCAGGTTACAACTAAAATAGAAAATGATCCACTTTTTGGAAAAGATTGCTATTACATGCAAAGTTTGCCAAAAGAAGCTAAAATAAAAGGGGTATTATTTTTGGTGCCTGGTTTTTTAGAAAGTCCAACAGCAGTAACGGCTCAATCAACAATTGTACAAGAAGCCAATAAACGTGGCTTAGCAGTTGCAATGGTTAATCTTACACCCAGCAATGAAAGTTTTCCAATTGATAAAAAGAGCATCAATACCTTAGGTGAAATGATTGCCGATTTTTATCGTAAAAATAAGCTTCAACCCGCATTAGATCTTTATCTTGGTGGTTTTTCTATTGGTGGTACAGCAGCCTTAAAGTTTTATTCAGAAAAAAATAAGGATATAAAGATCAGTAAGGTTTTCGCAATAGATCCTCCCTTAGATATGGTTAGGTTAAGGAAGTCATTACTAAAAGGGCGGGAAAAAAGTTTTGTGGTTAAACTAGATACTTTAAATAGCGAACATAAGCAACAAGAACAAAGTTTAAAAGAGTTATCAGTTTACAATCCCGATTATACAGCATTAAATATGTTGCCAGACTATCGATCAACTGCTTTAAGGATTTACAGTGAACCAGATATTCTATGGTGGATAAACTATAGGGGCATGGATCTGTCGGATATGAACGTAACAGATTGTGCGGGTTACATCAATAAATTAAAGCAAAAATCGCAAGATAATAAAGTAGAACTCGTTCTAACTAAAGATAGAGGATTAAGAAATAATACACAAAAACACCCGCATTCCTGGAGTATAGCGGAACCAGTGGATTTAATTATCTGGTTATTGGCAAAATAATTTAATATTGAATTAAGAAAGTAAAGGATTATGAAAACAATTATTATAACATTATGCATTGGTTTTTTTGGTTTTGTAGCAAATGCCCAAACCACACCTCAAAAAGCGGCAACAGCTAAAGTGTTTAGCAATAAGGTTGTTGATATCGCTTGTGGTGAATGCCAGTTTAAGATGAAAGGTAAAGATTGCGAGTTAGCCGTGAAAATAGATGGCAAAGCTTATTTCGTGGATGGTAAAAATATCGACGATTTTGGCGATGCACATGGCGAACATGGTTTTTGTAATGCAGTAAGCAAAGCAGAGGTTAGCGGCGAAATTGTAAACAACCGTTTTAAGGCAACTTCGATAAAATTACTGCCAGTTAAAAAGTAGTTTTACCGCAAAGGAACCAAAGTTTTTCGTGAAGAGGCGCAAAGCTTGATTAGCTATACGCTCAGCTTTCCGCGCTCTGCGTCTTTTCTTTGTGCGCTTTGGGGTTAAAAGCGTGATAGGTTATTCAAATTCCTTTTCCAAACCCTGCCTTAAATCGAAAAGCAGCCATTGTTTGTTTTTTACATCGGCCTGCCGGGTTTTTAATAACTGGATGAAATCTTTCACCCCAATTTCTTCATTTCCGTTACCATGAATCAGGACGATACTACCGGCGTTTGGCTGCTGTCCTTTTGCTAACCAGGCATCGCTTCCAACAGGAATTAATCCGTAAGCCTCAATTTTTTCTACAATTGCCTTATCCGACACCAGGCCAGGGAAACGAAAAAATACAGAGGGCGTTAAGCCGTTTTTAAGCATTAGCTTTTCGTTCTCCAACACCTCTACATCTAAATTGGTGCCTGGAGCTAGTAAAAAATTTTCGGCTAATGGCAGTTTATTTACTTCGTGGTTGTAGGTATGGTTTACCCAGGTAATATCCAGTTCCTTTTTCTCGACCAGACTTTTCAGCCAGTTTAAGTCGTCCTGATGTTTTAACATCCATTTACCTGAAACAGAAACGGCTAATGGAGCAGGCTGTTCTATCTTTTTAAATTCGTCAAAAACAGATTGAAAAATAATCCTGTCTAAAGTTTTATGCGATGGACAAAGATCGATGGTTAAAGTAATTCCCTTTTCATTCGGAATGGCATGATCGATGCCTGCGTTTTGCAGTTGTAAATCTTTGGCTGCAGCAGCTTCAATTGATCTAATATAAGCTGTATTTTTAAAAATCGCCAATACATTTGAATACTGTAAACTGCTTGTGGTATAGTTACTGGCCAGATCTACTTTGGTGTCTAAAGTTTCACGATTTACCAATAACAGATATTTTTGATTATCCGCAGAAAAGCTTCTCCACGCTAGGAGCTTTTCACCGGCATGAGTTGCAACAGCAAAATTCATCTTGTAACGTTTGATATTATCGAAATTTTGTGCAAAACCAATCTGAGCGATCAGTTGTAGTAAAAGCAATAATTTAAATTTCATGAAAAGGGTTGCAATTGTATTTAGGCTGTTCGTAATTAAATGAAATGAAGGTTTTCTGATTTTTTCTCTTTTTTTCTCTCCTTTTGGTCTTTCTTGTACTCTTTTTTTAGGTCCCGAAGCTCTTGTCGCATTTCTTTACGGGCCTCCCTTTTTTCTGCACTACTATCGAATTCTTCCTGTTTAAAATCGTCAATGATTTCTTTTTTTTCAATCTCATAGTTCATTTGGTCGGCATTGTCGTTTAAGCTCTTCATCATCATATTGGTTAAGGCTTTTTGATCGCCTACCGATGTAGATTTACCCATTTTTTCGGCCTCTTTCAACTGTTTGAGCATGGTAACAGCCATCTGTTTAGGCATGGCGCTTTTTAATTGTTTCTCTACATCTTTCCATTCTTTCACGCTCATTTTCTTTGCAGAATCTGTAACGGTTAATTTTAATGAAGAGATTTTTGAGATGGCTTGTGGTTGAGATGCGATTGCTGATAATGAAGCTGTGCATACTGTCAATAATAGGAACAATAATTTTTTCATAAGCTTTAGATTAAGATAATTGAATTTACAGAAATCTTTTAAATAACTAAGCCTTTAACAGATTATTTAAAGATCGGATGATTCCTTATTTAAAATCTTTCTAATTTAATGTAAATCCATTATCTTTACCATCATCGTCCAATGAACAAAGAAAAAGTAAAATTATGGTTTAAGCGGGTGGGGCTGATTGGGTTTTTATTCTTCCTGATTAAAGGATTAATATGGCTTGTTGTGTTCTATGTTATCGGCAAAAACGTTACTTAAATAGTTCATTTGGTTAGTAGTTCATTTGTTCACTCGTCATTGGTTCATTAGGCCATGCGAATTGTATACAGCCATCGTTTTTCTTAATGACCTTAATCTTAAAGGTGAAAAATCTTGGAGCGTTTATTTAACTTCATCATTAAGAAAATTAAGCTGGAATTGATGTGATATTAAACTTAGATGCACTCAGGTGACTAAGGTGGTTCAATAATAACAGTAGACAGACTAGGCTGATCTGTTGTTAATCTCTTAATGATGAAAAAATCTATCTAAAAGTAAATAGCATATTTGCCAGGAAATTCCACACAAAAACAATAATAATGGCAAAAAATTTGGCTACATAAAAATTGGTGCCGTTTTTCCTTTGATGGAAGAGATAAATGATAAAAGTATTTAGTCCTAAACCAACTAAACTTACCACTAAAAATTTACCAAATTCGGTTGCCCAATGGGTATTGGTGCTTTCGAAAGTCCACACACGGTTAATCAGGTAATTATTGGTTACCGCAAGGGTAAAACCGATCGCATTTGCAATGTATTTGTTTATTTTAATTTTCTCCTTACACAACCAGGTGGCACCGAAATCGATCGCCATGCCAAGGAAACCCGTTAATCCAAACTTTAAGATGCGGAAGAATAAATCCATTTTAATGTATTTTAACCAAATAAAAGTGCTCTAAAACCTGAGGGCGGGTTTTGGCGTTTAAGAATTTGCCCGTTAGTTTAGTGGTATGAAAATATTCAAACGATTTTAGAATTTCAGCATGGTATTCGCTTTTTAATTTTGCGAGTTCTTGTTCAGGAATATAAACAACCAAATCTTTGAGGTGTTTCGATCTGTCGAGATCGCTGTAATTATGCAAATATTTCACTTCTCCCGGAGCATAAAAGTCAAAAGAGAATGCATCTATATAATTTAATACTGCAGGTTTGGCCGTAGGATAATTTTGCTTCAACCAGTTGCCCGCCTGCATACCCGATTGATATTTTAAAAGGGCAGGGTAGAAAAAAACAAAAAGAAAGATCATTAACCCGATAGATAAAAAGACACTTCTGGCAATAACGGTTTCTAATAAAATGCCTTTAAACAACAAGAATGCAAGGACGAAAACAACAATCAAAATACCAATGATTAAATAGGGGTTTTCGAAACCAAAGAAATAGGCCAGGGCTGAAAGTAAGGCAATAACCAGAATGAAAATGATATTCTGGATCATGAAAAAGGTTTTTATACCCTTGCTGCTAAGTTTTCTTAAATAAAGTGCTGTGATGATCGAAAACTGGGGAAAAATGATCAGGATATAATGCGGTAACTGAAATTTCGAAAGTGAAAAAATCAGAAAAGTAACTGCGGCACTTGCCCAGATCATAATGCTTTCGGGTGCTAAAGCAATTCTGTTTTTCTTTTTAAACAGGTTTACAACAGCGGTATAAAATAATACAGACCAGGGCAGAAATGCCCAAAGGGTGGTGTGTAGGAAAAAAGAAATATCACCTTTCCCTTTAATGGGCCCGTTATTAAAGAACCGCCCAAACTGACTGTCCCAGAAGAAGAATTTTAAACCAGAAACGCCGGTTCTTTCGAAAACAATTTTTTCAGGGTGCAGATCGAATTGCGTGTAAAGCGAATACAGTTCGGGAGTAATAAAAACAAAGATCAAAAGAATAGCGATGTACCATTTTGGTTTGATCAATTCCTGGTATTGTTCCGTAAACAGCCAATAAATAATGAAACCTGCAAATACAGGGATCAGCACAAAAATGCCTTTGATCAATATCGCGCAGGCCGCAAAAAATGAGCCTGCTACCAGGTGCCAAAAAGAATTTTGATGTGCCTTATAATAATGGTAAATAGAGGCTAAGGTAAAAGTGGTGATGTAAATTTCGGCCCGCACATCAAAGGTCGAGGTAATAATATGTAGTGCACTCAGGAAAATTACGGCACTAATTAATCCGGTTTTCTCATCATATATATCTTTGGCTAATCTGTATAAATAGCCTGCGCCCAATAAACCAAACAAAAATGAAGGCAGTTTATAGGCAAAAGATGAAATGCCGAAAATTTTAAAAGATGCTGCAGAAATCCAGAAAGTAAGGTGTGGTTTATCCAGCCAATCGGCCCCTCGACCATAAAGATTAAACCAATCTTTAAACAGGATGATGTTTTTAGACATGGAGGCATATAATGCGCCATCAGGTTCCATCACGCCACCAAAAAGTGCTGGTATACTTGCGATTGCGAGTAAAACGATCAGGAATTTATATAGGGTTGTATCTTTTAAGTTCATTTATAAGAAGCAAATATGAGCAAAAAAAAGTCAAATTTTTTTAAGGTTTAAGATTAACAAAGGCAAAGCCTTATCTTTGCTTTATGACAAAGTTATCGGTTAATATCAATAAAATTGCTACCCTTCGCAACAGTCGCGGGGGTAATAATCCTGATTTAGTTAAGGTTGCGTTAGACTGCGAACGTTTCGGCGCACAGGGAATTACCGTGCATCCACGCCCTGATGAGCGTCATATCCGCTATCAGGATGTTTACGACTTAAAGGCTGTTATTGCTACAGAATTTAATATTGAAGGCAATTGTAAGGAAGATAAATTTGTCGATCTGGTTTTGGCCAATAAACCGGCACAGGTTACTTTGGTGCCTGATGCCGAAGGCCAGATTACTTCTAACCACGGCTGGGATACCATCAAACATAAGGATTACCTGAAAGAAATGGTTGCTGTTTTCCAAAATGAAGGCATCCGCGTTTCTATTTTTGTAGATCCATTGGTGGAGATGGTTGAAGGTGCAGTAGAAACAGGAACAGACCGTATTGAATTGTATACCGAAGCTTATGCACATAATTATTACGCAGATCGCGAAAAGGCTATTGTAAGTTATATTGCTGCAGCACATCATGCCAATACTTTAGGTTTGGGAATCAATGCAGGGCATGATCTGGATTTACATAATCTGCATTATTTCGCACAGAGTATCCCGGGTTTGTTGGAAGTTTCTATTGGCCATGCGCTCATTAGCGATGCGCTTTATTTAGGTTTGGAAACTACCGTTCAGAAATATTTACAACAATTGGCTTAGTTTTTAACCGCAAAGACTGCAAAGAAAAAGGGCACAAAGAACGGAAAGTTAGGTGCGTAGGTTTAAATCAAGCTCTGCGCTTCTTTGCGAAATCCTTGGTGCCCTTTGCGGTTAAACAATGAAATATATGTTAAAAGGAATCCTCCTTGTTTTTTTCGGTGCCTGTAGTTTTGGTATCCTTTCTACTTTTGTTAAACTGGCTTATCACGAAGGTTATACTTTAGGTGATGTTACTGGTGCTCAGGCTTTTTTCGGAGCGGTAATTTTATGGCTATTGTTTTTCTTTCAGAGCAAAACCGCAGGTTACAAAGCCAAAGCAAATACCATTAAAACACCCTGGTGGAAAATGGTGTTGGCAGGAACGTGTACGGGATTGGTCAGTATCTTTTACTACCAATGTGTAAAACTTGTGCCCAACTCGGTTGCTATTATTCTGTTGATGCAATTTATCTGGATGAGCATCCTGATGGAATATCTCATTTTTAAAAAGAAACCCACAGGCCTACAGCTTTTAGCCATCGTATTGGTTTTAGGTGGAACAGTTTTGGCTAGTGGAATGGTAGAAACGAGTCTCGGAAGCATGAATTTTAAAGGCATTGGTTTCGGTTTGTTAGCTGCAATTTGTTATGCCGGCTTTTTATTGCTCAGCGGCAGAATTGGTAATGAATACCCTGCGTTGCAAAAAAGCGCTTTGATGATTACCGGCGCATGTATACTGATTTTCATTATTTTTCCGCCAACATTTTTATTTAATGGTGCTTTGGGTGGAAGTTTATTAAAATGGGGATTGATTATCTCCGTTTTCGGAACGGTTATTCCGCCTTTGTTTTTTGCAGAGGGTGTACCCAGAATTGGAACAGCCGTGAGTTCGATATTAAGTGCGGCAGAATTGCCTGTGGCCGTAATGATGGCTGGTTTTGTATTGCAAGAGCAGGTATCGTTTTTAAGGTGGGTTGGTGTTGTGGTGATTCTATCGGCGATGGTTTTGCCAAATTTAAAATACTTAAAACGGACTTAGGTCTACTTTTTACCGCAAAG
The DNA here is from genome assembly GCF_032678585.1 of Pedobacter psychrodurus. GTDB lineage: Bacteria > Bacteroidota > Bacteroidia > Sphingobacteriales > Sphingobacteriaceae > Pedobacter > Pedobacter psychrodurus_A. The sequence goes on along the minus strand of NZ_JAVTSN010000037.1, from coordinate 69,645 downwards.
GCCACAAAATGAAAACGCAGAGGGTGCAAAGGAGGATTTATACATTTATATCATGACTTGAATATATGCTTCGTGTTCTTGGCGCCTTTGTGGTTATAACCGTAAAGATTAATAAACTTCGTGCGCTTTGCGGTTAAACTAAAATTAAATATCTTTAAAAAGCATAAAGCATATACACATGAAAAAACTTACCATTTATATTCTGTCCTTTATCATCGTTGGCTTATCGGCATGTAAAACCAAAACCACCATCAACCAGGATGAAGCTGCAGAGGTAATCACCGATTATTTAAAGGCTAACCCTGAGTATAAAACCACCCGTTTTAAGTTTGGGGAGATGAAATTTAACAGTACAAACGATATGTTCGAGCTGGGGAAGTATAAATCTTTGGCCAGTAAAGGTTTGGTTTCATTAAGTTTAAAGGAAGCGAAGAAAAAGTTCTTATCGAAAGATAGCAGCTATGTGTATCAGATCACTTTAACCGATAAAGCGAGTCCGTTGGTGTTGAAGCAGGATGGTGATAAAGCTACCGTAAAAGTTGTAGAATACGTTTTATCAGATGAGAAACCTGTTGATTTTGCCCAGGTAAACTCAAGCACGGCAAAAGTTACGGTATCACTTAAAATGACTACTACAGATTTCGAACCATTTGATAAAGAGGCAAACAAAAACAGCAACTTCATTACCAAGACCTATAAATTAAAGTTGAGTAAAGATGAAGGCTGGAAAGTGCAGAAGTAGAATAGAAGACTAAGGCTGAAAGACCAAAGAAAAAGCGTAATACCTAAGCACCCTGCAACCTATGTTTCTTGCAATTTCCATCGTTTCTAAACGCGACAGAAGCGAAAATCCTTTTTGTTAGCCGCAACCTTGGATATACTGTCATGCTGAGGCACGAAGCATCTGTTTCATAGCCTGTAGATGCTTCGTGCCTCAGCATGACAAGGGGTAGCATGATTGCAGCGCCCGCTTGTCGCATGGCTACTATTAGGAGAAATCTATTCGGTCATGGTAATTAGGCATCTTGCTAACCCCCATTAATATATCACTGGCCTTACCGAAGAACGCCGTCAATCCCAAGGGCCAGGAGAATAAAAAAAACAGTTGCAGGACAATACAAATAGCACTTCCAAACCTGAAACGCAGTGGTTTTGTGTTCATACTCATTCATCTAAATTTCTCACGAGTATCGAACACAAACCCCGAAGGGCTCAATCAGACCAAAGAAAACTTGAACAACTTCTGATTAAACGAAGTGCCGCTGTTTTTTTGATGTGCGAGGGATTGTGCAAAAGGTCCCTTACTGGATCCGATAGCTATCGGATGACAAAGCGCTTTGGGTACTTTGGCGCTCCAAAGTACCATGCCCCCGCGGCATAGAAGCGGAAAAAATGAATATTTATGTGTAAATATTACTTTTTCAGTTTTAAGTTCATTTGATATCAGGAAAGATGCTGAAATAAATTCAGTATGACGACCGCACTAGGAATGTGTGCTAAATAACAAATATAGCTTCCAAAGTTGTGTTCTAGTGGTAGATGTATCGGGCAAGTATTTCATAGCCTTTAGATGCTTCGCAACTCAGCATGACAAGAATAGCGAAAAGATTGTAGCAAATTGCGCGAGCAAATCTAAATTTTAGCACAGCTGTTGCTTTCCAAAATCATAAGATCTGCAATAATTAATTACCAATTCTTTTCTGAATAAAGTTTTTGAACTGCTTAAACACATCTACCTTTTTAGGTCTTTCTTTGCCATCGTGTGTTAAATTATTGTCGTAATGGTTTTGCAGTTCTGCTGCATATTCTTTTTGAGTTTGGCTGCCTGATTTTAATATCTCGATAAACCGGGCCGCATTGTGGTTTAAGGTGCTGTTAAATGAAACGGCATAATACTCACTGCGAAGGGATGGATTTTTATTTTTATTGATTTCTGCTGCGCCATTTTCTGCAAAACAGTCGGCGTGAAGGATTAAGGGATTTAATTTTTTTAACCTTTTGGTCCCTTTGCGTTCATTTCTCCAGGGATGTTCTTTTTTGTGGAGCTGTGCAAGTAGAAAATCTTTTTTCCAAAGGGTAACCTGGTGCGACATGAGAAATTGTGAGGCTTCATTATCTAACTCCGAGATATTAAAGCCTTCAATAAAGTTGGTGGTTTCTTTAGTTTTATACACGCTGGCGCTGTGGAGTTTAACCTGCTGCCAATCGTTTTCGATGGCTTGTTCGAACAATGCGGAAAAGAATTTAGCATTAACCGTTTTGTTTAACCACATATCTTCCTGGAAATAGAGTACATACTCTTCTTCTAAACCTGTTAACAGCGTGATTAAACGATCAGCCCATTCGCCTGCACCCGATTTGATATTTGTAAAGCAAGTCACCTCAGCGCTTTTTACTTCTGTTGCGAAATAATAACTGCAAGGAATGTTAAAATCCCAGTTTGCTGAAAAAGTGTAATCGAAGCCCTTATACAGGAATTCGTAGCGATCGCAGGCATGAACAAGAAGAGCAACGTTATTATTAGCTATGGACATAAATAAAGCATATGGTGGGGTTAAAGCATCTCAAATGTATGAAAATGGATTTTTTACTTCCCTTAAGTAGCTTCTATTTTACACTGTGAGCAGTTCGTGCCACAATATAACAAGTTGTAAAAAGATTGAAATTAATGGTGTCAACAGATTTAAATTTCAGAATATTAATGGCTTTCCAAATTATCAGGTTATTAGTCGAAAATGAACAAACGTTTGTCTTTCTGTTTATGAATAAAATCTACCAATTTTGTCGCTTTTAAGTGTAAATAAGACGCCTTTTTTACACTGATTGATAGTGAAATACAACGTCATTTTTGCTACATTTGCACGCAAATTTATTATTCATACCGCATGAGCTTAAATATCCACTACAAGGAAGATTTTCAAAATCGTCATATTGCACCAAATGAGGCAGATACAGCCGAAATGTTGCAAACTGTTGGCGTAAATTCTATTGATGAGCTGATTGAACAAACTGTACCAACAGCAATTAGGTTGAAACAGCCTTTAAATTTGCCTGCAGCGAAATCAGAAACTGAATATCTTGGTGCTTTAAAACAAACTTCATTGTTGAATAAAGTTTTCAAAAGCTTTATCGGTCAAGGTTATTATGATACCATTACCCCAGGAGTAATTTTACGTAACGTATTTGAAAACCCAGGATGGTACACACAATATACACCATACCAGGCAGAAATTGCTCAGGGCCGTTTACAGGCTTTGTTAAATTTCCAAACGATGGTTATCGATTTAACCGGAATGGAAATTGCCAATGCATCTTTATTGGATGAAGGTACTGCGGCTGCTGAAGCGATGTTTATGCAATACAGCTTGCGTAAAAATCAGGCGGCTAAAAAATTCTTTGTATCCGAACTGGTTTTCCCTCAAACGATAGATATCTTAAAAACACGTGCCAATCCATACGGTATTGAACTGGTTATTGGAAGTCATTTAGATTTCGTCGCTACAGAAGAGTTCTTTGGCGCAATTGTTCAATATCCGGCAGGAAACGGTGAAGTTTTCGATTATAAAAACTTCGCAGCTGAATTGCACCAGTTAAATATTAAATTAACGGTAGCTGCCGATATTTTAAGCTTAACTTTATTAACGCCTCCGGGCGAGTGGGGAGCAGATATAGTAATAGGTACTACACAACGTTTAGGTATACCAATGGGTTTTGGTGGACCGCACGCTGCTTTTTTTGCCACTAAAGAAGAATATAAACGTAATATCCCAGGCCGTATTATTGGTGTAACCATCGATAGTCATGGCGATTACGCTTTACGTATGGCTTTGCAAACCCGCGAGCAACATATCCGTAGAGATAAAGCAACATCAAACATCTGTACTGCACAGGCATTATTGGCTATCATGGCTGGTTTTTATGCCGCTTACCACGGTCCGAAAGGATTAAAAGCCATTGCAGAACGTACACACGGTTTGGCCATCAGCCTGGCTGCTACTTTAAAAGGTTTAGGCTTTGAGCAATTAAACTCAGCTTATTTCGATACCATCCGTTTCGATTTAGGTGATTTAAAAGGTGGTATCCACTCAGGATGTATCGACAACGAAATCAACTTAAACTATGTTGGTAATGTGGCAACCATTTCGTTCGATGAAACCAGTACTTTCGAAGATGTAGCGTTAATTGCTAAAATCTTTGCTAAAGTTAAGGCTATTGCTGCTGATCAGGTTGAGGTAGAAGAAAATGTAGAAACCGTTATCCCTGCTGCTTTACAACGTACTTCGGCTTATTTAACCCACCCAATTTTTAATGCACACCACTCAGAGCATGAGATGTTGCGTTATATCAAATCGTTAGAAGCAAAAGATTTATCGCTTTGCCACTCAATGATTGCTTTGGGTAGCTGTACCATGAAATTAAATGCAACGGCAGAGATGATCCCGGTTACCTGGTCTCACTTTGGTCGTGTACATCCATTTGCCCCTGCCGATCAGGTATTGGGTTATTATTCGGTTTTTAACGAACTGGATAAATGGTTAAGTGAAATTACCGGTTTTGCGGCCATGAGCTTACAACCAAATGCTGGTGCCCAAGGCGAATACGCAGGTTTAATGGTTATCCGTGCTTATCACCACGATAGAGGCGATTTCCATCGTAATGTGGCCTTAATTCCAGCTTCTGCACATGGAACCAACCCTGCTTCTGCAGCAATGGCCGATATGAAAATTGTAGTGGTTAAATCTTTAGAGAATGGTAACATTGATGTTGAAGATTTAAAAGCGAAAGCAGAATTGCATAAAGATAACCTATCGTGTTTAATGGTAACTTATCCATCTACACACGGTGTGTTCGAAGAAAGCATTATCGAAATCTGCGAAACCATCCACGCTAACGGCGGACAGGTTTACATGGACGGTGCAAACATGAACGCACAGGTTGGTTTAACAAGCCCGGCCAATATTGGTGCCGATGTTTGTCACTTAAATTTACACAAAACATTCTGTATCCCTCACGGTGGTGGTGGTCCGGGTATGGGTCCAATCGGTGTGGCAAAACACCTGGTTCCTTATCTTCCAGGTCATGCTGTGGTTGATATCGATAAAGGAAAATCTATTTCTGCAGTTTCATCGGCACCATGGGGTTCGGCTTCGATCCTGATCATTTCTCACGCTTATATTGCGATGATGGGTGCTGAAGGTTTAACCAATGCTACTAAATATGCCATTTTAAACGCAAACTACATGAAAGCGCGTTTAGAACAACACTATCCCGTGCTTTATTCAGGCGCTCAGGGCCGTTGTGCACACGAAATGATTTTAGATTGCCGTTCGTTCAAAGCATTCGGTATCGAAGTAACAGATATTGCAAAACGTTTAATGGATTACGGTTTCCATGCACCAACAGTTTCGTTCCCGGTTGCGGGTACTTTGATGGTTGAGCCAACCGAATCGGAGCCTAAACATGAGTTAGATCGTTTCTGTGATGCATTGATTGCGATTAAAAACGAAATTACCGCGGTAGAAAACGGTACTTTAGATAAAACAGATAACCCATTGAAAAATGCACCGCATACGGTTTCGGTCATCACGGCTAACGAATGGGATCATGCTTATAGCCGTCAAACAGCTGCGTTCCCACTTCCTTATGTATTAGAACGCAAGTTCTGGCCTTCCGTTGGTCGTGTTAACGATAGCCATGGCGATAGGGCATTAATCTGTGCTTGTCCGCCTATTGAAAGTTATTTAGAAGAAATCGTACCTTAGTAAGGTAGAGGGTAGAAAGTACAGAGTTTTCCTTTCCATTGCCTTAGTCCAAACGCCCAGGTTCGTGTCTTCACGAATATATTGATCTGCAAGTTTTATGGATTCATTTCATAAAACCTGCAGATTTTTTTTGGAAAAGAATGTTGGTTTTTCATCGGGATTGCAGCCCTGCCCATGCGACAGGCGGGCGCTTCAATCTTTTTGTAGCTGCTGTCATGCTTCGTGCCTCAGCATGACAGTATATTCAAGGTTGCTGCAAAACAAAAAGGATTTCCACTGCTATCAGGTTTACTAATGAAGGGTTGGAAGTATAAAACTTTTATCTCTTTCTTTATTGCTGGTTAATTAACTTACCCAATTACTGAATTCTATAAATTCTTCCCAGCCCTTTTCAGTCTTTTTATAAACACTGGTGCTTCCATAACCGCATAAAAAGCCGCAACTATAACCGTACTGAAAAATACAGAAAGTACCGTTTCTGAAAAAAATTGGTTTATGAAACTGGTAATAACCACGGATACCCTTTTCATACATATTTTCCCAACCTTTATTTATGCCTTTAAATAATTGGTTTAAGCTATCCTGACTAATGGATTTCGCGAAAGGAAGAATATGATCTGGCAAGGTTTGTTTTTTTATTTTTTCAATTTCATTAAGTACGAATACCTTCTCTTTTTTAGTATAAACTATCTCATTTACTAAGGTGTTAAATTTAAAACCTCTCAAAGTATCTTTATCAAAAGATTTCTTGAGCTCTTCAGCAAAGCCAATATGATTTTGATCTAAGTAATATATTTTTTTGTCTTTGATTTTTAGGTTTTCGGTAAAAAACCACTTTAAAAACCGTTTTTCTTTACTTGATACAGCTTGAGCAGATGCCGCAAGATTAAATATTGTTGCAAAGATAAAGAGAAGTGTTATTTTTTTCATGTTTTTAAGATGTTAGTAAGGCTATTATTCCATAAATATTATAATTTTTCCAGAACATATACATCAACGGTTGTTGTGGGATGAAATGTCCTGATTACGAAACAGAATATGCAAAGGCAATATTTAACTATGCGTAATCAATATTCACTTTGGGTCAGCATGTTGTAAAAGGCGGGTGCCTTGTTGTAAAAAGCGGATGCCTTGTTGTAAAAAGCGGGTGCCTTGTTGTAAAAAGCGGGTGCTTTGTTGTAAAAGGTGGGTGCTCTTTTGTAAACTGCAAAGGCAATACGCCACTAGGATGGCCATAGTTAAATATCAGTTTGCTTTTGCACCCATTTTGTCTGCTTCTTTTTCTAAACTTAGATCATCATTAACAACTGTATTGGAGTCTACTAGGGTAGTTGCTTTAACCCTGCCTTGTTTTTGTTGTACTACATGCCATGCTTCGTGCGGCAAATGTTCGTTTTGGTTTGGTGTTATATGAATTTCAGTACCTTGGGCATAGGCGTGAGCAGTTAATTCCGCAGGTTTAGCAGAATTGAAGTGAACACGAACATCATCTATCGAATGGCCCGAAAGGGCTTCAATGCCATTTTTTAAATTATTGGGTAAGTTTTTTGCCATGATATAAATTATAAAAATAAAACGGTTCCTATTGCGGATAAAAACAGAAGTGAGCGTCCTTAAATTGAATTAACGTATTCTAGTTTGTACGTATCAATAAGATATCACCTTGTTGTCCAAAACAAGATTGGATACCGAGGCTGTCAACTTTTAAATGTTGAATATTTTTAATGCTATTATTTTCAATTTTAATTTTGTTAAAGTCATCAGTTGAAAATGGAATACCATTTATAACAATCATATTAATCTCTTTTGTAGTATTAGTTTTAGCATGTTCAATAGCTCTAGCAAGGAAGGTATACTGAGCTGAAGTGTTATTTTGGTAAACCAAAATAGTTTTCTGGTATTTTAAAAAAATCGTTTTTTAAATGTTATTCCTATCTAAAAAATAGAACTCTGGATTGATTGTGTCATCATTTAGTTTAACTATAAATCCCTGTTTGTGGTATTTATTAATCCGATCATTCTTTAAATGAAATTACTCTTTTACTACATCCTGCTAAAAAAAAAATAAGATTATCGAAAAATAAAGTTGTTTGCTTTTCATAGGAGGGTATTAACTTTTACCTTGTATTTTTTTATCCTCGCCATTATTCAGAATGAGGCATTAATTAAGCTTATCATAGAAAAACACACAAGTGCTCTTCCTACTTGAACAGACCTTCAGAATTTACATTGTAGCCTAAAACTTTAATCTGATTGTTTTCTCCAGTTAAGGTAACCGTTTCTTTCGATTGAAATTTTACTCTTTCCACAATATAATAAAGTACATAATTGGATGAAGCATTTGAACCTCTTATCACTTTAGACTCCCAGTGATCTAGTTTTTTGCTCTTTATTTCACCAAGCTTATTTACAATTCCGGTTAAATAGTCATTTAATTTTGGTGTGCTGGTTACTGCTTTAAATTGATTGCTAAGAAGCGGACTTAGTTTTTTAAAATCTTTTTGCTCAAGCAAGGCATAAAATTGATCCGATACCTTTTCGGCGTCTTTTTTATCCTCTTCACGGTTTAAGTAAGTGCTGTTAAAATTACAACTGCTTAAAGAAAATAACAGGAATAACAGGTAGAATGGAGCGTAAAATTTATTTTTCATGAGCGTTTTGGATTATTTTTTAAATATAGGATATTATTTTTTCCTGCAAATAATGGTAACCAGGATAAATATCAGTTATTGGCATTCTTTTAGGTAACTATAATCGAATTTTGCCTTTCTATCCTCCACCTTTTTTTCTTTCGAACAAATTAAACCTTTCCCATAATCATGCAGTCAATAGAATGATTTTAAATAAATCCGATTACTTTTGAAAAAACTTACCATAGGTCAACAACAAGAGATTAATAGTTCATCTATATTTGTATCAAATTTTAAAAAACCAGAAAATGAAATTAAAAATCAGCTCAATTTTTTTATTAGTGGCAGTAGTAGCATTGTCAGCTTTTAAAAACCCAACTAAACCAGTAACTTATACTGTAGATGCAGCAAAATCTACCATTACCTGGATTGGTAAAAAAGTAACAGGCTCTCACAACGGAACTATTGCTTTACAATCAGGTAGCTTAGCCGTTAATGGTAAAAGCGTAACTGGCGGTACTTTTGTAATCGATATGGCTTCAATTAAAGATGCTGATGGCAGCGCTAAATTAGAAGGTCACTTAAAAGCAGACGATTTTTTCGGTACTACTAAATTCCCTACTTCAACTTTCGTAATTACTAAAGTTGCTGGTTCAGGTGCAAACGTAACCGTATCAGGTAATTTAACCATCAAAGGTATTACTAAACCATTAAGCTTCCCTGCAACTGTAACGGTTAATGCAGATGGTACAGCTTCGGCTTTAGCTGGTAAAATTATTGTTGATAGAACTAAATACGACATCAAATATGGTTCGAAATCATTCTTCGATAGCATTGGCGACAAAGCAATTGATGATAACTTCGAATTGGCTGTTAAATTGGTAGCTAAGAAATAAACCCCACCCAAGCCTCCCCTGAATGGGAGGGCTTGAAATGCAAAAGGTCTCGATACTTATCGAGACCTTTTTTTTGTTTTATGCCAGCTGAAGCAGGCAACAATGAATGAGTGATGAGTAAATCAGGCGAAGAAGAATTTCATTGTGGTAGGGCTTTAGCCAATCACAATTTAAAGGAAATATAAAACGGTTTTTTAGTCTTTAATTCGTACTAAATCCACCATCGATCTGTTTCATCTTAATGACCAATGACCAATGACCAATGACCAATGACCAATGAACTATCTTATCCGAAATCCACCTTCAACAGCATCTACAAATCCTGTAGCGGCACTTTTGCCATGATAGAATAAACACTCCCAGTTTTCTTCAGCTGCTCTTTTTCCAAATTCTTTACGTAGTTCCATTGCTTTGCGGCCATCGAAATCGTATTTGGCAATAAAGTTTTTAACCAGTTCTTCGGGCTCAGGTAATACATCACCGCCAAAAAATACTTTCTGATTGCCTTCGGTTAAAAGGAAAACCTGGTGGTTGGGGCAATGGGCGCCAGTAAATTCGTAAGCAATGGTTTCATCCAATGAACCATCGCCTTCTACAAATCTTAATTGGGCATTGCGTTGTACAAAATCAAAAATATCGGTATGGTATGAGGAGGAGGTACTGCTAAAAGCGGTTTCCCATTCGCCTCGGTTAATCACGTACTCCGCATCAGGGAAACTCAGTTCAATCTTATCGTTGCCTTGCTTGTGGATCATACCGCCAGAATGGTCGTAATGTAAATGCGACATCAATACCTTGGTTACATCAGTAGGGTCGAAACCGGCATTACGGATGTTTTTATGTAAAATCAGCTCGCCCGGGTCATCACTAAACCCTAAACCCGCATCAAAAAGAACAAGGTCGTTTTTCAGTTCAACCAAAAAAGGCTGAACATTGATGAATAATGAAGCGGGTCTATCTTTAAAAGTATGTATAGCGGGGTCGAAAGGCACAAATTTCTTTGATGCGTCAACAGAGTAGGTGCCTTCGAATAGGGTGTGAACTTGCAAAATGTAGATCTTTAATGTTTCTACAAAGATAACAATCTAATCATGAGTATTTGTTTTGGTAAAAGCTTGGATACTTCCTTTTTTTGTAAAATATGATGCTTAAATTTCGGACATGAATCTCCGCATCTTTATTCTTATACTGGCTTTAAGTTTCTCTACGCAGTTAAAAGCACAGAAAAAACCAAATGTAATTATTGTATTGGCCGATGATATGGGCTACGCTGATATTTCATGTTATGGAAGTCCGTTGATTAAAACGCCGTTTCTGGATGGAATGGCGGCCAAAGGAGTAAAAGCAACCAACTTTGTGACCACCTCGCCAACCTGTACTCCATCGAGGGCTTCTTTACTTACCGGTAGGTATTGCAGCAGGATGGATTTGCCATGGCCAATTGGTCCTGGCGATAAACGTGGTATACCTGAAGATGAAATTACGATTGCACAGATGCTTAAACAATCGGGTTATGCTACCGCATTGGTTGGTAAGTGGCATTTGGGCGACCATGGGGTTTCGCTCCCTAACAAAAAGGGTTTTGATGAGTTTTATGGACTTTTGTACAGTCACGATTATCGGGCACCCTATGTAAAAACGGATACCACGATCAAGATTTTCAGAAATACCAAACCGGAGATTTACAAACCGCACGATAGCATTTTAACAAGTTCTTATACCCGCGAATCGATCAAGTTTATTAAGAAAAATGCTGCGGCTAAAAAACCGTTTTTTCTTTATTTGGCACAGAACATGCCCCATCTGCCTGTTGCTTTTGCTGCACTAAAGAGTAGAAAAACACCTTCGGCAGGTGGTGAGTTAGGCGATGTAATCGAAGATATGGATGCTGGTTTAGCTGAAATCTGGAAGCAGGTAGTCGCCTCTGGACAGGCAGAAAATACCATTTTTATTTTTACCAGCGATAATGGTCCATGGATTAATGCGCCACAGCGGATGTACGATGATGGTTTTACCAAATTTTATCATGTCGGCTCGGCAGGGATTTTCAGGGGATCAAAAGGTATATCTTATGAGGGTGGTCACCGTGTTCCTTTTATTGTATATTGGAAAGGCCATACGCTTAACAATAGCCAGTTAACCAAGCCCATTTCAAACCTGGATGTTTTTCCTACGCTGGCCGAGTGGACCAAAAGTAAATTGCCTCAAAAAGTATATGATGGCGAATCGGTTTCTGCTTTGCTTACTACTAAAAATTACAATAAACCGCACCGCCCAATCTATTACCACAATTACGTTTTAGAGGGCGTAAAAGATGGTGATTGGAAATTGAGGATTACCAAAAAAGACGATAAAGAACTAACGGAGCTGTACAATTTATCGTGGGATCCAGCAGAGCGGGTAAATTTAATTGATGATGCAAAATATGCTGATCAGAAAGCACACCTGATGAAACTTTATCAGGCTTATCCTGGAAATTCGAAGTAAAACCTAACTTTTTGTTAATGAAGCCTTTGTTTATTGCGCAACTAAACATTACCACTATCATATCCAATTAAAATGTATATTTACTGTTCGGAGACAGAATTAAATGGAAAAAAGATGGGTGCTGGCATCAGATTGCAATGACGCTACGGTAACAGAAATAGCAGAACAACTCAACATAGATCGCTCACTTGCACAGATATTGGTGCAGCGGAATATCTGTGATTTTGATCAGGCAAAAGATTTTTTTAGACCAGATCTTGATCATCTTCACGATCCTTTTATCATGAAGGATATGGATGTCGCTATTGCCCGTATCGAAACCGCATTGGCCACCCACGAAAAAATACTGATCTATGGCGATTATGATGTAGATGGTACAACTTCCGTTGCACTTGCCTTCAGTTTCTTCTCCCAACTCACTGAAAATATAGAATATTATATCCCTGACCGCTATTTAGAAGGTTATGGCATTTCTACTGCTGGGATTGATTATGCCAGCTCAAATGGATTTTCTTTAATCATTGCATTAGATTGCGGTATAAAATCGATCGATAAAATTGATTATGCCAATACCCTTGGTGTCGATTTCATTATCTGTGATCACCATTTGCCTGGTGACGAATTGCCTAAAGCCATTGCTGTTTTAGATCCAAAACGTTTAGATTGTCCTTATCCCTTTAAAGAATTGGCCGGCTGCGGTATAGGTTTTAAACTTGCGCAGGCCTACGCACAAAAACATCAGCTTCCAAAAGAAACCTATCTGCAATATTTAGATTTGGTGATGGTGAGTATTGCGGCAGATATTGTTCCGGTTGTTGGCGAGAACAGAATACTGGCTTATTACGGATTAAAAAAATTAAACTCCAATCCATGTGAAGGTTTACGTGCCTTGATGGAAGTTTCGGGCAAAACCGAAAATTATAGCATTACCGATGTCGTTTTTACATTAGGTCCGCGGATTAATGCCGCCGGAAGGATCGATCATGCAAAACATGCCGTAGCCATGTTGCTTTGCCAGGTTGATAGTAACTCTTTGGAGCAAAGCGAACTCATCAACCTTAAAAATACCGAACGTAAAACCTACGATCAGGACATTACCCGTGAGGCTTTGGCGCTGATTGGTGAAAGTGATATCCTGATCAACAAAAAAACAACCGTTGTTTTTAACGAAAACTGGCACAAAGGTGTAATCGGGATCGTAGCTTCGCGTTTAACGGAAAAATATTATCGCCCTACAATTGTATTGACGAAATCTAACGGACATGTGGCAGGTTCTTGCCGCTCGGTAGTAGGCTTCGATTTATATGAAGCCTTGAGCGGCTGTGCGCATTTATTAGACCAGTATGGCGGGCATAAATTTGCGGCAGGTTTAACTATGCAACAGCACAACGTAGATGCCTTTGCCGACAAGTTTGAAGAAATTGTATCGGCCAGTATTACGGAGGAGCTGCTTACGCCCATGATCAGAATTGATGCCGAAATCGAACTGACACAGATTGATGGTAAGTTTTTTCGGGTGCTATCTCAAATGGGACCATTCGGACCAGAGAATATGTCGCCGATATTTGTGACGCATAATGTATACCTTGCACAGCATGCAATGGCAGTTGGGCAAAATCATTTAAAAATTAATATAAAACAACAAAATTCGGCTATTTTTGAGGGTATTGCATTTGGATTGGCAGAATTTCAAAACCTTTTGCAACCAAAAGTGCCATTTTCTGTTTGTTATACGTTAGAAGAAAATGTGTGGAGAGATAAGAAACGTTTGCAGTTAAATATTAAAGGAATAAAAGTTAATTAATTATTTCCAAAGGTGTCATCCTGAGCCCGTCGAAGGACATTTCGACAAGCTCAATGTGACAACCGAAGGATATCGATCGATATATGATATTAAGAGCCGAAAATCTGGTTAAAAAATATAAGCAGCGTACCGTTGTAAATAATGTTTCCTTTAATGTAAGCCAGGGAGAAATTGTTGGCCTTTTAGGTCCTAACGGCGCTGGAAAAACAACATCCTTTTACATGATTGTAGGTTTGATCAAACCGAACGAAGGGCGCATTTTTTTAGAAGAGGAAGAAATTACCGAAGATCCAATGTACCGAAGGGCGCAAAAGGGAATCGGTTACCTGGCCCAGGAAGCATCGGTTTTTAGAAAACTTACTGTTGAGGATAATATTCTTGCCATTTTGGAAATGAGTAATTTGAGTAAAGAGGAACAGAGAGATAAACTTGAAGAACTGATCAACGAGTTTAGCTTGCACAAAGTTCGTAAAAACCGTGGCGATTTGTTATCAGGTGGCGAGCGCCGTCGTACCGAAATTGCACGTGCTTTAGCGGCCAATCCTAATTTTATATTATTGGATGAGCCTTTTGCCGGGGTAGACCCGATTGCGGTAGAGGAAATCCAAAGTATTGTGGCCAAACTGAAACACAAAAACATAGGGATCTTAATTACCGACCACAACGTACAAGAAACACTTTCTATTACCGATAGGGCTTATTTGCTTTTTGAAGGTAAAATTTTAGAACAGGGTGTGCCAGAGGTTTTGGCCGAAAACGAGATGGTGAGAAAAGTTTACCTTGGATCGAACTTTGTACTGAAACGCAAGAAATTTGATGTTTAATCGCTTAATCAACGATAAATGATTTCAACCGACAAACAAATATTCATTTCGTGTGTTGCCTAAACTTTATGCTTGAAAAAATTTCTGTAAACCGATGTGCTGTGAATAAAAAGTGTGTAGAAACGTATGATGAAATGATGCTCATTAATTTTAACATTTAAGATGGCATTTGTAAATTCGATTTTTACCTGGTTAATGAAAAAGCGGATCCACCAGATCGAGCTTTTTATGAAATACCCATACGACGTTCAGGAAGAGTGGTTTCACACGCTGATTGATAGTGCTGAAAATACTGAATGGGGCAAGTTGTATGATTATAAATCCATTTTAACTCCCCAGCAATACCAGGAACGTGTTCCCATTCAAAACTACGATACTTTAAAACCTTACATTGAGCGCATGCTCAATGGTGAGCAGAATATCCTTTGGCCATCCGATATCAAATGGTTTGCTAAGTCATCGGGTACTACGAGCGACAGAAGTAAATTCATTCCTGTTTCCCAGGAATCACTGGAAGAATGCCATTTTAAAGGGGGTAAGGATATGCTTTCTATTTATTGCAATAACCGCCCCGATAACCAGATGTTTACCGGAAAAGGTTTGGTGCTGGGTGGAAGCCATCAGGTGAACCAGCTAAACGAAGATTGTTTTTATGGCGATTTATCGGCTGTGCTGATCAAAAACCTTCCCATTTGGGCCGAATATTACCGTACACCCGATATGTCTATCGCTTTGATGGATAATTATGAAATCAAGATGGATAGAATGGCAGAAGCCACCATTAACGAAAACGTAACCAGCATTTCTGGTGTACCCACCTGGACCATCGTATTGGCGAAAAAAGTACTCGAATTAACCGGTAAGCAGAATTTACTGGAAGTTTGGCCCAATCTCGAATTGTATATTCATGGGGCAGTAAACTTTGCGCCATACCGTGAGCAGTTTAAGCAACTGATTCCATCCGATGAGATGTATTATCTGGAAACCTATAATGCATCTGAAGGGTTCTTTGGAATTCAGGATCAGGACAACTCTGATGAAATGTTGCTAATGCTCGATTATGGTATTTTTTATGAGTTTGTTCCGATGGAAAACATTGGCGAAGAAAATCCCAAAGCATTATTATTGGGGGAAGTAGAACTACATAAAAATTACGCCATTGTGATTTCTACTAATGGCGGTTTGTGGCGTTATATGATCGGAGATACCATCCAATTTACTTCGCTTTCTCCATACCGCATTAAAATTACCGGCCGAACCAAACATTTTATCAATGCTTTTGGCGAAGAAGTGATTATTGATAATGCCGAACAGGCTTTAACCAAAGCTTGTCAGGAAACCGGCGCTGAAATAAAAGATTATACCGCCGGACCTATTTACTTTAAAGATGAGAAGGCTGGTGGGCACGAATGGATCATCGAATTTGATAAACAACCAAACGATTTTGAAAAGTTTGTCGACATCATGGACAATACACTACGCGAAGTGAATTCTGATTATGATGCCAAGCGTTTTAAAGATATGGCCTTAGCGCGTCCTAAGGTGCACAATGCACCTGCAAATACGTTTTACAACTGGTTAAAGGCAAAAGATAAACTGGGCGGACAGCATAAAGTACCACGCCTGGCCAATGAACGTAAATACGTGGATGATATTTTGGAAATGATGAAATCTTCTTAAATTTAATAAATATCATGTACACATGTCAGTCTGAGCCTGTCGAAGACCTTGTAAAAACTATCCCGACAAGCTCAATGTAATAGGTAATAATTAATCCCGCTACTCAACCATGAAAAACCTCCTCATCCTTTTTTTATTTTTAGGATCATTTACCTATCAATTGAAAGCTCAGGTTAAAGAGAGCTATAAAGCACAGATTGCCTATAAAATTGTAGAAACCTCTCCTCGATGTAAGCAGCTTACCAAAGGCCTTTACGAAAGGATTGTTAAAAATGGAGGCACCTCTTATGGCATTATGCTCGAAAGTAGCCCTAATCCTAAAACCGATCCATCACAAGAATACTCCAAAACCTATGACTTTAACCTGCACGAAAGTTATGCGGACAGGATGCCTGTTATCGCCCGGTTTGTATTCGATCCCAAAAAGCAACAGCTTTACGAAGATGATGTGGTAAACGCACAATTGGTTGCCATAGCTTTCGATAAAAAACTGCTTTTGCTGTTCAATAAAAAATAGATGAAATACATAAGCTATAAACGGATAGCCTGGCTGTTGTTTTTTGCCTATTTTTTTATGTTAATGGTGCAGATTACGCTTCGTTATATTCCGTTAAGCAGTGAGGTCTCTTTTCTGCATATTAAGCAGACTGAAGTATCAGGGATCAAAGCTTATCTTCCCATATTTTATGTACACGTTTACAGCGCTATATTTGTGCTACTGGCGGGTTTTACACAGTTTAATGCAAAAATTTTAGCCAAATATCCCAAAGTACATAAGTGGCTGGGATATTTATATGTAAGTTTTGTTTTGTTATTTGCCGCACCATCGGGTGTCTTTATCGGCTGGTTCGCCAATGGCGGTGTAATGGCTAAAACATCGTTTATCATTTTAGGTGTTTTGTGGTTCTGGTTTACCTTAAAAGCCACTCTACTGATCTTAAAACGCAAAGTAATAGACCATAAAAAGTTGATGTACCGCAGTTTTGCTTTGGCTACTTCTGCCATTACCTTAAGGCTGTGGAAAGTTATTTTAGTATATTTATTTCATCCTGCCCCGATGGATGTATACCAGATTATTGCCTGGCTGGGCTGGATACCTAATTTACTGATCGCCGAGTGGCTGATCAAAAAGAAATTTATTTGACCTTAACATATTATATACCAATGAAAAAAATCTTATTACTCGCACTCATTCCTTTTTTGATGCTTTCGTGCAGAGACACCAAAAAAACAAAAAAAGAAAAACCAACTGGCATTGCACAACAGGAAATCCACAAAGAGTTGTATGGCTTTTGGGTTGGCGATTTTTATACAACCGATGAACTGGAATACGATGGAGACATGTCGGATGCTGTTAAAAAACTGAATATCAATATTAAAAGAATAACCAAAGATACCGTGATTGCACAAAGTGTGGTTTCGGGGAATAGCCGCCCTTTACTAGGGAAATTATCAGAAGATGGCAGTAAAATCACTTTTGTACTGGACGAACCGGGTACCGATAAATATGATGGGAAATTTGAAATCACCCTGGTTGGCGACACACTAATCGGCAAATGGAATGCTTATAAAAAGGAGCTGAAATGGCCTGAAAAAGAGTTTAAATTACTGAAAAAGGCTTTCGAATATAACGCAAACCGTATGTTGCCAACCGAAATGGAATATGTAGACTGGAGTGACCACAAAATGGTAGAAAGGTTAGATACCCTTGAAGATGGGAGTATCGATTCGTTAGGCGCAAATACTTTTTACAGAAGCGCATCTGAACAGATTTTTAAATTAAATGCTTCAGCAGCTTTACTAAAGGAAGAAGAGGTGAAGAATTTAAGGAAGTTGGACCTACAGATTATTAAAAATACCATTTTTGCCAGACATGGTTATGCCTTTAAAAAACAAACTTTCAGAAATTTCTTCGACCCAGTAGAATGGTATGTTCCGGTAAAAAACAACGTTGATAATGATTTAACAGCCATTGAGAACAAAAATATTGTATTGTTAGATCGTTTTACCAAATATGCCGAAGACAATTATGATGCTTTTGGCCGTTAATTTGTACATTGATTAACCATGAAATTGAACAGGGAGAAAATATTGGGTTTCTTTAAAAAATCAGAAAGTAAAGCTTCTGTGATCTTAAGTGATAAAACAAAGGCTAGCAATACGATTAAAGATGCCCTGGGAAAGGCAGTCAGCAATAAAGGTGATCTGGAAGGGGTTTGGTCGAAACTGCTGCTGTTGTTTGCTGTGAGTAAAGATTATGTGAACGGCGATTATACCGAAATTCCAAAAAGATCGATTATTGCCATTTTAGGTGGATTGATTTATTTTTTGTCGCCAATAGATGTAATTCCTGATTTTGTACCTGTACTGGGTTTTGTTGATGATATCTACATTTTAAATCTGGTATATAGGCAGGTGCTTAAAGATCTGGAAAAATATAAAGTTTGGAAGGATGCGCAGATCAAATTTATTGGTAATATAGATGGCTCAACCGCATCGTAGTTTTTTTGATTGGATAGGCGAACATCTTTTTAGCTGCCCCTTTAAGGCTCACTTTGGGATAGATTGTCCAGGCTGTGGCCTTCAGCGTTCCATACTGGCTTTATTCCGCGGCGATTTAATTGCCTCATTTAAGTTTTATCCTGCAACAATTCCATTAATATTCGTGGTGTTGTTTACACTTGTTCACCTTAAGGTAGATTTTAAATTTGGGGCACAGCTTATTAAAATCGTTTTTGCAGGTGTTGCAGTAATTATCTTAATCAATTACATTTACAAAATATATACTCACCAATTGATCTAAATATAACTATGTCAGAAGAACAGGAAACCCCTCAAGAAAATAAACCCATTGATCTTTCAAAAGGTCAAAATCCAGAACCTGCACCCTTTCAACCACTTGGCAATGGTCCGGTAACACCACCGCCATTTCAACAGCCACCACCATTTGGGCAGTTTGGAGGCGGAGGCTTTGGTCAGCAAAACTTACCAAATTCTACGGCTTCGCTGGTGTTGGGGATTTTGGCTTTGCCGGCATGTTGCTTTTACGGCATCTTCGGATTGATTTTCGGTGTAATTGCATGGATATTAGGTGCGGGTGATATGAAAAAGTATGAAATGAATCCAGGAGTATATACCGAATCATCCTATAAAAATGCTAAAGCAGGTAAAATCTGTGGCATGATTGCAACCATTTTGAGTGCACTAATGATCGTGATGTTTATACTGATTATTGTAGGTGTAGTTGCGAACCCAAGTATGTTTGAAGGTTTTTTAAGGGGAATGAAATAGGTATAATTTAATTTTACCTTAAAAATATAAATCGGATGGTGCATGCCATTCGATTTTCTTATTTTTGTATCGTTCAAATTGTAAATAAAAAAAAAGATAATGTATCCAGAATATTTAGTAGAGCCAATGCGTAAGGAATTAACTAACGTAGGTTTTCAAGAATTAAAAAACGCAGAAGACGTAGATCAAGCTATTAAAGGCGAAGGTACTGTGTTGGTAGTGGTAAACTCTGTTTGTGGATGCGCGGCAGCAAATGCACGTCCGGCAGCTAGAGCAGCAGCAGCACACGAAAAACATCCTGATAAATTGGTTACTGTATTTGCAGGCATGGAAAAAGAAGCGGTAGATCAGGCAAGAAATTACATGATGCCTTTCCCTCCATCTTCTCCGGCAATGGCATTGTTTAAAGATGGTAAACTGGTTCACATGATCGAACGTCATCAAATTGAAGGCAGACCAGCACAAATGATCGCTGATAACCTGATCGGTGCGTTTGAGCAATATTGCTAAAAATTGATTACACAGATTATTCGATAACACCGATAAGAAGGTATTTAAATTATAATGAAATGGTGAGTGGAAACATTCACCATTTTGAGTTTTACGGGTTTTATTAAAGGATTGTTTTTGCCACGGAAACACCTATACACAGGATATTTCTCTCTGTTTGTCATCCTGAGCGGAGTCGAAGGGTCTTTACTATATCGTGTATGTTCCGTTAATCGAAAATTCAGTATTTCATAGCTGGGATCCTTCGTTGCATCCGATAGCTATCGGATCAGGATGACAATTTCCCAAAACGGTATAATCACCTTCAATCCCCTAATCTGTGCTCTCTAAAAATCCTTATTTAATAATTTCTCCAGCTCCCCGAACGAAACATTCATTCTTACCCTGCCTTGTTTGGCATACGATATTTCTCCGGTTTCCTCAGATATAATTACGGCAACAGCATCAGTCGTTTCGGAAACGCCGATACCTGCACGGTGCCTTAAACCAAACTGTGAGGGTAACTGATCATTATCCGTTAAGGGCAAAATACAACTGGCACTTTTAATTTTGTTTTCTGAAATCACCACAGCACCATCATGCAGCGGACTGTTTTTCTGAAAGATACTTTCCAATAAACGTTTCGATATTTTGGCATCAACAAGTTCACAACTGTTTGCGAAAAATTGTTCATCGTAAAATTTAACAAATACCATTAAAGCACCTGTGCGGGTTTTTTTCATGCTTTTACAGGCATCAATAATGGGTTTTATGCGGGTTAAATTGTTTCTTTCGATTTCTTTCCTGCCGAATAAATAACCCCACCAGGCTTTGTTTTTTTGTAAAAAGGCATTTTTTCCGATCAATAAAAGGAAACGCCTAATCTCCGGGTGAAAGATTACAATCAGTGCAATGATCCCCACACTCATAAATTTCTCTATGATAGCGGTTAACAATTCCATGTGTAATGCCTTTACTATCCAGTAAAAAACTGTAATAATAAACATTCCAACAAGCAGGTTAACAGCTAGTGTATTGCGGATGAGGGTATAAACGTAGTAAATTAATAAGGCTACTAAAATGATATCAACGATATCAGTTGGCGATACTTTAAGGAAATCAAAATCAAAACCTTTCATTTGTGGCAAGATAGCAAAATGGTTTTCAGTTTACAAGCAAGATAGGTTAACTGTTTAAATTGGTTAATCGGTTAACTGTTTGTGAATTATCGTCACCCTGATCCGATAACTATCAGATTTATTTCAGGGTCATTACTCAAAAATAGATGCTGAAACAAGTTCAGCAGGACGAATTAAAGGAGAAGTTAGCACATTGCCCCGGGTTTATATAAAAATCAGGGCCAAATAATAACCAATTTAAACAGTTAACGGATTAACCTTCTGTGGTCGATTAACCAATTTAGGCAATTAACCAGTTAACCTTTCTACCAAACGCACGCACTCTACCGCTTCCTTAACATCATGTACCCTTAAAATACCTGCACCTTTTTGCAAGGCAATGGTATTGAGTACGGTAGTTCCGTTTAGGGCCTCCACTGCAGAAGTGCCCAATGTTTTATAAATCATTCCCTTACGCGAGAAACCCACCAATATCGGAAGTTTAAAGATCTTAAAAGCCTCCATCTGATTAAGAAGCTCATAATTGTGTTCAATAGTTTTTCCGAAGCCAAAGCCCGGGTCAATAATGACATCATGAATGTGAAGTGTTTTAAGTGCCTCAATTTTTTTTGCCAGATAATCGATTACCTCCAGTAATACATTGTTATAAACCGGATTTTGCTGCATATTTTGTGGTGTGCCCTGCATGTGCATGATCATGTAAGGTACCTGCAGCTTGGCTACCGTCTCGAACATCAATTCGTCCATATCGCCAGAAGCAATATCGTTAATGATATGTGCACCGGCCAAAACAGTTTCTTCGGCAACTTTAGCCCTAAAGGTATCGATAGAAATAATGGCTTCAGGGAATGCTTTTACTAAACTTTCTACCACAGGCACCAGGCGGTCAACCTCTTCAGTTGTCGAAATATTCTTAGCGCCAGGTCTTGATGAGTACCCGCCGATATCGATAAATGTGGCACCTTCATTTAAAAATTGAGCAGCTTTGTTTAAGGCTTCATCTATCGATTTTGTGCGGCTGTTGCTGTAAAAAGAATCGGGTGTGATATTTAGAATACCCATCACTTTTGGTGTACTTAAATCGATAAGTTTACCTTTTATATTTAAGCTTTGTTTGGGCTCAAAAAAGTTTTTTTCTGCCATAATAAACCCTTTCGGGATTTGGGTTTCGCTTTAAAAATGTATCTTTAGCTTTTGTTTTTACACGACAAAAATACACTAAAAACTAAATAATTATTGGCTTTGGCACAAACAAATACCTCTACCGAATTTGATGAAGTGATTGCAGTATGCAGATCATTATTTTTAAAAAAGACTAAAGATTACGGCACGGCATGGCGGATTTTAAGACCAAGTTCGATAACCGACCAGATTTTTATCAAAGCGCAGCGCATCCGTACCTTAGAAGAAAAAAAAGTAAGTAAAGTAGGAGAGGGTGTGATATCCGAATATATAGGGATTGTAAACTATTGTGTGATTGCCATGATGCAGCTCGAGCTGAGCGAGAGCGATCCTAACGAAATGCCTTTTGCTGAAGTTGAAAAACAATTTGAGGAAAAAGTAACCGAAACCAAAGATTTAATGTTTGCCAAAAACCACGATTACGGCGAAGCCTGGAGAGATATGCGCGTGAGCTCCTTAACCGATCTGATTTTGATGAAGGTATTTAGGGTTAAACAAATTGAAGATAACGAAGGCCAAACCCTTGCTTCGGAAGGTGTTAAAGCCAACTATCAGGACATGCTGAACTATTCGGTTTTTGCATTGATCAAGTTAGGCGTTAAATAATAAGTCGCTTAATTGCTTTTATAAACAGATACATACAGATGCGAAACATACTTTTAAAATTCTCCAGAATTTTTGTTGGTGCCTTATTCATATTTTCAGGATTAATAAAAGCCAATGATCCACTTGGATTTGGTTATAAACTTCAGGAATACTTCGAAGTTTTTCACATGAACTTTCTGAGTGGAATGGCTACGGGTATCGCCATTTTACTCTGTACGCTTGAAATTGTACTCGGCGCTTTATTGTTATTGGGTTTCTGGAGTAAAAAGGTAGCCTGGGGATTGTTATTATTGATTATCTTCTTTACACTGTTAACATTTATTTCAGCAGCATTTAAGGTAGTTACCAGCTGTGGTTGTTTCGGCGATGCCATTCCGCTTACGCCATGGCAGTCGTTTAGTAAAGATCTGATCCTCCTGGCACTAATTATTGTAATTTTCTTAAACAAGAACCTCATTCAGCCCTTATTTAAAAAAGAAGCCACGCAAAGAAATATCGCCATCGCTGTAACGGTGGTATCTTTGGGTTTTGGTATTTACACGTATAATGTACTGCCAATTATCGATTTCCTGCCTTATAAAGTAGGTGCACATCTTCCTTCATTAATGGTTATCCCTCCGGGAGAAAAGCCAGATGAATTTGAGATCATGTACCATTTAAAAAATAAGAAAACCAAAGAAGAGAAAGATATGAGCGATAAGGCCTATCTTAAAACTGAAATCTGGAAGGATAACAATTGGGAAATCATAGGTGAGCCAACAAAAAACCTGGTAAAAAAAGGATTTGAACCCAAAATTAAAGACTTAAATATTACCGATGCTTCTGGTACCGACTATACCAAAGAGTTAATTGAGAATCCCTACTACAACATCATTTTTGTGGCTTATGATCTTCATGCTACAAATGAGGCCGCAATCGGTAAATTAAATGCACTGGCTTTAAATGCCACGCAACAGTTTAATATCCGCACGGTATTGCTTACGTCCAATTCAGCACAGGATACACAGGCATTTATCAAAAAGAATAACCTGTTCTCGGAGGTTTTTTATGCAGATGCTGTTCCGTTGAAAAGTATGGTGAGGGCAAATCCGGGTATTTTATTGATGAAAAACGGTGTGGTGATCAATAAATGGAATGCCCATAACATACCAACTTTTGATCAGCTGAGCCGGAAATATTTCGATAAATAACATGATCGGATACGCACTAAAAAAACTAATGTACGGACTGCTTGTAATGGGGGGGGTGATACTGGTTGTTTTTGTGTTGTTTAATATCTTGCCTGGCGACCCAGCGCGGATGACCATGGGGCAAAGGGCCGATGTACAGTCGCTCGAGGCTGTGCGCAAAGAATTTGGTTTAGACCGTTCCAAGCCTGTTCAGTTTATTTTATACATTAATGATTTATCGCCCATTAGTATTTTAGATAACGATAGTACCAGTAAACAGAAATACCACTACGTGAAAATAATGGCTTTTGATAAAAAGGTACTGGCTGTAAAATGGCCATACCTGCGTAGCTCGTATCAAACCAAGCGTGATGTAACAGCCATACTATCCGAAACAGTACCGAATACTTTTATTCTGGCTTTAACAGCGATGATCTTTGCCACAATAATCGGGGTGTTTTTAGGTGTCCTATCGGCAGTTTATAAAGATTCGTGGATTGATAAGTCGGCTAATGCTTTTGCCATTTTAGGAATATCGGCCCCTTCTTTTTTTGCTGGGATTATTATCGCCTGGTTGTTCGGTTTTGTGCTGAGCAATTACACCGGACTAAAAATGAGCGGCAGCTTATATTCCTACGACCCCTTTAACGGTGAAGTATTAACCTTAAGAAACCTATGGCTGCCGATGATTACCTTAGGCTTAAGGCCTTTAGCCATTATCGTACAGCTCACCAGAAGTGCAATGCTGGATGTTTTGGCACAAGATTATATCAGAACAGCTAGGGCTAAAGGTTTGAGTAGAAATGCCATTATTTACAAACACGCCTTAAAAAATGCAATGAACCCGGTAATTACGGCCATTTCGGGTTGGTTTGCTTCGTTACTGGCAGGTTCCTTTTTTGTGGAGTATATTTTTGGATACAACGGATTGGGAAGAACAACGGTAACAGCCTTAGAAATGTCTGATTTTCCGGTCGTGATGGGATCTATTCTTTTTATTGCGTTCGTGTTTGTGGTCATTAATATTCTGGTAGATATTTTATATGCCTATGTTGATCCAAGGGTTAAATTAAGCTAAGCTATGCAGGAAAAAGAGATTGTAAATTATACTGAACTTGCAGATCAGCGCATGATCGAAATCTTTAAGCTTGCAACGCACGAAATGCCGGATGCCGAACGTTTGTTTAGTCACGTACTCAATGCACAACATATCTGGGCGCAACGCATTTCAGGTCAAAAACCGCTTTACGGGGTTTGGGATATTCATCCAAAGTCGAATTTTAAAAATATTGCTGCCGACAATTTTAAGTTGATCAGGGCCGCGTTAGAAAATAATGCTTTAGATAAACCTATTGTATATAGTAATTCGCATGGTGTTCAGTATGAAAATCGGTTAGATGAAATTTTATTTCATTTATTTAATCATTCTACTTATCATCGCGGACAGGTTGTAACCTTATTAAAGAAAGAAGGTTTTACGCCACCTGTAACCGATTATATAATGTTAAAACGCGATCATTTATTATAAGGTCGATTAAAAGAGAAATACATGAAGATTTTCCTTATCGGATATATGGGCTGCGGCAAAAGTACAAAAGCCAAACAGCTGGCACATCGTTTAGATTGCCCTGTAATAGATCTTGATGCCGAAATTGTTTCAAAAACCGGGAAAAGCATTGCGGAGTATTTCGCCGAATTTGGAGAAAGTGGTTTTAGGGATTATGAAAGTGAAATGCTTAAAACCTTCAATTACCCCGAAACCTGCGTGGTGGCCACTGGAGGTGGGTTGCCATGTTTTTTCGATAATATGCAATGGATGAATGCCAATGGTGAAACGGTGTACCTACAAATGGAGCCTGCTGCCCTGGTATCCCGTTTACATAACCGTCAAAAACGACCCTTAATTAAAGATTTGGATGATGAACAGCTTTTGGTATTCATCAAAGAAAAACTTCAGGAGCGGGATCCTTTTTATACCCAGGCTAAATTGATTGTAAATGCTTTTGATCTGGATGGGGAGAAGTTGGAGGAAGCGATTAGGTATAATTGATAAATGAGTTTGGCGTTTGGAGTTTGGAGACAATTAATTGATTAAGCTAATAGTGGATATACACCTGCAAGCGAACCAATAACCGATAAGCAATGAACGATTATACTATTGACTAATGAACCACTAAACCAATTCCATCATCAATTATTTTGGCGGATAATAATGCAAGTGGGATCCCACCGCCCGGATGTACACTCCCTCCGCAGAAATATAAATTTTTCACTTTCGAACTGAAATTGGAATGCCTTAAGAAAGCAGAAAATTGGTTGTTGGAGCTGTTGCCATATAAAGAACCTTGATACGATCCTGTTTTGCTTTCAATACTTCGAGGATCAAGAATCTGTTCACAAATAATATCTTTTTCAATATTCCTGTTTAAAACACGACTGATTTTTTTAATAATATTTTCCCTTGCTTCTTTAATTAACAGCTCCCAGTTTTGATGGTTATTGGCAGGGACGTTGATCATGACAAACCAATTTTCGCCATCTAAAGGGGCATCATCTCTGATGTGTTTAGCGCTGATGTTAATATAAACAGTAGGATCGCTGCAGATGGTTTTATCTTTCCAGATGGCATTAAATTCCTTTTGATAATCTTCCGTGAAAAAGATATTGTGCAATCCTAAATCACTATAATTACCATCCATCCCCCAATAAAAAATCAAAGCCGAGCTGCTGCGCTCCTGGTTGAGGAGTTTTTGAGGTTGTGCTATGCCTTGAAGTAACTTTTTATAGGTAAACCAGATATCAAGGTTAGACACAATAATATCTGCATTATAGGTTTTATCGTTAACTTTTATGCCCGTTACTTTGGGTTTGCGGCCATCCGAATATAGAATTTCTTCTGCTTTTTGGTTGTAATGAAATTTCACACCCAATTCTTCAGCCAATTTTACCAAAGCAGTAACAATGCCGTACATCCCATTTTTGGGAAGAAAAGCCCCGAAATGGTACTCGAAATGTGGAATTACGTTAAGTGTGGCTGGTGCCTGATAAGGATCAGAGCCATTGTAGGTTGCATAACGGTTAAACAACTGTGCTATTCTTTTATCTTTAAAGAAAGATTGATTCGCTTTGGCTTGTGTTCTAAACGCATCTATCTGACCAAAACGGAGCAGTGATTTTAAGGTATCCCAGTGCAGGTAGCTTTTAAGTTTATGCAAACTTCTTTCTAAAAATACGCGATGGGTAACCTCGTAAATGGTTTTGCTTTTTTTTAGAAACAAATCAACCTCTTCTGCAGTTGATTGGGTTTTTTCTTCAATTTCTTTCGCAAATTTTTCTAAATCTGCGCTGGCATTTAGCCTTAAGCCATCTTCGTAAAAATAACGACAAACTTCTCTCAATTTAATGTACCCGAAATAATCTTTAGGGTTTTTATCGGCCAGTTTAAAAAGTTCATCCACGTACTGTGGCATCGTAAATAAACTTGGTCCGGCATCAAACCTAAATCCATTCATTTTTATTTCCGATAGCTTACCACCAGGTTTCGAATTGGCTTCAAAAACATCAACTTCATAACCCTTTACAGCAAGGCGTATAGCAGATGCGATTCCCGCAATTCCGCCTCCGATAATTATGGCTTTTGGTTTAGGCATAATGCGAAAATAGGATAAATAATTTTACTAACTTAAAGCGATGAATTAGGATGAAATTATAATTTATAAAACTGAAGAAGGACTACCTGCAATAGAGGTGGCTTTTGGTAG
This sequence comes from Pedobacter psychrodurus, assembly GCF_032678585.1. Classification (GTDB taxonomy): domain Bacteria; phylum Bacteroidota; class Bacteroidia; order Sphingobacteriales; family Sphingobacteriaceae; genus Pedobacter; species Pedobacter psychrodurus_A. The sequence goes on along the minus strand of NZ_JAVTSN010000037.1, from coordinate 41,925 downwards.
TGAAACTATTTGGCTTACCCAGCAGCAAATGCAACAGCTTTTTAATAAAACTAAACAGAATATAAGTCTTCATATCAAGAATATATTTGAAGAAAGCGAGCTTGTAAGAGAGGCAGTTGTCAAGGAATCCTTGACAACTGCCAAGGATGGGAAAAAATATAGCACATTCTATTATTCACTTGATGTTGTTATTTCAGTGGGATATCGGGTAAAGTCGAAAGAAGGTACTAAATTTCGTATTTGGGCCAATCGGATTTTGAAAGAATATTTAATTAAAGGTTACGTATTAAATAATAAAAAGTTACAAGAGGAGAATCAGCAACTACTAGAACTGAAGCAAGCTATTAAATTAATTGGTACAGTTCAAAATAACCAATTACTTAATCATGAGGAGCTAAAAACTACCTTTAAGATTCTTACAGATTATGTTTATGCTTTGATGTTCTCGATAAATATGATCACCAGCAGCTCGAAAACACGGTTTCTGATACTAAAGGTCGTTTTAAAATCGATTACGATTCGGCAATAGAGGCAATAGATGATTTAAGATTTAAATTTGGTGGAAGCAAACTTTTTGGGAATGAAAAAGATCAATCTTTTAAAAGTTCGTTATTTACCATTTATCAAACTTTTGATGGCGAAGAACTTTATCCGAGTTTAGAAGAGAAGGCGGCCAATTTGTATATTTTGTGGTTAAAAATCATTCCTTTTCTGATGGGAATAAGCGTATCGGGGCGTTTTTATTCGTTTGGTTTCTGGACAAAAATAAAATCCTCTATCGCGAAGATGGTACAAAAAGAATTGCCGATAATGCCTTGGTTGCCCTCACCTTACTTATAGCGGAAAGTGATCCTAAAGAAAAGGAAATGATGGTTAAAGTGGTTATAAACTTAATCAACTATAAGAACTAACCTACTTTAACTCCTCCAAATACACTTTTGTTTGCTTTTCAATCTCACTGGTAGCAAACTTAATCGCTGAACCCACTCTTGTGGTTTCGGATTTTACTGGCATTTTATTCACCGTAGCCAGGGCATCGATATACCATTTGGCCCAAACTTCGATAATGTGTTTTTCATCCTTTGCAGCTTTCCCTTCTGTAATTGCTTTTTTGCTCAGTTCGAACTCCGTTTTTAAACGAATTAGAGCATCAGTTTTAATCTGTGTAACAGTAGCTGTAGCGGTATTTTCATCTGCTGAAATTAAAGTGTAGGCTGCAGTTAGACCGCTTATACCAACATTTTTCATTTCCGATGGCGAAACTTTATCAATACGGTCGTTATCCGTGTGGTAAAATACATCTGTGAAATGCCACATCAATAAACCTGGGATTTTATACTGTAAAAATGGAGTATGATCGCTGCCACCTTCGAAGGGATTATAGTTAACCGTCCAATTGGCGAATTTGCCTTGCGTTTTACAGATGTCAAAAATAAAATCGTTAAAATAGTGCGGAAAAAAGTCTTTTTCACCAACATCTCCTGCTCCCCATTCGGTATGTTTATCTGTTCCCCTGGTCCAGATGGCAGAGGGGTCTGGCATTTTTTCAATGAGGAAAGAACCTCCGGTTTTTTTAGTGTCCTCGCCAACCATATCCAAACTCATTCCCCACATAATGCCCTTGGCGCGGATAGTATCTTCGGTAATATATCTTCTGGTGGACACAATCTCATCGCCCCATAAAAAGGTTAAGCTCCGTTCCGGACTGATTTTTTTTGCCTGATATAGTTCGGCAGTTAAGCGTGCCATTTCTGCTAAAGTACCAACACCACTGGCATTATCGTTTGCGCCAGGTTCCTGAACATGGGCACTGAATACAAAACGCTCGGTAGGGTTTAGGCTACCTCTAACGTTAGCTACAATGGTTAATTCCTCTGATGGATAAATTTTGGTCTGGATATCAACTTTTAACCTGGTTTCGCCTTTTAAGCAGGCCGCTTTTAATTTTTCTTTAGCCGCATAAGATAAAAGCAAAGTCCAAACTTCACTGTTGGCTTTCATGCTTCCGAACTGAATAGAAGTCTGGTGGATTTCGGGTTGGGTATATTTCGGCATCGAGTAACCCAATACACCAATTGCTCCTGCTTTCGTAGCGATTTGAAGTAAACGTGAAGGGTTGCTCTCAGAGAATAAAATTTTCCCCTTAAGGTCTATTTTTTCAATTTCGGCAGGTGTGGCATTGGCGATGAAAACTACATTTGCTGTAATGCCTCCCTTAGGTGTTGATGCGCAATTGATCGGAATCATATTGCGGTTGCTTTTGAAAGAGATAAGTGGTTGCGATTCGCCAACAATATCAATATTGGCATCAACAGGCTCCCAGGTATTGTTTTTCATTGCTCTTTTTTCGATGCGATACGTTAAAGGAGCCTCTGATTCAGTTTGTTTCTGTTCTACAAAACCAGCTTTTTTAAGGATGTTTTCTACATAATGGATACTCGCATTAAAACCTGTATTGCCAGGAACACGGAAATACTTTTCTACAAAGGCTGTAGTTTCGTAGGCGTTATTCTCTTTAAAGCCAGTTCTGGTAAGCTTGAAATATCCGTCTGTTGGATTTTGTGCGTAACTTGTCAATCCCGCAAAAAGCAGTGCAAAAAGTATCTTCGTTTTCATGATCATCTATAAAAGCGAAAGATACTAAGAATATTCAATGTTGCTTAAGCGTAGCGCTTGCCAGTTTTGCGTTTTAATCCTTCGTCAACAGATAAAGGCCCCGAACCCACTACCCAAAACATAATGAGCAGGAATAATACCAGTACCGAAAACCATAATTCTGAATTCGGCGAGGAAAACCCCGGGGTAAGGTTAACAAAAAATACCGCAAACAATAAGATTGGAATCTGAATGACTACGGCAAAGCGCGTAACTAAGCCCAGTGTAATTAAAACTCCGCCAACCAAATGTGCAAACGCGACGACATGAATGGCTACACTGATCAACACGCCTGAAAAACCAAATACGTTGTTTTGTGTGATCATGTTCTGAAGTACTGAAGTGTCGCTGATAAAGGAAACACCTTTTCCAAAAATGATCAGGCCGAGTACAATCCGAAGATAATCCAGCCATTTTGAGTGATGAACATCGCCCCAATGTTCAATTTTACGGATAACGTTCATAATGAACCTCCATTTTTATGTGAATGATATATTAAGTTACGAAATTATATCATCATATCAAATAACATATTGAATATCAAACTGTACCGTCAGATTTTTTGAGCTGTAAATGGAGTTTATTTTTCAACGTAATTCTTCGCCTCATTAATCCAGTTCTGTTCGGGTTTTAAAACTTGATCAGGACTGATACCGATGTTATCTATGACTATCCCTTCATCAATTCTTCTGCTTCGGGAAGTAGCCCAATAAAGCATGTAAGGCATACAGCTAAAATCTGCGCCTCTCATATTAGAATAATCTAAAACACCTGCGGTATGCTCGCCCATTAAAGTTACTTTGCTGCTTTGTTTAGCCAGCAACAGAAATTCTTCAGTAGTGCTTCCACAATTTTTATTAATCAGAATGATAACTTTTTGAGGGAAGGGCGCAACGCTGTCTAAACTGGTATTGCTGTCGTCAGAGAAGGAAACCAGTTTACCTTTACCTTGTTCCATTTTTTTAATGACCTCACTAATAAACACCTTTTGATCAGGAGGAAGACCATTTGTTGTAGCTATTGCAGCCCAACCTGCTATGTTGTCATCCGTAGCTAGTACATCTGCACCGATGTTTCTGAATGTGTTTGTGTAAATATATGGGGTTATCGGCCTGTAAGCAAAATCAGCACCACCACCATTATTCCTTAAGTCGAGAATTAAGTAAGGCATTTTACTTAAGTTAGATCGGTTTGCTTTAAACAAGGAATCTATGTTCTTTGCATTAAGCTGATTAAATGTGCTAATCTTTATATATAATGTTTTTGTAGAAAGTACTTTGCTGGATACAGTTGCTTCACTAACAGGTTCTGTTGATGATTGCTTACTTCCTTCTCTTTTAAAGGAGCCTAAAGCATTTTCCTTAATTTGTAATGAAATAGTTGTAGGGATATAATATCGATCATACATGATGCCTTTAAGAGTATCCTTGCCGCTCTTAAGCTCTAATATTACCTGTCCAGGCAACCATCTGCCGGCTTTTGAGGAAATTACTACACCAGCATAATCACGAAAGTGGGTTTTGTTTTTGATCACTGCGATTCGGGATGTGGAATCTTCACTCCAATAAATGCCCGTTATTCCTTTTGTATTTTTAAAGTTGGCCAGCTCCTGGCTTGACAGGCTTAAACGTTCCATTGCCTGAATACGCTCTTGTAATTTGGCTTCTTCTTTTTCTTTAGAGATCCTGTTTCTGCCTATTTGAATATGCCCATCCTTGAAAAAAGTTAACCACTCATTAATTAAGTAAACACAGTGAGCGGGTTTTGTTATCGATTTCGATTGTTCAAGTGCAGCCTGTGTGCGTTTATGATAGGTAGCTTCTGTTTTAGCATTCACCTTATCTTTAAAACCAGCGTAATTTTTTTCAATTTTATCTTTAACATACTTAAATTCTTGATTGCAATTACAAGGCTGTGCAAAAGAGGTAGAAGAAATGATGAATAAAAATAACACACTGGTTAGGATGAATTTCATAGGGTGATAGCACTAAGTTTAACAGGCTGCAAGTATAAAGAATAAATCTAATCCTGCGGTTATCTATTGGTGCGTATGGGAGCTAAGTTTACTGATTAGGACTTTGTATCATATGATTATCCTAAGACAGATCGAAACTGAATTTTCTGATAAAGAAGACTTTTAACCATTTGATGTAAAATTAACATAAAATTAATTTATACCGTTTTGGTTTTTGGTATGAATTTAGTATTATTGCTTAAATAGATAGGTTTTTTATCATGAGCAAAGAAATATTAGAGTTTTCTGTACAAGTAGATGAAAAATTTGACCTAAAATTTAATTGGTTAGATGGCTTTTGGGGCGCTGCATTTAAATTTTTTGGAAAATAATTTTTAAAATCTAAATTTTCTTAACGAACAATCCTGGTTCGAACACTATAGTATTGCCCTATCTTTCTTGATTAACTGGGTTTTAAGCCCTCCACCTTTCTATCTTCTACCTTTAACCTCTTTTTTCTATATTTGCAAAATAATGAGTAGAAGAAAACCCGGTACGGTAACTATTGTTCCAAACGTACATATAATCGATATTGCTGAAGAGGGAAAAGGTGTTGGCAAGGCCGACGAGTTGGTTATTTTTGTGGATAAGGCCGTTCCCGGTGATGTAGTAGATGTGAGGTTGACCAAAAAGAAAAAGAATTTTGCAGAAGCCATCATTGAGCAACTGCACGAAAAATCGGAACTACGTACCGATCCTTTTTGTCCTCATTTCGGAACCTGTGGCGGTTGCAAATGGCAGCACATGGGCTACGATGCGCAGTTAAAGTTTAAACAGAAAAATGTAGAGGCTGCTTTACAGCGTCTCGGTAAAATAGATACCTCTGGCACTGAAGCAATTTTAGGTTCAGCAAAAAACAGGTATTACCGTAATAAGCTAGAGTTTACTTTTTCGAACAAACGTTGGTTAGAAAAAACGGATATCGAACGCGAAGAAGACTTTGATATGAATGCCCTGGGTTTTCACGTGCCCCTGCGTTTCGATAAGATTTTAGATATCGAGCACTGTTACCTGCAGGATGAGCCATCTAATTCGATCCGGAATTCGGTACGCAAATATGCTTCAGATCATGGTTTGTCTTTTTACGATTTACGTAACCACGAAGGTGCTTTACGTAACTTGATTATCCGTACTTCTACTACCGGAGAGGTAATGGTAGCAGTAGTTTTCGCTTATCCGGAGCAGGATCAGGTTGATGGCTTGATGAATTTCCTAAAGACAGAATTTCCTCAGATTACTTCACTTTTATACATTGTTAACCAGAAGAAAAATGATACGATTTTTGATCAGGATGTGGTGGTATTTTCAGGTCGTGACCATATTTTCGAAGAAATGGGTGGCATCCGTTTTAAAATTGGGGTGAAGTCTTTTTACCAGACCAATTCTGAGCAGGCTTTCGAATTATATAAAATTACCAGAGATTTCGCCGGATTTAAAGGCGATGAACTGGTTTACGACTTATACACAGGTGCCGGTACGATTGCAAATTTTATTGCAAAAAATGTGAAGCAGGTAGTGGGAGTAGAGTATGTACCAACCGCGATTGAAGATGCAAAGTTTAATTCCGAGTTAAATGGGATCGACAATACGATCTTTTATGCCGGAGATATGAAAGATATCCTTACTTCAGAATTTATCCTGGCTCATGGCAAACCAGATGTGGTAATTACCGATCCGCCAAGGGCCGGCATGCATGCAGATGTAGTACAGCGCTTGCTGGAAATGGAAGCAGAAAAAATTGTGTATGTGAGTTGTAATGCAGCTACACAAGCAAGAGATTTAGAGCTGTTAAAAGAAAAATACGATGTAGCACGCATTAAACCTGTGGATATGTTTCCACACACGCAACACGTAGAAAATGTAGTATTGTTAAGGTTAAAGGCGTAAGGCAAAAGGTTTAAGGTCAACAGCCCTTAAATAAATGATGTATTTTAAACCCTACTCCTTATACCCTACACCATAAACCTTTTACCCTAAAATGGATAGAGAAGAATTATTAAGTGCAACGCCAGAAGATAGTGGGGCACCACAAAAACAGGAAAGCCCGCTGGTAAGTTTAGAGAAAGATCTGGAGTTTTACGCGGATGCAGTTAGAGAAGTTGCTATTGAAATTATGGTTGAGGGCATTTCTGCACATCCGATTTTTATCGCGCACCAACACGAGGTAAACATTGGCGAACTTATCTTAAATAAAGAAGAACTCAATACCAACTGGACGATACAGGCTTCAACATTAGAAGAATTTGTAGAAAAAGGCATCATCAGTAAAGAGAGAAGAGAACCCTTCTTAAAGGTTTATAAAAAGCCGGAAGATTACATGTGTGTATTTGTGATCGTTCCAGAAGGCGCAAACTTTATTTATTATCCGTATAAAAAAGGTGGAAGGTAGATTTTAGTCCTTAGTCCACAGGCCTTAGTCTGAAGTCTATGCGTATAAATAATTACCATCTGTGTAATCCCCAAATCTGTGAAATCCTTTTATAAAGACAACGCTGCTTTGCATCCACAAAGCAGCGAGTTATCATTAACTAAACTAAACTCTTAATTTACGTGGTGTACATCTCCGCTTTTCGAGCTCGATGTTTTCTTTAGTGAGGCATTACCTTTGTAGCTCACATCGCCACCACCACTCGCACTTGCTTCTAAGCCTTTATTCACATAAAGGTTAACATCCGAACCACCAGAAGCCTGAACTTTTGCATAATCCGCAATTAATTCATAGGCATCAATATCACTGCCTCCACTCGATTGGATGGTCATATTTGCTGCTTTGCCTTTTAAATCGAGGTCACTGCCGCCGCTCGACTGGATCGTTAAATCATTACAAACTACAGTCAGTTTTAAGTCTGATCCTCCCGAAGAGCGGATAGCAAGCTTATCTGTTTTAATCTGGTTTTGTGTAAAAACATCCGATCCTCCAGATGCTGCAAGTGCATTTAATGTTTTGAAACTCACATAAGCCTTAATTACTCGGTTTTTAAACAGTCCGCTTAAATTAATGCCGTCTTTGAATTTTATATTGATATTGCTGCCGTTTTGTTCAACAACAATATCTTGTAGGGTTTCCGAATCAGACTTTATACTTACGCTCTCGCTGTTGCCCTGGGTGAGGTATAAATCTATTCCGCTGCTTACGCCTATGCTATTAAAGTTTTTTACGGGGAAATTTTTCGCTTCCTGTGCTTTAGCCATATAGCTGGTTACGATCATAAATAAAATGGCGGATGATTTGGTGATGATTTTCATAATTGTATTTCGTTAAATGATTCCTGAATTATCATAACTGGGTGTTAGTGGGATAATAATTCATGATTTGTGTTATGGTTATTGATTAGACGCATCTCTAACCGAAACGTTGCAAACAATTGAAATTATTTTTCAAATAGTTTGAATTTCATCCTTAAAATCGTTCTTTTTGTATTCAATCCTTTTTATACAATGGCATCACAACTACTTATTCTTAATAAGAAACAGATTCAGCAGAAAATAGACCGCATCGCTTATCAGATATTGGAAGATAACCTGAATGAAAAGGAGGTTGTGCTTGCAGGTATCTGGGACCGCGGTTACAAACTGGCACTGAGGTTAGAAAAAGTGCTTAAAAAGATATCAGGTTTTAAGATTACCTTATTGCGTATAGATTTACAAAAGGAAAGCAGCAAATTGGTTGCCTCAACTGACTTAGATGAAAGCCATTGGAAAAATAAGGTGATTATTATTGTTGATGATGTATTAAATAGTGGCAAAACCCTTGCTTATGGACTGGGTGTTTTCTTAAATACCCCGCATAAAAAGATCAGGACAGTTGTTTTGGTTGATCGTAGCCATAAAATTTTTCCCATAGCAACCGATTTTGTAGGATTGGAACTCGCCACCATCTTAAAGGAACATGTAGATGTGGTAATGGATGTAGAGGGTGAAGAAGACCGGGTTTATTTGAGCTAGATTAAGATGTAAAATGGATGAAAACTTTCTTTCATAGAAGCATTCAATCCGTTGAGCTCGTGACATCGTCCTCGTTTGTAACGAGGATGTATGAGAATAGCGATTTTATCGCTACTACTTAAATCAACTCTACTTTCACTAGTCCCTTAATTCCTGAATAGTCTTTAGCGCTGCTATAAATATAGTGCTCTGGAAATTCAACAATATCAGCTTTAACAGGGTTTTCATGAATATAAGGTAGTTTTTGATAAGGGTCTATATCTTGTAAATCTATAGGATGATTGTCATCTTGCCAGATTTTGTAATTTTCTGCCCGATTGGTTTTTCTAGCTTCGAAGCTAAACTTATCTAGAAGCCATTCTCTTCTACTTTCTGGTATTTCTTTAATTGCTGTTGCAAGTTTTTTTGAGGTGAATTTTTTAAAATCCCATAGGAAATCAGATAATTTATACGGTTCCTCACATCTTCCAATAAAATGAATGTGATTCGTCATTAAAACCCAGCCGTTTAATACTAAACCTTTATTGTTGATGCAATGATTTAATGATTCGACAATAATGTTTTTATATTCTGGTCTTGTAAATAGATCAATCCAACCAACTATAGTGCAGGTTACAAAATATGTCTGGTTTTGATCTGTAATAATATATCTGCTTCCTCCCATAATCAAATAAGTTTTTTTTCTTACGTAAATTATTATCCTCTTTTATAATGAGGATGTTAGGGATCTTTATCGAATATAAAGAAATATTGTCTCACATTACAAATGTGGCTCTCGCTAATCCTCGTTGCAAACGAGGACTATGGTCATTAATTGTATCGTGCTTGTTTATAACGAGGATGTATGAGAATATCGCTGATATTGAAATGGTTTTAAGCTGTTACCCCACATTACAAATGTGGCTCTCGGTAATCCTCGTTGCAAACGAAGACTATAATGTTAAAGATTTGCAATTAACCTCATTTTTTTGCAACTTCCCGACATGTACCAGCCCAGAAAAAATAATTTGATTTTCAGCTTTTTCTCCTGGTATATCCAATTTATTATCAAAAAGGATTTTGCAGCATATAATTACGATGGAGTGGAAACCAAACAGGATTCTTCTATTTTGATTTTGGCCAACCACTTCAGTTGGTGGGATGGTTTTTTTCTTTTTTACATCAATAAAAAAGTTTTTAAAAAACAATTCCATGTGTTGGTGAATGCCGAAAATTACAATAAAGTAAGTTTTCTGAAATATCTGGGTGCGTTTGCTGCCGAAAATAAAAGTAAGGATGTTTTAACCACACTTAATTATGCTGGCAAACTGTTAGATGACCCTGCTAATCTGGTGCTTGTATTCCCGCAGGGTAAACTGTACTCGAACCATGTAAAAAGTATCAGCTTTGAGAAAGGCGTCATGCAGATGATCAACGCCAGTCAGAAGAAGATTAATATTATTTTTGCGGCCACTTTTATCGATTATTTCGCAAAGAGAAAACCCACGGCCTATACTTATCTACAGCATTGGGAGAATGAGGAGTACGTGAGTTTACAGTTATTAAAAAGCGCTTACAATAAACATTACGATCAGTCAGCTGTTAAACAAACTCAGATTATTGAATGACAATTTTTATTTACGCCGTTTTAATTTTTCTGGTGATCAGGTTTTCGGTTACCGTTTTTAATTTCCTTTCTAATCCGAAGTTACCCAGGGTTGTTAAACATTATCAGGATAAAGTTTCGATTTTAATCCCGGCAAGAGATGAAGCAGCTGATATATTGGAACTGCTTATTTCTATAAAAAATCAGGATTATAGCAATTATGAAGTGATCGTTTTGGATGATAACAGCACAGACAATACTTTCAAGGTAGTAGCTGATTTTTGCAGTTCGAACCCACAGTTTAAAGTGCTAAGCGGAAAAGAGCTTCCGAACAATTGGCTGGGTAAAAATTATGCCTGCCATCAGCTTAGCGAATTGGCAACAGGGAAATACCTGTTGTTTATCGATGCAGATGAAACAATCAAAAGGGGGCTGATCAATAGTTTAATTGCCCGTATGGAAATTGGAAACCTGACTTTGCTAAGTGTTTTCACCAATCAAACGATGAAATCGATCGGAGAGCGGTTAACCGTGCCATTAATGCATTTTATTCTGTTGAATTTACTGCCCTTGCGTTTGGTTAAACTTTCTAAAAATCCGGCTTTTGCGGCGGCAAGTGGACAATGTATGTTTTTTAATGCCGGTAACTACAAAGAAAACCATTGGCATGAGCGCGTTAAACATCAGGTTGTAGAAGATGTAGAGATTATGAAACTCGTAAAACAGGAAAAATATAATGCTGAAGCGCTTTTGGCCAACGGACTGATTTATTGCAGGATGTACAAGGATCTGGGGGAAAGCTTAAACGGCTTTAGTAAAAATTTACTTGCGGGTTTTGGTAATAACATCATAATATTATTACTTTACCAGCTTTTGGTAACTATAGGGCCGGTAATTTTAATCTTAAACTTTAACATTGCTTTACTTGTATTACCATTAACTTTAATAGTATTAAGTAGAATCATGATCTCCTATTTATCCGGACAGAATGTTTTGATAAATTTGGTCTTACATCCATTTCAGATGTTGTTCTTCTTAGTTATTTCATTTATTTCTATAAAAAAACATATTTTTAAAACAGGCACATGGAAGGGCAGAACGATCAAAGCGATTTAAAGGTTAAAAGGATTGCGGTTGCTGTTATTATCATTTTTCATTTAGTTGGTTTGATTGGTTTTTTAATCCCTGCTGCTCAACCTTATTTTATCAAACTTGTTCCATTTCATTTATTGTTAATGTTTGCAGTAATTGTTTTTGCGTACAATGCAGATGTAAAGCGGCTGTTGTTATTGGTTTCGGGAGTTTTTCTATGTGGCTTTTTAGTAGAGGTACTGGGTGTGCATACCGGAAAAATATTTGGCAGTTACTATTATGGGGATACATTAGGTTACAAAATTGCTGCGGTTCCAATATTAATGGGCGTAAACTGGATAATCCTTATTTTTAGTGTAGGTCAGATGATGAAAAGTTTGAAAATCAGACATAGTATTTTAGCATCTGTTATTGGTGCTTTTGTGTTGGTCGGCTTCGATTTCTTCTTAGAACCCGTAGCCATGAAGTTTGACTACTGGCATTGGGATTGGCACGATATCCCTGTTCAAAATTACGTAGCCTGGTTTATCGTTTCGGTAATCTTGTTGAAATTTTATTATGCCTTGGGTTTAAAACAGCAAAAATATATCGGAACGGCCATGTTCCTATCGCAGCTAATCTTTTTTGTTGTCTTGTACATGACAACCGGAACAAATATTTTTGCTTAATTTTGTATCACAATGGGTTATAACTTACAGGTCAACATCGATAAATCATCAGGCTTTTGCTTTGGCGTAGTATATGCCATAGAAATGGCCGAAGATATCTTAGATAACGAAGGTTATTTATATTGCCTTGGCGATATTGTTCATAATGATGAAGAGGTTGAGCGTTTAACCAAACGTGGATTAAAAATCATTGATCACGAAATTTTAAAAGACCTCAGGGATGAAAAGGTTTTAATCAGGGCTCATGGTGAAGCACCATCTACTTATCAACTTGCTTTAGAAAATAACCTTACCCTAATTGATGCTTCTTGCCCCGTGGTTTTAAAACTCCAGAACAGGATCAAAAATTCGCATGATGATGATGAACAAGTGCTTATTTTTGGCAAACATGGTCATGCCGAAGTAATTGGCCTTCAAGGTCAGACGGATGGTAAGGCAATCGTATTTCAGGATTTGGCCGAATTAGATAATGTAGAACTTCCTGCCAAGTTTACCCTATACAGCCAAACCACTAAAAGCACAGATAAATTTTATCATATCAAAGATGAACTATTAAGCCGGGGCTATGAAGTTAAGGCTAACGATACCATTTGCAGGCAGGTATCTAACCGTTACGAAGAACTGGAAGATTTTGTAAGTCATTACGACCGCATCGTTTTCGTATCAGGTAAAAAATCGTCTAACGGAAAAGTGCTTTACGACGTGTGTAAAAAACACAATGATAATGCTTACTTCATTTCTAATGCGGAAGAGTTAGATCAAAGCTGGTTTAACGAAAATGATAAAGTGGGCATCTGCGGAGCTACTTCTACACCAATGTGGTTGATGGAGAAAGTTAAGGTTGCTTTGGAGCAATATTGATGAAACAGCCTATCAATTAATATTTGTTATATATGAAAGCATTATTAATTATAGATATGCAAGTGGGTAGCTTTAAACCTTATGCTTTACGCTACGATACACTGGGGGTAATTGAGAGGATAAATATACTATCAAACTATTTTCGGGCTAATAATAAGGTGATTTTTGTTCAACATGACGGTACTAAAGAGAATATTTTTTTGCCAAATACAAGTGATTGGAAACTCTTGCCAGAATTAATTAGTTCATCCTCTGATTATCTAATCTCAAAATCAGCAAATGATGCATTTTACAATACGAATTTGCAGGCTACTTTGGCTGAAAACAATATTACTGAACTTTTTATAACGGGTTGTGCCACCGACTTCTGTATTGATGCAACAGTAAAATCCGCTGTTAGTAAAGATTATGAAGTAACAGTTGTTGAAGATGCGCATACAACTGCAGATCGACCACATTTAAGTGCTTGTAATGTGATTAAGCATTACAATTGGATATGGAACGAGATGACCCCAACAAACTTTAAAATTAAGGTTGTAAAAACTAAGGATCTGTTTACTTTGTTTAGTTAAGAACAAAGGTAATCTACTCAACAAAACTGTAAATTGAAAAAGATAAACCCTTACCCTGGAATTTTGGTTGCGTTAACCGTAATTGCCTGTTGGTTTGTTTCACTTTATTTCTTGCTTACCTGGCATTTCTCCTGGAGCAATCCTTGGGTTTATTTGATGGTTTTCGCTCAGATGCATTTGTATACAGGTTTATTTATAACTGCCCATGATGCCATGCATGGAACCATATCATCAAATAAAAAAGTAAATAATTTTATCGGTTACCTTTCTGCTTTTTTGTATGCAGGTTTTTTCTATAACCGTTTATATGCAAAACATCACCAACACCACAACCATGTACATACCGAAAGTGATCCCGACTTTGCACCGCATGGTTTTTGGAAATGGTATTTCCGTTTTATGTTAAATTATGTTACCATCATCCAACTGGTAATTATGGCTATAGCTTATAATGTGCTAAAAATCTGGGTTGATGAAACAAACCTGTTGTTGTTTTGGGTATTGCCATCCTTATTAAGTACTTTCCAATTGTTTTATTTCGGTACTTACCTGCCGCACAAAGGAGAGCATGATAACGAGTACCATTCTTCTACCTTGCAGAAAAATCATTTTGTGGCCTTTATCACCTGTTATTTTTTTGGTTATCATCTAGAACACCACCAAAAGCCAGGTATGCCCTGGTGGCAACTGCATAAAATGAAGCAATAGGAATGGTCGTGGTGTCAGATGTTACCATCCGACACAAGATTAAATCTTTTTGATCCCAGTTCTTATCTTTAGCAACAGTATTCATCTGAAAACTCATGATTTGCAGCTGCGCTAGGCAAAGGCCCGTCATGATACTCATGATTTGTCGCTACACACTGCAGGAAGCTTTCATAATATTCATGATGAGTCGCTGCGCATGGCACGAGGTCATCATGACTTATTTGGCCGTGGTGTCAGATGTTACCATCTGACACTATCATGAGTTTTTTCGTAAGAATTCCAATTCTTGCCGCTCTCAAATCCTTTTAGACTTCGGAAGTAATCAATACCGCATTTTTTGACTAAAAAATGTCGGCCATTATATTTTTAGCATAGGTAAAAAACAATAAAATGGCGATATTTGCGGCACGAAACATATTCTTGTATAGATGAGCAAAAAGGGAATTTTACTGGTAAATTTAGGAACACCTGATAGTCCGGCAACGGCTGACGTTAAAAAATACTTAGACCAATTTTTGATGGACGAAAGGGTAATTGATATCCCTAAATTGAACCGGACACTATTGGTTAAGGGGATTATTGTTCCATTCCGTAGCCCTAAAACAGCAAAACTATACAAAGAAATCTGGAATGAAAATGGTTCGCCACTTTTGTTTTACAGCCGGCTACAAGCTAAAATGTTACAGGAAAGATTGGGCAACGATTACCACGTAGAATTGGCCATGCGTTATCAAAGCCCATCAATCGAATCGGCACTGGCTAACCTAAAAGCAGGCTTGGTAGAAAGCATTCAGGTAATTCCGATGTTCCCACAGTATGCATCGGCAAGTACAGGCTCGGTAATGCAAATGGTTATGGAACTAGTAAGTAAGTGGCAAACAGTTCCTCCGATCTCATTTGTCAATTCTTTTCATGATAACGAACTGATGATTAAAGTTTTTGCCGAAAATGCGAAAAAGCATAACGTTGAAAGCTATGACCATGTGTTGTTCAGCTTCCATGGTTTGCCCGAGCGTCAATTGTTAAAGTGCGATCACACCGGAAGCTACTGCCTAAAAAGTGCCGATTGCTGTCAGACGTTAAACGACACCAATAAATTCTGTTATTCTGCACAGGGGCATGATACCGCCAGGTTGATCGCTAAAGAATTAAACTTATCGAGAGATCAATATACGGTATGTTTCCAGTCCCGTTTAGGTAAAGAGCCTTGGGTACAGCCTTATACTACCGATGTATTAAAGAAATTAGCTGCAGAAGGTAAAAAACGATTGTTGGTTTTTAGTCCGGCTTTTGTGGCCGATTGTTTAGAAACACTTTACGAAATTACGGTAGAATACCACGAAGAGTTTAAAACGCTAGGTGGCGAACATGTTCAGCTGGTAGAAAGTTTAAATGATAGTCCTGTATTTATTGAGGCGCTTGCCGGAATGGTTAAATAGTTTTAGATTTAGAGATGGCGAATTTTATCATTTTGATGGGCGTTTCGGGGAGTGGTAAAACCGTTGTCGGAAAAGCTTTGGCACCAAGGTTAAATGCCGAATTTATTGATGGCGATAACCTGCATTCGCAACGTAATGTAGATAAAATGGCTGCCGGGATTCCCCTAACAGATGCCGACCGTTTAGACTGGTTACAGCTGATTGCCAAGGTTGGCCGCGAGCATGCTGCACACGGTACAACCTGTATTATTGCTTGTTCTGCACTGAAGAAATCTTATCGTGATCTGTTAAGAACCGATAATGCATCCATCCGATTTGTTTATTTAAAAGGAAGTTTCGATTTAATCCACGATCGGATTGTGAAACGTTCTCATCAATATATGCCCCCGAGTTTATTGAAAAGTCAATTTGAAACCTTAGAAGAGCCACAAGCTGATGAGCAGGATGTATTAACCGTTTCGATCGACCAAAGCATTCCCGAAATTGTGGAAGAAATTGCTAAGGCTGATCTGATTTTGTAATCATCGAAATAATCTGATCGGTTGCCCCTTTTTTGTCTGCCACATATTTCCGAGCTTCCTCTGCCGCGGTTTTATTTTCGATAAAGCCATTAAAAGCATTTATTACTTCCTCGGGCGAAGAAATACTTTTTGCCGCACCTATGGCAATTAAATCTTTCGCTTCCTGAAACTTATCGTATTTAGGTCCGAAAATTACGGGTATACCAAATGCTGCAGCCTCTAAAGTATTGTGTATTCCCGTTCCGAAACCACCACCTATATAAGCTACTTTTCCGTATTGATAGAGCGAAGACAACATGCCGATGTTATCGATGATGAGCGTTTGGTGTTCGGCGTTTGGCATTTGATCGGCTGAACTGAAAACTGAAAACCTAACACTGCCAACCGGAAACTGTTTTTCAATACTTTCGATATGGCTTTCGTGGATCTCGTGCGGGGCGATGATAAATTTCCAGTCTGGATATTTTTCAGGTAAGGTCGACAATATTTTTTCATCCTCTGGCCAGGTGCTTCCACATACCAAGATAGGGGAGCTGCCAATAAAATTTTCGATGAGACTGAGCTGTTTCGGCGATTGTGCATTTTCATAAACACGGTCGAAACGTGTATCGCCGTTTATAATTACGTTTTTTAATCCAATTGAATTTAAAAGCCTTTTACTTTCTTCATTTTGAACAAAAAAGTAGGTAACCGACTTCAAGATATTGCGGTAAAAGCCACCATACCATTTAAAAAAAGCCTGACTTTCTCTAAAAATCCCTGAAATTACATATAAAGGAACACCTTGGTCTTTTAATTCTTTAAAATAGAAATGCCAAAACTCATATTTGGTGAAAATGGCCATTTCAGGATTAATGTTTGCGATAAAACGTTTCGCATTAGCCGGAGTATCTATCGGGAGATAAAATACATCTGCCAGGGCATAATTTTTTCTGATTTCATATCCCGAAGGAGAAAAAAAAGTGACCACGATTTTCTTGGCTGGATAAAGTGTTTTTAGTTTTTCTAAAACTGGCCGACCCTGCTCAAATTCGCCTAATGATGCAAAATGAAACCATACATGTTTTTCGGCAGGGTTAATTTTCTGGGCAATTATGCTGAAGATATTTTTGCGCCCGGTTATAAATAATTTAGCCTTAGGATTAAATAAAGAGAATATCCTGATGAGTAAAGTATAGGTCCAGATTCCGATGATGTAAAGTAATTTCATATCTTCGTGCCAAGATAAAACGAATATATTTAAAAAGCTTAAAAATATATGGATCTATCGCAATTTAGCCTAACATTCAATGCAATAAATAGGCTTTAATGATAACTCCATAGCAGCTAAAATAAAATACAACAGATGAAGATAGCCGTTATTGGTACCGGATACGTAGGTTTAGTTACCGGAACCTGTTTAGCCGAAACAGGAAATGATGTAATTTGTGTCGACATTAACGAAGCAAAGGTAAAACAGATGCAGGCGGGGGAAGTGCCGATTTATGAGCCTGGTTTAGACCTTTTGTTCCATCGGAATATTGAGGAGGAACGATTAACCTTTACCACCAATCTTGCCGATGCCGTAAAAGATGCGCAGATTATTTTTATGGCTTTGCCAACGCCTCCGGGCGGAGATGGTGCTGCCGATCTTTCTTACATTTTAGGTGCTGCAAAGGATATTTCCAAACTGATTACCGAATACAAGGTCATTGTAAATAAATCGACTGTTCCGGTTGGCACTGCGGATAAGGTTAAAGCCGTTTTTGCCGAAAATACCTCGATCGAAGTAGATGTGGTTTCTAACCCCGAGTTTTTAAGGGAAGGTGTAGCGGTTGATGACTTTATGAAACCCGACCGTGTTGTTTTGGGAACAAAAAGTGAAAAAGCGAAAAAACTGATGACCGAATTATACGGTCCTTATGTTCGTCAGGGAAACCCGATTCTTTTTATGGACGAACGTTCTTCTGAACTGACCAAATACGCTGCAAACTCTTTCCTGGCTACAAAAATCACTTTCATGAACGAAGTAGCCAATCTTTGCGAGCTGGTTGGTGCTGATGTTGATGCAGTGAGAAGAGGTATAGGTTCTGACGACCGTATCGGTAAACGTTTCCTTTTCCCTGGTGTAGGGTACGGAGGTTCATGTTTCCCGAAAGATGTTCAGGCATTGGTAAAATCATCTGACGATTATGCCTACGATTTTCAGATCCTGAAATCGGTAATGGAGGTTAACGAGCGTCAAAAAACAATCTTGGTTGATAAAGTGCTTAAATATTATAAAGGTAATATTACAGGCAAACATTTTGCCCTTTGGGGATTGGCTTTTAAACCCGAAACTGATGATATCCGTGAAGCACCATCTTTATATATTATTGATGCGCTGGTTAAAAATGGTGCAAGCGTAACCGTGTTCGATCCCGAAGCAATGGCGAATGTTAAAAATATTATTGGCGATCAGGTAAATTATGCTAAAAACCAATACGAGGCTTTGGAAAATGCTGATGCACTGTTGATTGCGACAGAATGGTCGGTTTTTCGCAACCCCGATTTTGAGAAAATAGACAGTACGTTAAAAAATAAAGTGGTTTTCGATGGTCGAAATTTGTATGATTTGCAAAAAATGATCGATCTTGGCTATTATTATAATAGCATAGGTAGAAAACTGTTAACCCTCTAGTCCCCTAACGGGGAGTTGTGACACAACTTTAAAAAGCTGATAGAATGAACGATATAAATACAAAATCCCCTTCAGGGGATTTAGGGGCGAAAAAGAGAATATTGATTACAGGTGCAGCCGGATTTTTGGGTTCACACCTTTGTGATCGTTTTGTGAAAGAAGGTTACCATGTGATCGGAATGGATAACCTGATTACCGGTGATATGGCGAACATTGAACATTTGTTCAAATTAGAAAATTTCGAGTTTTATAACCACGATGTTTCCAAATTTGTACATATTCCTGGTCAGCTCGACTATATCCTGCACTTTGCCTCACCAGCAAGCCCAATCGATTACCTTAAAATCCCAATTCAAACCCTTAAGGTAGGTTCGTTAGGTACGCATAATCTTTTGGGTTTAGCGCGGAACAAAAATGCCCGGATGTTAATTGCTTCAACTTCTGAAGTGTATGGCGATCCGAGTGTAAATCCACAACCAGAGGAATACTGGGGCAATGTAAATCCTGTTGGACCGCGTGGTGTTTACGATGAAGCCAAACGTTTTCAGGAAGCCATTACCATGGCCTACCATACCTTCCACGGTGTAGAAACCCGGATTGTTAGAATCTTTAATACTTACGGACCAAGAATGCGACTGAATGATGGCCGTGTTTTACCTGCTTTTATCGGACAGGCGCTCAGAGGAGAAGATTTAACTATCTTTGGGGATGGAAGTCAGACCCGTTCTTTCTGTTATGTTGATGACCTGATTGAAGGGATTTTCCGTTTACTGATGAGTGATTATGCCCAGCCCGTAAATGTTGGTAACCCGGATGAAATTACCATTAAACAGTTCTGCGAAGAAATTATCAAATTAACAGGCACTACACAGAAAATTGTATACCGGGAGCTTCCGCAGGATGACCCTAAACAACGTAGGCCCGATATTACCAAGGCGAGAGCGATATTGGGATGGGAACCAAAGATTGGCCGTGCTGAAGGATTGAAAATTACATACGAATATTTTAAATCATTGCCTGCAGAGGCTTTGGAGAAAATAGATCATAAAGATTTTACCACATTTAACCGTTAAAATGGCAAAAATATTAGTTACTGGTGGAACAGGATATATAGGTTCGCACACAGCCGTAGAGTTACACAACGCAGGATATGAAGTTGTAATTATCGATAATCTTTCGAACTCGAATATTAAAATTTTAACCCAGCTTCATGCCATCACTGGCAAATGGTTCGATTTCCATGAAATCGACCTGCAGGATGATAAAGCTGTTCAGGAATTTGCAGAAAACCATACCAATATTGATGGAATTATCCATTTTGCAGCCTCAAAAGCTGTAGGCGAATCGGTAGAGCAACCTTTAAAATATTACAAAAATAATTTTTACGGTTTGATTAACCTGTTAACATCGTTTAACAGAAAGATTAATTTCGTGTTTTCTTCCTCTTGTACCGTTTATGGCCAGCCAGAAACGCTGCCCGTTACAGAAGCTGCTCCGGTGCAGAAAGCAGAATCTCCTTATGGAAATACCAAACAGATTGCCGAAGAAATATTGGCAGAAACTGCTGCAGTAACCCCAGATTTAAACATTATCGCTTTGCGTTATTTCAATCCAGTTGGCGCACACGAAACGGCGCTGATCGGCGAACTGCCAAATGGAGTGCCTGCAAACCTTGTTCCTTTTATTACCCAGTCGGCTATCGGCAAACGTGGCCCGATTACCGTTTATGGAAATGATTACAATACTCCTGATGGTTCCGCCATCCGCGATTATATTCATGTGGTTGATCTTGCAAAAGCACACGTTGCAGCCATTAAAAGATTAGAAGAAGGAAAAGCTGCAACCAATTACGATGTTTTCAACATTGGTACAGGAAAAGGCTCTTCTGTTTTAGAAATTATCTCAGCCTTTGAAAGGGTAAACGGAGAAAAACTCGATTATAAGATTGGTCCAAGAAGAGCAGGCGATATTGTTCAGATTTATGGAGATGTAACGAAATCGAATCAAGAACTGGGATGGAAAGCGGCGCTTGATATCAATGAGATGATGCGCTCTGCATGGGAGTGGGAAAAATACATCAAGGCCAATCCTTTTTAGATGAAGTTAGCTGAGCACAAAGATTTAAAAGCTGCTATAACAGAACTGCCTGTAAAAGAAAAAGACAAGCTGTTGTTGCGTTTGGTGGCCAAAGACAAAGTGCTCACAGAACATCTTCATTATAAATTATTAGAGGATGAAACTGATCTGGAAGACCGCAAAGAAAAGATTAAAGCCGATGTAGATGAACAGATTCTGGAACTGAAAAAACTAAATGCCAAAGAAGCCTTAGTAAAAGTAAGGAAAATGATTACATCGGTTAACCATTTTTATAAAGTGACCAAAGATCCGGTTGGAGAGGTAGAGCTGAAACTGTATATCCTCAATGCTATCCCTTTCGACTATAAAAAATCAATTTTTGGTTACCGCGATTTTATGATGCTTTTTAGTATATTTTACTTGAAAACGGTCGCGGTAACCCTAAATAAATTCAAAAAACTGCACGAAGATCTGCAGTTCGATTTAAGTGAAGACTTAAATCATTTGCTCGATAAAATCTATTCCTCTAAACTGGCCGGTGCGGCAGAGGCCAGTAATCTGCCAAAGGAGATCAGTTAAAGCTACAACCTACCACGATGTTCGGATTATTTAAAAAGAAAAAAATAGCACCCGAATTTAATTTCTCTGAGATCGGAACGGATATGCATTCGCATATTATTCCAGGTATTGATTATGGTGCACAAAACATTAAGGATTCTTTGCTTTTGGCCAAAAAGTTTAAAGCTTTAGGATATAAGAAGCTGATTGCCACACCACACATTATGGCCGATTATTTCCGGAACACACCCGATACCATTAACCGTGGGCTGGATACGTTACGGAAAGGCTTGCAGGAAGCAGCACTCGATTTAGAAGTTGATGCCGCTGCCGAATATTATCTGGATGAAACTCTGAAAAAAAAATCAGGCAAAAAGAGGTGCTTACTTTTGGTGAGAACTATGTTTTATTCGAACTCTCTTATATCAATGCCCCCCAAAACCTGATCGATTTTATTAAAGTGATGCAAGATGCCGGATATAAACCTGTTCTCGCTCATCCCGAAAGATACCCTTATTATTATAATTCTTTTGAAAGTTATCACCAAATCAGGGAAACAGGCTGTTTGTTACAGATGAACAGCATCGCCTTAACAGGTTACTATGGTTCTGGTGCAAAAAAAGTGGCAGAAGAAATGGCCGAAAACCATATGGTTGATTTTATAGGGAGCGATATGCACCATTTAAAACATGCCGCCGCACTAGAGGATAGCCTCAGTACGCCGCTAATGCAACAGTTGCTTACACAGCATCAGTTGAATAATGCACTTCTTTAGGTTCATTGGTTCATTTGTCATTAGTTCATTGGTCTGGGCATATAGCACATCTTGATTGGTTAATAGTTTAATGGTTCATAGCTTAAATGGCTCATGGCAGATGATGGTAGCAATTCGTTACAATTGATTTTAGCAACTTACCTTTAGGCTTAACTATGAACTAATGAACCTCTGGGCTACTGCCATGAACTAATGAACCATTGACCAATGAACTAGTGAACCAATTTACTCGTACCTCAATGCCTCTACAGGATCCAACTTGGATGCTTTTTTTGCAGGATAGTATCCGGATAGAATGCCTACCAACACACACAGTACAAAGCCGCCGATGATAAAGAGCCAGGGAATCAGGAAAGAACCGCCCATGGCGAGCGAAATCAGGTTGCCCAATACAATGCCGAGGAAGATACCAAACACACCACCTATTAAACAGATGACCACTGCTTCAATTAAAAACTGACGGCGGATTACCTTAGGATTTGCGCCAATTGCTTTACGGATCCCAATTTCACGGGTACGTTCGGTAACCGAAACGAGCATAATATTCATCAATCCGATCGAAGCACCAATTAAGGTAATAATTCCGATCGCTACACCGCCAATGGCCACAAAAGCAAGATTTTCGAATAGGGTTTGGGCAATGGCATCACTCTTGGTGATTTCGAAATTGTTGGTTTCACTTATTTTTACCTTCCGGATATTCCTGAATAAGGCTGTAGATTCGCCGATAATATTCTCCTGCATTTCGTTGCTGGGAACCATTACTGTTATGGTATAGGAAGGATTTGCATTGGCATTAATCTGTTTTGCTTTTAACAAGGGAACGTAAACGGCCCTGTCGCCACTAAAGCCCATGCTCGATCCTTTTTTCTCTAAGATACCTACAATTTTGAAACGGTTGTTGCCTACGTTGATCAGTTTATCTAAAGGATCAGCATCTTTGAACAATTTTTCAACCACCTCACCACCAACGATACAAACGTTGCTGCCCAGTTGTATTTCAGAAACACTAAAATTTCTTCCCTGTGATAGATTTAGTCCTTGAGAAGCCAAACCGTTTTCATCAATCCCCTGAACATTGATGTTGGGATTGGTTTTTAAACTGCCGTATTTGATGGTAGAACCTCCGCTGGCGAAAACGCTTACAGCTACGGTTGCCGGGGTGTTCAGACTGTCTTTAAACTTAACAGCATCTTCGTAACGGATAGCTTTAAAGGGTTTAGGCCGTTTACCGTTTCCAATCCTGATCCCTGTACCGCGGTTCCTGATGGTAAATGAATTGGCACCCATACTACTAAAAGCATCGGTCATACTTTTCTTTACAGCATCAAGCGTGGTTAAAATCCCAACCAAAGCCATTAAACCAATGGCAATAATCAAGGCGGTAAGCATGGTACGCAAGCGGTTACCTTTAATAGATTCTAATGCCAGTCTGATGTTTTCTCTGTAATTCATTTATTGTAAGTATCAAGTCAAGTATCGAGTATCAAGTATGAAGATAGGATTTACCCTATACCCTACACCTTTTGCCTTAAACCTTTATGTGTAAAAATAAAAAAAGTCCCGATGTTTAGACAAGGGGACCGCACTATATGTTACAATAATATTTTATTTATGCCGAGAAACTCGTACCACAGCCACAGGTGCTGGTAGCATTCGGGTTAACAAAGGTAAAACCACGTGAATTTAATCCATCCTGCCAATCGATCATCATGCCCATTAAGTACATCTGGTGTGCTTTGTTCATGAAAACTTTAATGCCATCAATGAAATATTCCTGATCGCCATCTTTTCTCTGATCGAAACCTAAGATATAATTCATGCCAGCACAACCGCCACCTTCTACGCCTACGCGTAATCCGTAATCTTCGCTAATCTCCTGCTGATCTTTTAATTTATATAACTCTTTAGCTGCTCCTTCTGAAAAAGTAACTGGTGCAAATGCTGTATCAACTGTTGTGCTCATGTTATTTAAATTTTATCTGTTACAAATATAAATAATAATGCACATTTTTGCTTTTAACGGTTCGTTAATATTACCGTAATTAAACAATACTTATGAATACCCAACAGATTTTAATTGATGTAGTGATCTTATTTGCAGGCATTTTCGCTGCGTTAATGGCCGTTTATTATATCTTAAAGAGTGATATCCAACGTTTTTTCGACTTAAAAACCATTGAATTGAATAAAGAAAGCAGGACACATCTTTTACCCTTGCGGTTACAGGCACATGAGCGTTTAATCATTTTTATCGACCGGGTTAACCCTGCAAACCTACTTGTGCGCCTGCACCAACAAGGAATTGCCATCGCAACGCTTCAGGCTGGCATCTTAAATGAAGTGCGTTCAGAATATCAGCATAACATCACACAGCAATTATATGTAGATAGCGTAACCTGGAATGTAGTACGTAAACTAAAAGACGATACCATTGCCATGATCAATAATGCCGTACAGGGATTGCCTGCTGATGCAAATGGGATCGAACTGAGCAAAGCTGTTTTACAGCACATGGCCAGCATAGATGAAAACCCATATGATTTAACGATTGAGCTGATCAAAAAAGATATCCATAGGTTGTTTTGATTGAGGTTAACTGGTTAATCGTTTAAATCGGTTAATTGAAATCCGGTTCTTACCCAATTTTACTATTAACCGATTAACCAGTTTCAACAATTAACCACTGGATGCAGTTAACCAATTAACCAGTATATACAGTTAACCAACAACACCGGGGTAATGAACTAGTGGCTTATGAACCAATGAACCAAATATATGAGCGATAAAAAACATACTACCACTTCGGGCATTGAAATTAAGGCCTTGTATACGGAGGCGAAGCCAATGGAAGAGTTGCCCGGCGAATTTCCTTTTACCAGAGGAATCCAGCGGGATATGTACCGTGGCCGTTTATGGACCATGCGGCAGTATGCCGGTTTTTCGACTGCTGAAGAATCGAATAAACGTTATCATTATTTATTGGCTCAGGGAACAACGGGTTTATCGGTTGCTTTCGATCTTCCTACACAGATCGGTTACGATTCTGATCATGAAATGGCCGATGGTGAAGTAGGAAAAGTTGGTGTAGCTATTGATTCGTTAAAGGATATCGAGATTTTGTTCGATGGTATTGAGTTGAAAGATATTACTACTTCGATGACAATCAATGCTACTGCTTCAATTTTGCTGGCCATGTACATTGCATTGGCTAAAAAACAAGGTGCAGATTTAAAGCAGATTTCAGGTACTATTCAAAACGATATCTTAAAAGAATATGCAGCGAGGGGAACTTACATCTATCCGCCAAAGCAGTCGATGCGTTTGATCACTGATATTTTTGAGTTCTGTAGTAAAGAAGTGCCGAAATGGAATACCATTTCTATTTCTGGTTACCATATCCGCGAAGCCGGATCTACTGCAGTACAAGAACTTGCTTTTACACTCGCCAATGGGAAAACCTATTTAAAGGCCGCTTTAGACAAGGGTTTAAATATTAATGTATTTGCAAAACGTTTATCTTTCTTTTTTAACTGCCACAATAATTTCTTCGAAGAGATCGCAAAATTTAGGGCAGCAAGGCGCATGTGGGCAAAAATTACCAAAGATTTAGGTGCAACAGATGAGAAAGCCCAAATGCTGCGGTTTCATACGCAAACCGGTGGTTCTACCTTAACAGCGCAACAACCATTAAATAACGTCATCAGGGTAAGCAACCAAGCCATGGCTGCGGTTTTAGGTGGCACACAGTCGTTACATACCAACGGTTATGACGAAGCACTTTCATTGCCAACCGAATCGGCTGCCAAGATTGCACTGCGCACTCAACAAATTATTGCCTTCGAGAGCGGTGTTACCGACACTGTGGATCCATTGGCGGGATCATTTTTTGTGGAGAGCTTAACCGATGAGGTGGAAGCTGCTGCATGGGCTTATATCGATCGGATAGATGCCATGGGTGGTTCGGTTAATGCTATTGAGAGCGACTATATGCAAAATGAAATTGCCAGTGCTTCTTATCAATATCAAAAGGAAATTGAAAGTGGTGAAAGGATCTCAGTAGGCGTAAATAAGTTTACGCAAGAGGAAGAGGGTTTAACCGAAGTTTTCAATGTAGACGACTCCATCCGTAAGTTGCAATCCGAAAAGCTTGATCAGTTAAAAGCCACCCGGGATCATGCAGCTGTAGAAAAGGCATTGCATGACTTAAGTGAAGCTGCCCAAGGCGAAACGAACCTGATGCCACTCATTATTGATGCGGTTGAAAAGTATGCTACACTTGGCGAAATTGCCGATGTATTTAGAGCTCGTTTTGGCATCTATTAAACAGGGTTGATATCAAACTGCAAAGGCTTTGGTATTTGCCTTCTTTGGCGTTAAAATCTATTTATGCTGTTTTGGAAATAAATAAACAAAACCACTATTCCGTAATACTTAAATAAGGGGTTAAGCTGTCGTAAAATTCATACGAAAACAAAGAATAAGATGTTAAATTAAAAAAGATTGAATTGATAAGATTAAAATGATGTTTGTTTGTGTTAGTTATTTATCTGATTTTCAGTTTTTTAGTTGGGAATAGGTGCTAAAAAACTTAATTCATGATCATAATGGCTTGGAATTTGCTTTTCCAATAACGATTTGAAATTAATCGGAGTGATCCATGTTAAATAAACGTTAATGTGGATAACCAGTGTTAATAAATAGTTATCAACATAAAAAATTGAGGTTAAGCGGGCTACTATATTCCTTATCAGTACGTTACGATTTATTTGAAATTTTTGTTTAAAATGTTGATAATTTTCTCAATATTCGTAGTCCCGAAACGGACCATCCCTTTAATCCGAATCGGCACTGTAAACCAATAAATTAAAGAAATCGCAATGGAAAAAACTTGTACAGAAGTGTGGAAGAACTGTCTTCAAATTATTAAGGACAACATTCCGAACCAAAGTTTCAAAACTTGGTTCGAGCCAATAACAGCCCTTAAATTGGAAGGTAAGGTTTTAACCATACAGGTGCCAAGTTTGTTCTTTTACGAATGGCTTGAAGAACATTATGTAGGCTTGCTACGTAAGACTGTAAAAAAGCAACTTGGAGAGGATGGCAGGTTGGAATATAATATCGTTGTAGATAAATCATCAAACAGCGGTAATCCTTATACTACCAATATGCCCTCAAATGGAAATGGAGCGGAGGCAAAGGTACAATCGATGCCAATTCCGGTTTCCATTAATAAGGATATTAAAAACCCTTTTATTATCCCGGGATTAAAAAAATTAAATGTTGATCCACAATTAAACTCGAACTATACTTTCGAAAATTATATTGAGGGAGATTGCAACCGCCTGGCACGTTCTGCAGGTTACGCTGTAGCAGCTAAACCAGGAGGTACGTCTTTTAACCCATTAATGATTTACGGTGGAGTAGGTTTGGGTAAAACGCATTTGGCGCAGGCAATCGGTAACGAGATTAAACGCAGCATGCCAGATAAGCTGGTGATCTATGTAAGCTGTGAGAAATTCTGCCAGCAGTTTGTAGACTCATTAAAAAACAACACCATTAACGATTTCGTTAACTTTTACCAGGCAATGGATGTGATCATTATGGATGATGTGCACAACTTTGCAGGTAAAGAAAAAACACAGGATATTTTCTTCCATATCTTTAACCACTTACATCAATCAGGCAAACAGGTGATCTTAACATCTGATAAAGCACCGAAAGATTTGGCTGGCTTGGAAGAGCGTTTGTTAAGCCGTTTCAAATGGGGCTTATCTGCGGATCTGCAGATTCCGGATTTAGAAACGCGTATTGCTATTTTAAGAAAGAAAATGTATGCTGATGGTATTGAGTTACCTGGCGAGGTTGTAGAATATGTTGCACACAATATAGATAACAATGTTCGTGAGCTGGAGGGTGCTATGGTATCGCTTTTGGCGCAGGCTACATTGAATAAAAAAGAAATCGATTTGGCCCTTGCTAAACAGATGTTGAAAAACTTTATCAAAAATACTTCGAAGGAAATTTCAATGGAATACATCCAGAAATTGGTTTGTGAGTATTTCGAGGTTCCTGTTGATATGGTTAAATCGCAAACACGTAAACGCGAAATTGTTCAGGCACGTCAGATTTCGATGTACCTTTCTAAAAGTCATACAAAGTCATCGTTGAAAACGATCGGTGCATTCTTCGGCGGTCGCGATCACAGTACCGTAATTTATGCTTGCCAAACAGTAGAAGATTTAATCGATACTGATAAGAAGTTTAAAGCATACGTACACGATATCCAAAAGAAATTAAAAATGAGCTAAACCAAGTTCAGGGATAGAAGGGTAAAAGGGTTTAAATTAAAACCTTTCATCCATGTTCAAGTGTTTATGCAACAATAAAGGCCAGGTATTTTACCAGGCCTTTATTGTTTTCCCTCTATCACTTTATAAAATTCTTCTTTGTAAACATCCCCAAGAGGTATAATCGTTTCGCCGATATATATTCTGCTTCTTTCGATGCTACTGATCTTTTTTACTGCAACAATATAGGATTTATGTACCCTGATGAACTGCTTTTTAGGAAGTTGTTCTTCTGTTTTTTTGATATTCTGAAGGGATAAAATTTTATCTGTCGTGGTTTGAATGGAGACGTAATTTTGCATGCCTTCTACGAACAGGATATCATCCATATTTACCTTAACCAGTTTGTATTCTGTTTTTACAAAAATAAAATCGTTTTCAGGTTCGGTAGGTTGATAATGAATAAGAGGTTGAACGGGTTCTGCCAAACTGAAATGGCGTATGGCTTTTTGTACAGCCTTATAAAAACGTTCGAAAGATACCGGTTTGAGCAGGTAATCAATCGCGTTGTTTTCAAAACCATCCAGGGCATATTCGGCATAGGCCGTGGTTAAGATAATCTGACATTTATCATTAACGATTTTCATAAACTGAACACCGTTGAGCTGGGGCATTTGTATATCCAGAAAAACAAGATCTACTTGCTTTTTCATAACATATTCCAGGGCTTCTAATGGGTTGGTGCCGCTAAAAACCAGCGTGAGATCTGGGATTTTGCTGATATAATCATTCAATATATCGATAGCCAGTGGCTTATCATCAACAACTACGCAACGGATCATATATTTTTAATATTCAGGTTAACGGTAAAAGTATCATTTTCGTCGGTAATCACAAGTTTGTGCCGATCGGGGTAAATCAGTGCCAGCCTTCTCTGTACATTGGCTAAGCCTATTCCTCCGGTTTTATCCTTATAATCGTTGTTTTTTTTGTTGGAAACTTCAAAGTTAAAGTCACTTTCATTGATGGAAAGATTAATCTTTACCGGATTTTCGGCATCGTTTACTATTCCGTGTTTAAAAGCATTCTCTACAAAGTTGATCAAAATCAGCGGAGCAATTTCTTTTCCAGCTTCATCACCATTAATCTCCAGATCGATATAAGCAATCCCTTTTTGTCCGATTTCATAGAGTTCAACTACATTTTTTAGATAAATTATTTCTCTTTCAATCGGTGCGAACCGATCGTTGCTTTCTTTAAGCATGTACCGTAAAAGTTCTGATAATTTTAATACTGCTTCTGGTGCCTCTTTCGCTTTTTGATAGGTAAGTGCATAAATATCGTTGAGGGTATTGAATAAAAAATGAGGATTGATCTGCGATTTTAAATAGGCCAGTTCTGTTACAGCCTGTTCTTTTGCAAGTTCCTGCTGTTTTTTCTGTGTTTCGAAATATTCGCCAACATAACTTATGGCAATGCTGAAAAATATATACACATAATTTTCAAATAACAGCGTTTGAAAAGACAGCCAGAAATTGAGTTTATCTAAATAAACATAAGAGTACCAGCTAAATTTTTGGGGAAGCAGGGTGGCATATACATATTTGTGGATAGGGGCCAGCAGCGAAAATAGGATGATGAGCGATATAACGTAGAGAATGATCCTTTTTCTCCTTGCAAACATCGGCACCAGCACAAGAAAGTTGGTGTAAAAAATGCAGATTGGAAAAAGAAGCGTGATGAGCTTAACACTGAGTGTAGAGGCAATACTTGCGAAATTGAGATCGCCAATATTAAAGGTCTGGAACCCAAAGAGTAGTTCTTTGAGCCATAAGATAAGCCAATAGCCGATATGTAAATAGGTAAAATGTGCTTTTTTCATCTCCGAAATTTGTTAAAAATAATACAATCCCATTATAAGGCTGTACTAAAAAGTATGAAAGCACTGTTTTTATACACCAACGCCGAAATTTAAGCAGTGAAACCCTTTTTTGATCAATTGGCGGTTCGTCAATGAAATAAAGGCTTTGGTCAATTGCATCCTTTGCACTTATTCTTTCTACTGCAACTTTGAAGAAAATTAATCACCAGGAAATGAAAAATATATTAAAATCTTCAGTTTATATTTTGCTGCTTGTAACTGTTTGTTATCAGGCCAAGGCACAGCCGATAAACGAAACCGAAAAATACTTTCTGTTTTTTAAAACATGGAATTTTCTGAAATACTATCATCCCAAGTTTACCAAAGGGAAAGAAGATGCCGACGCTATTTTTATGAAAAAGCAAAGTCTTTTGGATCATATTCATCGTAAAGCCGAACTGAATACATTTTTGATGGAGATGGTTACTGATCTTGGAAACGACGCAGAAAATCTAAAAAATGGTGATTTACCTGTTTTAAAAATGGGCTCTTTCCATCAATGGTATATGAATAATGTACTGATCAACACCGAACTAAAAAATAAGCTAATGGGTGTTTACAAGCACCGTGATACTGTTGGCAAACATTATGTTCCTGCATTGAACTACACTGCTGAAATCCCCAATGAACGGAAATACAAATTCCCGGATTCCATCAACCTGCCTTTGGGCATGCGGCTATTGGCGCTGGCCAAGTTACAGGGCGTGATCGATTACCTCTACCCGCACAAAACTTTAATGGATGAAAGCTGGGACCAAACAGTGAAAAACAATATCCTGCTTTTTAAAAACTGTGCTTCCCGTATGGATTATGAGGTGCTGCTGCTAAAAATTGTGGCCAAACTAAACGATACCCATGCTTATAACCGCTTTTATGATAATTTAACCTATAAAAAGGAAATTTTTAAAAACAGCTATTATCCACCTTTCGACTACCAGATTATCGACAACAAAATATTGGTTACCGGAATTATTGTGCCGGATCTCTGTGCGGAAGCAGGGATAAAGGCAGGCGATTTAATCACGGCAATTAATGGAATAGCCGTAAACAAAAAGATCGACGGACTTAAGGGACTACTTTCTGCCTCTAACCGGAATACCTTAATTTTTAAACTCAACAATTACCTTACCAATCTGATGTGGAGCAATGATTCTTCTCGGTATCGTTTAGCTGTTTCTTCATCAGGAAAGAAAAAAGAACTCTTGGTCGCTTTTGTAACCTCAAAAAACAGGAACGGTATCCAGGCGATCAATAATTATATGACCGCCAAGTTGAAAATTAAGGAAAATATTTTGCCATTTAAAGTAATGGATGATGGAATCGCCTACTTCAATATCGATAAAATACGCGGGCTTTTAGATCATGTACAAGAGGATCATTTGGATGCAAAAATGGACTCTATTTTAAATTTAGCTGCAAAACAAAAAGGAATGATTTTCGATATGCGGGGTTATCCCAGCTGGGGTGGCTTTGTTTTTCATTACATCTATAAGAAATTCGCGATGCAGCATAATCTTTTTGGGCAGTATTTTCAGGCTGATGCCACAAATCTGGGAAGCTTTTCCTCAATACCAGGCACTTTTACCTACTACCCTGACGGGGTAAAGGCTGAAAGTTTTAGGTATACGGGCAAGGTATGCATCATCGTTAATTCGGATACCCAAAGTTTATCTGAGTGGAATACCATGAATTTGCAGTACACATTCCCTAACGCAATTACCATCGGTGAGCAAACAGCGGGAGCAGATGGTGATGAAAAATGTATCAATATTCCCGGAAATTACAATATCTATTTTACAGGCAATGCCATTTATTATCCCGATGGAACACTTG
The DNA here is from genome assembly GCF_032678585.1 of Pedobacter psychrodurus. Lineage (GTDB taxonomy): Bacteria > Bacteroidota > Bacteroidia > Sphingobacteriales > Sphingobacteriaceae > Pedobacter > Pedobacter psychrodurus_A. The sequence goes on along the minus strand of NZ_JAVTSN010000037.1, from coordinate 9,753 downwards.
CACAGGGAAAAGGAGTAAAAATTAATAAAATAATTAAACCAAAAATTGAAGATATCCTCGCAGATAGGGATACGCAACTCAATTTTGCTATTAAATCTGTTCAATAACCTTTAAAAAATATATGATGAAAAAGATTCTTATAATACTATTACTATTGATTGTTCTCAAAGCGGGCGCAACAGTCAAAATTGAAAGCAGTGACAGTATTAAAACTTACATTGAAAAAGCACTTAGGATTATAAAAAACAGATCGGTAAACAGCGATAAAATAAACAGCGATAAAATAAACTGGGATAAAATTGAGCTGGAAGCAACTGAACAAGCTGCAAAGTTTAAAAATATAAGAGAAACTTATCCTATTATAAAAGATGTACTTGAAAAATTAGGTGATTCACATTCTAAATTTTTTACGCCAGAAGTTGTTGAATCTTATGTAAAAGGCTACCGGGCAAGCGGACTGCCTTTCCCAGAAATACAGACAGCATTTTTAGAAAACCGTTATGCTTATATTGCTTTGCCGGCATTTTATAGCTACAATATGAATGAATGGAACGAATTTGTAAATCATTTCAGAGCTGAACTGTTAAAACTTTCGGCTCAAAAGCCTAAAGGATGGATATTGGATCTGCGCGATAATGAAGGCGGGATGTTTGCACCCATGTATGCTGCAATAGCACCTTTGCTCGATCAATCTAACGTAATCGGCTGGATGGATAGGAGCGGGAAAAACAACTTTTTTAATTTTAAAGATGACAGGTTATTCGAAAACAAAAAAGCTGTTTATCTATTTAAGCTCACAACAGATAAAATAAAAATCAAGAATCTTAATCTTGCGGTATTGGTGAACGAAAAAACAGCCAGTAGTGCCGAATTTGCTGCGATATCTTTTGTTGGACAGAAAAATGCTACCATAATTGGCAACAAAACAAATGGATTAACCTCGGCAAACCAGGAGCATAAGCTGAGTGATGGCGCATTTTTGGTCTTAACCGAAGGCATTACCATCGATAGGAATTTAAACCAGTATGCTGAAATTGGAGTGGGCCTTGTTGGTGATGTTAAAGTTGGTCGGCTTAGTGGAGATGAGGGAAAAGACAAACAATTATACCTTGAAAAGGCGTATGAGGTATTAAATAAGAAAACTGTTCGCTAATAAAAAAAGCTCCTTAATTTTTTGATTAAGGAGCTTTTATTTATAAATGGATTATGTTTAACGTTTTTCCAGCTCGGCTAAGCCATAGTACAAAGCGGCAACATGTAGGGCTTGGGCAATTTTATTGTCTTTGATCAACTGTTTAACTTCTTCAACGGTATATTCTTCAACATTTAATATTTCGTGTTCATCTAAATGCTGTTCGTGAGTTTTAACACCACCCGTTAAAATGTAGGTGAAAGTTCTATTGTTGGCTGTTGCCGGATTGGGGTAAAGCTCGGCAATAAGTTTACAGGTTTTAAAACTGTAACCGGTTTCTTCCAAAAGCTCACGTTTAACGGCAAACTCAGGTGCTTCGTCACCGTCAATTACACCTCCCGGAACTTCGAGCGAAACAATATCAGCTGCATGGCGGTACTGGCGCACCATAATTATTTTTCCTTCTTCGGTTAATGCAATCGCGTTTACCCAGTTTGGATATTCTAAAACATAATAGTCGTCTTTTATCACACCGCCCGGAAGTTTCACTTCATCTACCCGTAAGGTAGCCCACTGCTCGCGTACTAAATATTTAGAGGCAAGTTTCTGCCACTTTTCTATAATCATTATTGATGTTAATTGAGTTTATTTAAAACTAAAAACTGCCAACTCCTAACTGATATACTGTTGTATTGTTTTCTGGCGGTGCAGGTTTACCAAATGTACAATCTTGTGCTGATCTGACAAGTATTGATAAACTAAATTAAGTTTTGGCGCAATGGTTTGATTGCGATCCTGACTCACGCCTAACTCGTAATACAGAAATTCGCTTAACGAATCGAGTTTTTCTGGCGGGAGATTCCCTTCAGTTAACCAGTTTTCAAAAATCGTCAGATCTTCGCTTTCAAGAATTTCTTTAGGCAACAGAAAACCACTCTCCATGGTTTCGTCGAAAATTTGATTGGCCTCTGCTAATTTGCCCTCCAATTTGAGTCCCATAATGCGGGCCAAAACCTGGGCCAATTTCTGAATTTCTGCTGTAATTAAATCTCTTCTATACATTAGGGTTGTAATGTTAAAATTGTTGCAAAGTTGGAATGTTTTGTAACGTTCGAACGGGAAAAGGCTCCAACTTATGGACTATGGACTACCAGCTTCCGCTAGAGCCTCCTCCGCCAAAACTCCCACCACCAAAGCCGCCGAATCCTCCGCCACCTCCGCCAGAAGAACCACCTCCCCAGCCGCCGCTGCTTCGACCACCGCCACCGCTTCCAAAAAGCATGGCCCAAAATAAAGCGTTAGATGCGCCACGTCCGCCAATTACTTCGCTTCCGCCTCCGCCACCTTTTCGCATGATGATGATGATCACAATTACAATAATGATGATAATGATAATACTACCTGAGCCACCTTTCTTTGAAGAAGCTTTTGGATTGTCATTTTTATATTCACCCCTGGTGTATTTTATAATCGATGTAGTACCCTCATCCAGACCTGCATAATAGTTGCCTGCTTTAAAATTGGGCTTAATGTCGTTATCGATAATACGTTTGGCATAAATATCAGGTAAGGCCCCTTCTAAACCATAACCGGTTTGGATGGAAATTTTTCTATCGCCAACAGCAACAACGATCATGATCCCGTTATTTTTGCCATTTTGACCAACGCCCCATTTTCTACCCAACTCTACTGCATATTCGTTGATGTCGTAATCGCCTACCGATTTTAATATGGCTATGGCAATCTGTGTAGAGGACGAATCGCTAAAAGTTACCAATTTACTTTCCAGCGCTTGTTTTTGTTCAGAAGACAATACATTGGCATAATCATTAACCAAAGTACCGGGCTTTTCTGGGAAATCCTGCGCAAAACCGAAAGTGAATAATAAAGTGAATAATGATAAAAGGAATATTTTTTTCATCGCTTATTTGTCCTCTAGGTTATCCATAAAAACGATATCGTTTGGCAATTCATTAATGTCGCCTTTTTGAGGAGGAAAAAATAAGGCTAGTTTCTCTCCTGCCAATGCTACCCCGGCAATAATGCCATCAGCCAAATTGCCTTTTGCAAAATGTGCTGTCATGGCAATTTTAGTAGTTTCCCAAAAATTTTCAGGTACCAACTGGTGAATCCCAACGTCGCCAATAATGGCAAATTTATGATCTGCATGTGCCAGATAAATTAGCACGCCATTTCTTTTGGCTGTTTTATCCATATCCAGCTTGGCAAAATATTCGGTAGCTTTTTCATATGGATCACCTTCACAATGTTTATCAATAGCGATCCTGATTTCTCCTGAAGTTGCTTTTTCGGCGCTGGAGATGGTATCTGCTATTTTTTCTTGTTCAATATCTGAAAATAACGACATGTGTTTATTTTATATGAAGTAAAAAGGGTAATAAATGTTCAGTTAAGTAAACATTCACTACCCTTATATATTGTGGAGAATATTAAAATTCTACTTTGGGTGCATCTTTTGCAGAAGCATCGGCCTCGAAATATCCCTTAGGTTTAAAACCGAACATTCCAGCTGTTAAATTGGTAGGGAATGATCTGATTTTGCCATTATATTCCTGTACTGCATCGTTAAAGTCTTTACGGGCAACTGTAATCCTGTTTTCGGTACTTTCTAGCTGAGCAGATAAATCGCTAAACTGTTGGGTAGCCCTTAACTCAGGATAGTTTTCGGTAATGGACAGTAATTTACCCAAAGCCTGGCTCAATTGTCCTTGAGCGGCCTGGTATTTCTGAATGTTTTCTGGTGTTAATTCGTCGGCTTTAACCGTCATTTGCGTTGCTTTAGCACGGGCTTCAGTCACTGCAGTTAAAGTACCCTGTTCAAATTTGGCTGCACCTTTTACAGTAGCTACCAAATTTGGGATTAAATCTGCCCTTCTTTGATACTGGGTTTGTACGGTTCCCCATTTCGATTTAACGTTCTCATCCAATTTAACCATGCTATTGTATCCGCATGAGCTTAAAGTGCTAACCGCAATAACGGCGGCAAGAATTCCAAATATTAATCTTTTCATTTTTATGGTTTTTGTCTTTATAATCAAACTGAATTATGGTCAATTTACGAATTAGATATCAAATTGTATGCCTTTGTTACAGTTTCGTTAATTATCTGCCAGGTTGACAAGCCAGGTAAGGGTTCTGGATAGATTGAAATGGAAGATTTTGTTTATGAGCGTTTAACATCTAGCGATTTAAATCTCGTTTTTTTATTTGAAGTGCAAGGTCTTTCGCTTTTATTAGTAGCGAGGCTAATAACTTCAGGCTGTGGCACGGAAAATCGACATAGTAGCAGAATCAACCTAATTAAACCCGATCGGACGGATGCCCCCGGTTTAAGCACTGGATATCCTTATTTTATGGTGTGCTTGCTTTTTGCACTGGTTTCATCGGGGCAGGAGGTAGAGCGGGAACAAAAAAGCCTATGGAATACCGTAATTGCTTTCCGGATAAGTGAATTATTTTAGGGCGTTTATTAAGCATTTGTAACAGCATGTTAAATAGTATCAATTTTTCTTGATAGTTACCTATCTTTGTACCGTTCGGGATAAAAACCTGACATGATATGCAAAAAGACATCGAAATTACGTTGCTCCCTCATGAGGTAGAGCAAACTGAGTTAGTCAACCAAAAACTAGCTGAAGCCTTAAAATTACCTGAATCCAGGATCAAAGGCTTTGAAATCCTGAAAAGATCTATTGATGCCCGTTCGCGGAAAGTCATTTTTCGTCTCCAGGTAAAGGTTTTTGTGGATGAAGAAGCCATTCCGGAAGTGTATACCATCAACTATCCAAATGTAAGTGCAGCTAAGGCTGTGATTATTATCGGGGCTGGTCCGGCAGGTTTATTTGCGGCCCTTCAGTGTATCGAAAATGGCTTAAAACCCATTATTATCGAACGTGGTAAAGATGTAAAGCAACGCCGTAGAGATCTGGCTGCTATTAATAAACAAGGTTTGGTAAATACCGAATCCAATTATTGTTATGGCGAAGGTGGTGCAGGTACTTACTCTGATGGTAAATTATATACACGGTCTAATAAACGTGGCGACATTAACAAGGTGCTTCAGGTTTTTGTAAACCATGGCGCAGAGCCCGATATCGCAATCGATGCCCGTCCGCACATTGGTACCAACAAACTGCCACATATCATTACTTCCATAAAAGACACCATCTTAAATGCTGGGGGTGAAGTAATGTTCGATAGCCAAATGACCGATATTTTAATCGAATTTGGCAAAGTAAAAGGAATAGAGATTAATTTTCAGGACAAGTTGTTGGCCGATGATATTATCCTGGCAACAGGTCATTCAGCAAGAGATGTTTACGAATTGTTAAATAAAAAGAATATCCTGATCGAGGCCAAACCTTTTGCTTTAGGGGTACGGATAGAACATCCTCAGGAGATTATAGATTCGGCACAATACCATTGCGATATCCGATCAGAATTTTTACCACCGGCCTATTATAGTTTGGTAGAGCAGGTCGGTGCCCGGGGTGTATTTTCTTTTTGCATGTGCCCGGGAGGTATTATTGCTCCATGTGCCACAGGTGAAAATGAAATTGTGGTTAACGGTTGGTCGCCATCTAAGCGGAACAACCCTTATGCCAATTCTGGAACAGTGGTTCAGGTTACCTTAGATGATGTTCAGGGTTACGATCCGCTCAGGATGTTGCATTTTCAATCAGAAATTGAAAAAAGAGCCTTCGAAGCTGGCGGTGGCAATTTGGTTGCCCCTGCACAACGCATGGTCGATTTTGTGAATAATAAATTATCGATCGATCTGCCCAAGAATTCTTATCTCCCAGGTACCAAAAGTTCGATGCTCGATAACATTCTGCCCGATTTTGTATCTGATAGTTTGCGCGCGGCATTGCCTTTGTTTGGAAAAAAAATTAGGGGTTATTATACCAATGAAGCCATTTTGGTTGGTGTTGAAAGTAGAACATCATCGCCGGTTAGGATTCCAAGGGATAAAGAAACCTATCAGCATCCTCAGGTAAAAGGGTTATATCCCTGTGCAGAAGGTGCCGGTTATGCAGGTGGAATTGTATCTGCCGCAATAGATGGAATTAACTGTGCGAATGCAATATTAAGCGCATCATAACAAACTTTATATTATACCAATTGTTGTTTTGGTATGTTTAATATCACCAACGAAATTAAAAAAGCCTTTAATGGCGATGCCTGGCATGGTAACCATGTAATGCAAACGCTAAATAACGTAAATCCCGAAAGTGCATTTAGTCATTTTGTTCCAGATGCACATTCTATTGCTGAAATTGCTTTGCATTTAACGGCGTGGACAGAAGAAGTTTCTTCCAGATTAACTGGTAAGCCAGCTGAGGAGCCTGCAATGGGCGATTGGCCGGAGCCTGAAGGTAGAACGCCAAAAGATTGGGAAAGAATTATTTTTAACTTTAAAGTGGCCAATGAGGAACTCATCAGGGTTTGTGAAGCCATAAAAGATAACCAGTGGGATGATGAATTGAAGAGCGGAGGAAGTACTGCTTTAGGAACAGGGGTAAGCAATATCGAACTTGTAAACGGTTTGGCACAACACCACGCATACCATTCCGGCCAGATTGCATTGCTTTCAAAATTTTAATTTGTTTAATCCTTAAACCTGTGTAATCAATTTAATAACAATGAAGAAGACATTAATCATTGGCGCATCGCCTGATCCTTCAAGATATGCCTACAAAGCAGCCAATATGCTCAAACGTTTCAATCACGATATTGTGAATGTAGGTATAAAAAGGGGAGAGGTTGCAGGTGTAGAAATTGAAAAACCTGGTGATATCCATAACGATATCGATACCATAACTTTATATATTGGCCCACCTTTACAAGCACAATATCACGATTATATCCTGGCAACAAAGCCAAAGCGCGTAATTTTCAACCCCGGAACGGAGAATTACGAACTCGAAAAATTATTGGATCAGCACGATATCGAGCCTGTTGAAGCCTGTACCTTAGTGTTGTTAAGTACTGGTCAATATTAAAATCTGTACACAACACCCCAGTTTACATAATCTGCCTGAGCAAAATGCATGTAAGTTTTGGCTTGTAAGCCCAGGTGCGGTGTAATGTTAAAAGTAGGACCGAAGGTCCAATACCAGGATGCTTTTTCCATTAATCTGTTGTAGTGTATATATTTTCCGATCTGTGCAGCAACGGTTAAGCGCCATAAATTAATGTCAGCGCCAATGCTTATGCCTGTGCGCCACTTATCATATGAAGTACCATAATTCTGGAAGGTTCTAACATAATTATTTGGATCGAAGATGCTGAAATAATAAACGGCATCTGCACCTGCTTTAAGCGATATTACATCGTGCAGGTAAAAGTTGTAACCCGCATATAATCCACTTTTGTATAAACTTTTCGTTCTATCGGCAAATACCCCTCTTGCACCTATACCTGCACTGATTTCGATAGCATTTCTTTGCAGCGTGGTGTATGTGCTTTTCCGCTCAGCCGTTAATGTTTTCGGATTGTTTAATTTAAGCCCAACATAAACATTTCCGGTATTTAGGCCGCCATTTGGAACTGTGGCACCTCCATTCGATACATGTAAAAAACCGAAACCTGCCATTAAATCAGCATATTTGCTTAGCGGGAGTTCCATGCCTAAATCGGCTTTAATGGTTTCGTTAATCGGGCTTCCCAGAAACCTGTTTTTGGTATTATTGAAATAATACTTATTCGTATAACCCAAGCCAACACCCGGCGTAAAATTAAATTTAACCTTCCCAATTGTAAACAATCGAAAATCCATCTGTGCCACCAGGCCATATACTTGTCCAAAAGCATTTGCCGAAGTATCTTTTGTGCCCTTTAATTTGCTCAGATCCCTGAAAATAAAGCCGATGCCATACGATTTTGCGCCAATGAACCCGATCCATTTATCACTGTTCTGGCTAATATCATTAAAATAAGCCGCATCAAAACCTGTAATCTGGTCTTGAAACAAATGTCCTTGATCACTATTTACATGTGTTCCAAATATAGGCTTCAGGATAATCGAATGATTTTCAGGCGCAATTTGTGCTCTGGTAAAGCATGTACTACCAATAATAAGAATAAATGAGAGTAGTTGTTTTTTCATGAGGATATCATTAGCTTTTACTAAAACGATAAGCGAGACTATAAAAGGCATAGCGGTAACCCGTGGCACTTTTTTTAACTTCGTTCGAAGTGAAGGTGGCGGTATAATTGGCTGTCCAGCGGGCAATGGCAAAAGTTAAACCTACCTGCGTGGTAAAAACAATAGGTTTAGGTTTAAAGGTGATTGGTCCTTTGTCCTCCAAAAACAAGCCGCCCTGCAAACTGGAATCAAAAGCAACAGCATGTAATTGCGGACTCACCGAAAAAAAAAGCTCGTATTTGCGTTGCGCTTTATTGGTATTGTTGTTATTTACTAAACTGTTAAAGGCCGCAGAACCATCCATATCATTAAATCGACCCAATCGGAACATCGCACCAAGGTTAGCTTTGGTAATTACATTGCCAACAGCAGCCGAAGTTGTTCCTGTTATATCGAATATCTTATTATTAGTAGTAACTAAAAGTTTATTATACTCTATGCCTAAGTTTAATGTAGGTTCGCTGTTTAAGCCATATTCCCAGCCTTCAATTTGATTCTGGCCTACCAGTTTATGAAATGCCTTTTGAAATTTTTCACCAAAAGCATCTTTTCCTGTAACCCCTAGCTGTGCAGAAACTTTAAGCATTTGCTTATTTGCGTAAAACCGGCTATAATTTGCTTCCCCATAAAGATAAGCGGTAAAAGGACGGTCCTGAAGCGCAGGATTTGGTACAAAACTGTAATAAGGATTGTAAATTTTCTGACCAAGTTCAAAACCGATGATTTCTTTGTTTCTTCCTGGTTTTAAATTTTCTCCATTTAGGGCATGCCTAAATTTAATGAATGCACCGTTTGTATAGTAACGATCGCTGGTGATGTCTATATAAGCATCGTTCTCGGAAATGACAACAAGTTCATTTTTGTAATTTTGGGCATAACTAATTTCAACTATGCTGATAAAAAGCAGAGAAAGGTATAGTTTGAGCATCAATTTCATTTTTTTGGGATGATTTTAATAAAGTTATAAAAGTATTAAATATTGTTCGAAATTTCAGTGTTACTATATAGGTTAGGAGGAATTGACTTCCGAAGTTTAAATGGGCCAAGCGTAAGGGGAATTTCGGAATGCTAAAGCCAGAGACTACATTCTCTTTTTTAGCAAAGCAGGCGCGGTGCTACTATATAAGTACAGTCCCGCCCTTTGTTCCAAATCCTCGGTTCGTTCCTCACCTTTGGGTTTTCCACTATGGTCGGGTTTATCTGGCAAAGACTTCCTGATTTTCAAACGGCTGTGCGCAGGCGAAACTTCGGAAGCCTGGGGGGCGGCAGCCCCTAAACATCTATTTCTTCAAAAAGTTTTGGCCTGTCCGATATTTTTTCCTGTTGAAAACCATGCACTTACCTTAAACTGTGTACTTATAGTGATATTTTGTTTGCGGGTACGTTAAAATTCCCTACTTTTGCATCCCGCTTCGGAGGAAGGGTTTTGAATGAAAGGATGGCGCAGGAGATC
>NZ_JAVTSN010000036.1:0-77874 GCF_032678585.1 Pedobacter psychrodurus | reverse complement strand
ACACCGCTCAAAAGCATCGACTCGCCACTCAAGAGCTCCGATGCACCACCTAAAAGCATCGACTCGCCACCTAAAAGCTCCGATGCACCACCTAAAAGCATCGACTCGGCACTTCAATTGCCTCTATAACGCAAAATTGGGACACCGATGTGGTGCCCCAATTAGGGTCTGGTTAAAAAATGAGGTTGTGAGAAACACTTGAGGCTGTTATAATGGAGAATCAATTCTCTTTCCACGGCTCGGGAAGCGCTGTTTCAAATCGTCGTATATGGCCTGTGTACCTGTAACATTAGAGCGGCTTGCCCCTTTAATCGAATAATAAATCACTAAAGCGGCTTCGTAAGCTTCGCTGCCCGCCACCATACCAGTATCTTCCAGGCCACGCGAAAGGGTATTAATCTGCTGGTAAAGGGCATAAATATAGGATGCCAGTTTATGGTCTTTTTTGGCTTCGGTTAAATCGACATAACCCGGTACTAAACTTGGACTTTGCGTAGCATACTCCATTGTTTTGTTTACAAAAGCAATGGTCTTATCGCCCATTTTAAGGCTTGCCATTCTTTCTTCGGCGGTTAAACTGATTAACAAAACTGGCGCTAAAGCTGTTTTTAATGCTTCGAACGCAGCTGCAATCGCCGCTGATTGCTCTGGTGTGATTTCTCCCGAAACCCTGTTACTTAAACTCATTTGTAGATGGTTTTTAGTTAAATATTCAAGTTAATTAGCACTCCTATAAAAATTGTGGGATGAATTAACCATTTACCATGGGATAGCTGGCGGGATTATGGCTTAGCCTGTGGGATATTAGGCTGATTTAAAGATAGTAAAAGAGATGAAAAAGGAAAAATATTTTGTGAAATATTTTTGTGTATGTTATTATTTCGGATTTGCTGGATTTTATCTGTTGGACGGTATTGATACTAAATATGAGTATTTATGGTTTCCCGTACCAAATGCTTTAATTGGTTTCATATATTAGGGTAAACAATTGGCGAGTTATCAAGCGAATTAGTTAAAAACCCTACTATAGAATATGACATCTGAAAATTTCTCAGGACATAGTATATTTGAAAAGCTAGAACAACTTAAGCAGGTTCTATCAGAACAACAAACGCAAGAATTATTGGGCTCTGAAAATTTCCACTTTTTTGAGTCTGCTCTTGATTTTATAGATAGCAAATTAAAACTAACAATCCCAACATTAGTTCAGGAATTAGAGTTAACTTCTTTGAGTTCTGAAATTGAATCGGGAACAGCTCAACTAAATAATTATTTTGGAAACAACAATGTGGGTTATGTTACAAATGCAATAAATAACTATTATTCCGCAATAGCAAAAGCTAGAAATCTTCCCACACCAATAACTAAAACTGATTTCGATTTCTCACGAATGGCAGCTAATTTTCAAAAAACAATTGAAAACGCTTACAAGGAAATAGAATCTCTAAATACAAATCTTAAAAACGATTTAGAATCCACAAAAGAAAATTTGATGGTTGCGAATGATGGAATCGTGGTATTAAACGGACAACTTACATCTAAAGAAATAGAAATCCAAAACGTCCTAAATAGCTTTAATTCAGAGTTTGAGACATTAAAAGTAAGTAATAGCACTACGCTAGAAACTTTAAAAAGAACATTCAGTGACAGCATTGAAACGGACAGGAAAATCTTTAAGACCAAGATTGAAAATGACTTAGAAGCTAACTTACAAAGTTTCGAGGAGCAAAAGGATTCTTTATCTAAACAGTCAGAAGAAATAATTGCCAGCTTAAATAAAAAGCTTGCAGAAGCCAATAAGATCGTAAACATTGTTGGTAACGTTGGGGTAACTGGCAATTATCAAAATATTGCCAATCAACATAAGCAGAGTGCTAATTTTTTTCGGTGGGTTGCTTTGGCCTTTATGGTTGTCATGTCCGCCCTATTAATCTGGTCAATCATTGAGTTAAGTCGTGGTGACTTTGACCTATACAAATCATTAGTTAGGATATTAGCCGCCGCCGTATTAACATATCCTGCCGTTTATGCATCAAGAGAGTCAAATAAACATCGATTATTAGAAACGCAAAACCGAAATCTGGAATTAGAATTGGCATCAATAGGCCCATTTATCGAATTATTACCTGAAGACAAAAAACAAAAAATTAAAGAAGAGTTAGTAAGTAAGTATTTTGGTAATCATCATTTGATAGTTGAGAAAAAGGAAGATGAAGATATTTCCATAAATGGACTTGAGAAGTTATTAAAGGCAATTTTGCCATTTATAAAAAAGTAATTCCTTTATTGTAGCAAGTCTTGTGTATAGTCCTCTAGGCAATATGACTTATGCTTTAGCAAAAAGATTTTGATGAGCAATTTATTTAAAGCACAAGTTCGGCACTTACTTTTGGCGAGGCACTAAAACTTGTTTAACTTTGGGATTTCCCCTAAACAATTTTCAGCAAGTCATTGAATTTTTGTCTGAAATAAATTTCAATAGTTCCTCAATAAGCTTGATAATAATCTCACTTTCTTTTAAATCCATCCAGGTAATTTTTTTCCCTAAAACAGATTTATATACAAATTCTGCTAGGCTTTTCTTGTAGTCGCCCCGCAATGTTCCTCCTTCTCCGACAGAGGTAAACTTTCGAAAGCTTTTTTTGCCATATGAAAATTTATCGGTAAAATAAGTGCCAAGTTTTAATGCTACATCTCTACTCTGAAAGCAAAGTTCTACCTCGTCTTCTTTACATTTTATCTCTTCAACCAACCATCTTTTGAGGATATTATCAGGTATCAAGTTCTCGATTTCAGGAAGTTCAGTATTGAAATATTGAAAATTATCTTTCTTGATCCCCTTATAGAACTCATGTTTAAGTTCTTTGTTAAAATCCGAGTCAGCAAGGAGAAACACATTGGAATTCACAAAAAAAGATTTGATTTCCCGCATCACAAGCTGGTCCCCAGGATCCATCGAAGTATCTATAAAGTCGTAATGGATCAGATTTGAGCCCGCATACTCTATAAAAGTATAATTCATTCCTTCAATCGGCGCAGTCTTCTCACTTTCTTCCGAATTGCAATAAGCATATATAAATGCTCTTAAATAAAGTCTATCCGTGACTCCTTCTACCCAAATGATACAATTGCTGACCAACACTGAAGTATTTAATACACCAAGCATTTCCAGAGTAGCATATTCATTTCCTGCAAATGATCTAATTGAAGAAGATGTCTCATCATTCCGACTGAATACCAATATCTCAGCATCAGCAGTACTTAAAAGAGTTTCTGACAGCACATGGTTGGAGTGGGTATTGATAAAATACCGATGATTCTTCTTTAAGATAGCGGCATTCTCTGAAATTGCTTTAATAAATATATTCTGAAAACCGGGATGAAGATTATTTTCAGGTTCATCAATAAAAATCCACGAAAGGTCGGGAGCAGTAAAAATTGGAAACAACAGATTGATCACTGCTTGAACTCCATCTCCTAGATCATAAATTGCCACATCATCCATTTCACCGGCAATGGATAGTCTAATATGCTTCTCGCTGTTACCTTTAGCTTTCTGCGCAACGATATCAAGTTCCCTTGATTGGAAAAAAACCTCACTGATAAAAGATTCAAACTCAGCAAAATCTTGTCTATTTTTCTTAGGACCATTCCGGGCGAGTTCAATCTTATCATACAAATCTAGGCCAGTCTCGATACTGAGCATAGGAACATCAGAAAGATTATGCTGCTTGATTATCGTTGCTTTGAAAATGTCTCCGGAGACACCTTCTAACATTCGTGACGACCGAAGTACTGGAATGTAAACCATCTGTTTTCGAAAGGGTTCGAACTGCACTGTGCTTAGTTTTGTCAGATATGCTTTCAACTTTGAAAAAATTTCACACTTGAGTTCCACATTTTCCACATGATTACCTTCTTTTACAGATGGCAGGGTAAACCTTATTTTTGCGGCAATCTTTCCCGATTCGGTTGGGAAGGGATTATTATCCCCAGCTTCCCGGACGTAATTATATATATCAAGCAAACAGGTGACCACAGGTAGTATTAGGCCGATAAGTTTTTTTAATACTGAAACCCCGTCCTCAACTACTATAGCGAGCAATTGGTCATTGATGTTTTTGAGGTGCTCTGTAAGTTTACCAAGATGAAGAGTATTATTAGCAGATGGATAAGCAGAAAAATACTCATTTAGGTCTTGTACAATACTACTTTCATCGATAGGCCCGGAGAAGTCAGCCATCAGAATAGTCTCGTTTATACTCTTGGCTGAAACTGTTATAAGCGGCTTAAATATATCGAAACTCTCCAGGAAAAGCTGATTAAGGTCAAAATCAGCTTCAAGAACAAGTTTCGATTCCCGCTTGATTATATTTCGTAAAAACCTACTTTTCCTGCTGTTATTTGCACCTACAATGATATTAACATCTTTTAATTGGTTCAAAAACACAGCAGGTCTTCCGTTCTGTATAAATTCTGCTTTAGAAATGGTGTCCTGCAATCGGAAATAGTTCATGTGGAATGAGAGATAAAATTTAGATACTAAGACTTGCGCGAGATTTAGAAGATTGAGCTTTCGCAATATTACCCCAAACCTCCGACCTCCGTCTTTCCGACCCCTGACTAAATAAATTATTTATTTTTAAATAACTCAACCTTCTCCCGCTCACTGGCCAATAATCTTTCGTAAAGTTCAACAACCTTATCTAATGGATTAAATGTACAATGCTGTCTAAAGTCACCAGAACTAGTATCATTAAAAGTATTAAAGTAATTAAATATAGATTCTTCAGAAAATCCTTTAATTGCTTCGGCAGAAACCCCTAAAGCGGTTGCTACTTTTTCGAGCGTGGTATCCTCAATGTCTTCGCTCTGCTCTAGCTTGCTAATGGCCTGCTGGCTAATGCCCAGGGCGGCGGCAAGTGCTTCCTGCTTCATACCGCGCAATTCGCGGATGCGGCTAATTTTACGGCCAAGATGAATGTTTTTTGTTTTTTCAGAGGTTTCCATAGTCAAATATATTTAAAAATTCTGTCAGCTAAAATAAAAGGGGGTATTTGATGAAATGGTAAGGGATATTGTTTTTACAGTTACAGAGGCTAAACCTCGCTAAACCGCCATAAAACTCTTAAGCTATTTTTTTCTTGACAAAATGCTATTCCCGATATTATTGGCGTAATCCCCAAGATCGGTTAGATTTGTATTAGATAAGATAAGTATGCTTAGGCCACCATTCAAATAATGAAACCATGCTCCATTGGCCCCAGCTATCCTTCCATAGCGTTCCATTCTTTTATATTCCAGATCGCCACGGATCCATACGCTATAGCCATAACCATCAAGTCCAGGGGTTAACAGTTGCGCTAAAGTTTCCTGCTTAATCAGCTTATACGAAAACAACGCATTATTAAACTTCATCATATCTATTGTGCAGGAATACATTGCGCCAGCGGCAGAAAAATCTTCCACATATAGCGGAATATTGGGAATTAGGTGGTCTAAACTTTTGTCTTTATAATATGGGGTAGCAAGACCAGTTATCAATTTGTAATGCGAGATCAGTCCTGAATTATGCATGCCCAAAGGCGTTAATATCTGTTTATCCAATATTTCCTCATAGCTCATATTATATATTACTTCTAAAATCCGTCCCAAGATCATATATTCCCCGTTATTATAGTCAAATTTTGTTCCCGGCTCATTAACGATAGGATTTGAGCAAAAATTAGCCACAATTTCTTTAAGTTGATATGGTTTATGGTAAAAACCGATCCCGTATTTAAGAAAATTTTCATCTTTTGCGGTATCCGTGTTCTTCATACCCGAGGTATGATTGAGCAGCTGATGAATGGAAACCCTTGCCCCTCCCTGCCCCTTATAATCTGGCAGATAATCGAGTATTTTTTTTTTGGAGATCAATTTTTCCCTGTTCAACAAGTTGGAGTATTAAGACTGCTGTAAAGGTTTTCGTAAAGGAGCAAACCTGGTATCTGGTTTCATTGGTAATGGGCGAATTGAAAGCACGCTCGGCTACACCAAAACTTTTGTGGTAAATCACAGTCGAGTCTTTTTGGATTAAGACTGTTCCATTAAATTGATGTTGATTAGCATAACTTTCTACCAGGTTTTTGATTGAAGGAGATTGCGCTGAAGAATTATGTATATGAGCGAAGATGAAAATTGTTATAATCCTTGTGATTCTATTTATCATTGAATATTGATTATTAATTTTGTTGTATTTCCAGAAACCTGAGGCACAGTATTCCAGTAATAATTTAGTCTATATGAAGAGTGTATCAAGCGTGCAAGACATATATTTATTTTATTCAAGCAAACCCGCTGTTTACTATGAACCGGTTTTATAATTTCCATACTTTAAAAGTTGGTTATTTACTATTTCCGGAGTAAGTGAGTGCATGAATTGGACAAGCTCTGGGACGTATCGCTCGAATGTTGGATAATTTGCTCTGTTTTTTTCATATTCTGTAATTTTCTCCTCGAGCAATGGGAGCAAAACGCAATTGTATTCTCCGATATGAAGCACCCGCAACCGATCAGCCTCTTTTTGATTTCCAACAGATACGGCGATTCTTATCTCGCCGAGCCTGACCAGGTGTTCGATCACACAAACATACCAGTTGCGGATACCCTTGGTTGACAGGGTATCCTTTAGTCCTTTGACAAACAGAGCAGAATCTGCCATAATCTGTCCCTTATATTTTTCCAGCAGCGGATTAACAAAAGCATGTGAAACCTCATGAACGGTAAGGAACTGTGTTACTTCAGGGCTATCAAAGCCATATTTTTTGTAGGCAGATAAATTGTCCTGTAAGCCCAGCATCACGCTCGAACTGACAACCATTGAGGGGATTTTCCCTTTTGGAGAAAAGATAGTTGGCCCAAAGCCCCTATAATTGCCCTCGCCCGGAGTGATGGGCATTGCCGGCGATATGTATAATTCGTAATTTGGAAATTTATTACCGTACCACTTTTCAATAGCTGAATAAACCGATCCGTCGATATCTTTAGCTATCTCCCGAAGGGCACCTTTATAGAATGCGCTGTTGTCTTTCAAAAATCCTGCGACGTTCGCCTTGATATAAAACTTTCTCAGGCTATCGGTCAGCTCATTGAATAATGGCATTAATTTGTTCCCGGTTTCAGAAGTCTGAACCTTCGATCTATCTTCAGCAAAGCGGCTTCCCTTTGCAGGAAAATCTTTCTGATTCAATAAATGGTTCAATATCGGTCCGTTATCAGCAAGGGTATCCCGGATTTTTTTAAGGATATCAGCTGCCCTCAGGATGATCGGATCGTTTTGGTAAAGCTTGAAATTTGCGAAACCGAAATGAACCATTGGCTGATGTGAATAGTCAACGCCTTTGATATCAAACACATAATTGCCGATATGTTCGACAGCCAGCTTTTCTACAAAAAAGTAAGTTTCGACATTTGGGCTTGTTCCAATTGATGCATTCCTGGTCAAGGCAACTTTATACTGACCAGAAGCACAATAAGTGCACATCACAAGTATAAAAAGTGTAAATATGTTTTTCTTAAAAAATGGCATAATTCTTAGATCTTTATAGTAAGGACGCAAATTCAAGAGGTATAGTTGCACCTGAGTGACTATTTGTTCCATATCTAGCATTTTCTAAGCATTTTAGATTAACTAATCCGGTGATAAACATTAATTAACAGCGTTTGTACAAGAGCATCCTTTGCTGGCTTGCCATGATCTTCTAATTCCGGCAGAAAAGTGAAAAGTCATGATTCTTTCTCCTGCAAATCGTTTCGACAGCATAGTTTTCATTGCAACTAGATAAAAACTCTTCGCCAAAAAACGCCACTATGGGATGGCACCGAGCAACCGGGTGCGTAATAGAACACAGTCATGTTCAGCCTTGTGACCTCAACCTTTTCACCTGTAGCGTTATTGGTAGAATTGACGTTTAAGCAGTAAACTATTAAACATTATTATGAAAAAATTGACTACCGCATGTGCACTTGCACTACTCTCTATTTGCCTGATGGCCTGCAAGAAGGACCAGCACGAAAAAGCAGAAAATGCTCTGGTTGGGGATTGGCAGGAACTGAATTTGACGGGGATTACCCGCACACTGAAATTTACGGATGTATATCAGTTCCAGTTATCATCAGGAGATAAGATGGGGTATGCCACCAGATTTACGGGGACCTACCAAATACAATCAGATAGCCTGAAGGTACAAACTAATGAAGTACTCAGCCAAGAGCCAGGTAAACCGGTGGTAAAAACAAACCCAACATTTATGCTCTATGAAAAGGCAACCTTCAGTGTGCTTGGTGATACACTTACTTTAAAATATATTAGCTATCCTGCTGACGCTCCGGTTACCACCGTAGCGAAATTCCGTAAAGGTATTAATATAGATCAAGGAGGAATTATTAAATAGCTCATCGAGTTCCCGATAACTAATATACGGCATCCAAATCTATGTATTGGACACGGATTTGGATGCTGTATTGATGAAGGGCATTTATATTATAGTGATCAAAATATCTGCTGTGCGCTATAGTTATTATGGCTGTATGATGGCAATGGTTGTATGCTTTACAACGATTATAGATCAAGACTGATGTAAATTATTTTAATTGTGTTGGGTCGGTACAACCCTTTCTAGCGCAAGTCTTAGTGCGCTCGCCCAAGCAAAGGCCTGACTTGTGCTTATACTAAATTTGATATTGAAATATTTTCTAAATAGATTGCCTGCCAGCAGCAGTCAGGCTTCACTCCGCCTCACCAGCCTGCCCTTCAGTTCGCAATGACGAACTAATAAACACTATACAACGCCAAACCTCCGACCTCCGTCTTCCCGACCCCCGACTCAGCTCTTTTAACCACAAAGCTACCAAGAACACCAGGCTAATACCTAACATTCTTAGTGCCTTTGTGACTTGGTGGTAAAAAAAACAAAAAGCGCTTTAAGATTCCCGCCTGCGCGGGATCCGATAGTTATCGGATGCAAGAAGAAGTCCCGAATATTTGGGGTAGGCTGTCGGCTGAAAAAACCTTCCCGCAATGACGATTATTGATTTAACACCTCCAAAATTTTCTCCAGTTCTTCCTTACTTGAGATATACACATTGCCATAATCATTTATTTCGCTATTGATATAGCTCAATGGATTTGGAGCGATGGCTCTTGCCGAAGCGTGGTACTGTTTTGCCCCGCATGTATTTATCAGGGTGCTGATGTTGCCCGATTTTATTCCCGCCCCGGGCATAATGATGATGCGGTCGCCAGCTTGCTCCACAAGTTTTTTTAACACTGTTGCGCCCTGGGGTGCGCCTATCGCCCCGCCAGAAGTGAGTACCCTTTCGCAACCGCATGTTATCAGGTCTTCTAAAGCTTCGAAAAGATCAGGAGTACCGTCAAAGGCGCGGTTACAGGTTACGCCCATTGGTCCGGCCCATTCTACAATGCGCTTTAACCACTCCGTATCAATTTTAGCATCAATGGTTTGGGTACCGACTGAAACGCCGTTACAGCCAAGGGTTCTGCAGATTTCAATATCATTTTTAATGATCTGATATTCATCTTCAGAGTAATAGTAATTACCCGATCGGGGCCGGATGATGGGATAAAGATCGATAGTAATATTTTCCCTTACCTGCTTAATGGTACCATATGAAGGTGTAGTTCCACCCTCGATAGGGTTATCGCAAAGTTCTACACGTGCCGCTCCTACCTCCTGAGCAATAAGGCACGATTGTATATTGAAGGCACATACTTCGAGCTGTTTTTTTGATATCATGATTTCGCAGGTTTTAAAATTCTATATCTGATCAGGTGTATTCAGGTAAAAGATTGAATACTATTGGAAAGATAGTTGGTTTATGAGGGTTTTGCAAAATTTGGGGAAATGATGTTTATTTTGAGATACTATATCTAACAAGGATAGTGGTTAATTACGCAGAGATCCTTCGTACCTCAGGATGACAGCTAAAAACGAATCCTCTGCTACTCGCTATCGGCACCCTGATAGCCGGCCATTTTAACCACAAAGCCACCAAGAACACCAAGCTAATACCTAACAATCTTAGTGCCTTTGTGACTTGGTGGTAAAAAAACACAAAAACCGCTTTAAGGTTTCCACCTATGAGGGATCTGATTGCTATCGGATGGCCACCATATTAAAGGCATTCATAGAGTTAATTTCCCTATTCATGGAGTATATATGCCCATATAACTATTTCCTATTTTATCAAACTCTTACGAATAGTAGTTTTGACTAATCATTTAGTAATACACACAGGTAACTAAGCGATACAGAGAATGAAGCTATAGGGACGCACATTACTCTTTAGTTATAATCTTACTGTGATATTAGCAATGACTACTAAGAGGGGGCATCCGGGATGATTTAGCCCCCTCTACTTTTTAGAATCATTTAAGCGGATCGCTGCGCTAACAAATTTAATTACAATCTTTCTTTGCCTGCTTTGCGAAGTCCTTAGTGTTCTTTGCGGTTAATGCTTTTCTTTAAAGCTGTTACTCATAACCATTTTCAAAGGTGATGGTCTGTTGTTTCTTCAGGTTTACTTCTGCAATACCGTCCACTCCCATTTTCACACTTCCGGCAGGAAGATCTTTCAATACAAAGGTTTTAAAGGGAAGTTTAATTCTAAGCACACCCGCTTTTTCTGCATACACTTTCACTTTCGTTGGAACGCCGTTTTCTTTCCGTCCGCTGATTAAAAAGGCACCTTCGGCACGTAGATTATTAAATGAAACAGTTGCCCAGCTTTGCGGTACAGCCGGGAAAACCTGTAAATAGCCGCTTCTACTTTGCAACAGCAATTCCTGAACACCCTGTGCAAAAGCAAAATTGCCTTCTAATGTAAAGGGACGGTAGGTAAAACCAGAGTACTGCCCTCCTTTTTGGTCGCCATTTAAATGGAAGCTATTTGGCGAGCAGAAATTTGACGCAAAAATTTCCAGTTGTTTTACAGCTTTATCAGCCTGGTAAGCCCTTGCATATAAGGATGCCATCCAGCTAAAAGAATAACCACACCAGGCCCTGGTACCAATTTCTTCCAAACGTTTTAACGAATTATCGATAATGGCTTTATCCTTTTCCTGGTTTACATCCAATAAATCGAGCGGATAAATGGCCATATATTGCGACATGTGCCTGTGTGAGCCCGTTAAATTAAATCCAGGGGCAATGGTAAAGCCCGTTTCATTTATTTCATAATCAGGCAACTCATTCAATATCGCTAACCAGTGTTTATTTTCCTCCATTTTACCATTTGCCTTACTTACTTCGGCCGCTGCTTTAAATAAGAATTTAGCCAGGGATAAATCGAAATTGGTCCAGTTTAAAAACCAGGCATTAATGCTGTTGTCGTTATACTCCGGACTAGAACTTAAAGGTAGCGTACGTTTGCCATCCTTCAGCCTGGTGATGTTCTCCAGATAGGTTGCCGATTCGTGGATATATGGATAGGCCCTTGTTTTAAGAAATACATCATCCATGCTGTATTTCCACTGCCAGTAAAAATGCTGCGAGGTCCACGCGCTTAAGGTTGGCGAAAGCGAATACTGTATCCATCCGCCCATAGGGTCGCCATTTAAGGTAATTACCCCCGGAACGTTTAAACCTTCCACACCGAAATACTGTTTGGTATAAGTCAGGTTCTTTTCCCTGATTTTCCATAACCAATCGGTAAAAGTGGCTCCTTCGGCCAGGTGGTTCGCGGTATAAGTAGGCCAATAACTCAATTGTGTATTTAAATCGTTGTGAAAATCGCCTTTCCAGGGTGGTAAACTACCGTTATCGGCTGTCCAAACAGCTTGTAAAGTAATGGCGGGCGCACCTTTTCTGGCCACGCAACCCAACTTGTACATTTCTAAATAGTATTGTTTTTGAATGAGCTGATCTGGAACTGAAATGTTCGATTTTGCCCAGAAATCTTTCCACCATTTGGCATGTGTAGCCCAGCCAGTTGGTTCTTTCGCCGTAGCTGAAATGATGGGTAATGTTGCAATTTTATCACTGCTGATGGTCCAGGAGCCGATTACCTTGCCCTTGGCTAACTTTTTCCATTGCACCAAAACCTCGTAATAATGCCCCTGATAAGTTGGCTGATGATAACGGATGCTATTTGGGGTATGGGTTACCGTGCCTTTTGCATAACCCAGTTTTTGCAAACCTTCGCCGGCGTGACTGTTATCGCCCTTTTCTATTAAATCGTTGGCGTAATTATGTACGATTAAATTGGGTAAGATGGCGATAGATTTAAGGTTTTCTAAGCTAAAGTAGCCCTGTTGTTGGGCTGCATGGATATAACAGTTAAAAACAGTTCCGTTTTCGAATTTTACGGTATTTAAAGCCGTTTCGATATCCAAAACATTAGATACTACTTTACCCAGTTTCGAGATATCGAATTCCATTGCCGCGGCAGGCAATTTAGTGGGGTACGGACTGTTATCGTAAGGTTCGTCGCCTATTTTTTGAACAGCCGCATAATTGTTTTTGTGCACCTGTTCTTCTACCCATTTAAAGGTAAGTTTCGACATATCGAGTGCTTTCCGTTCGTCCCATAAATCGGCACGATCTAATGAAAGGCGGAGTTTGTTGTTTTTCTCCCAGATTAAAACCCCTAACATCCCATTGCCCAAAGGCATGGCTTCATCCCACCTATCGGCAAGTTTCGGAAAGGAAAGATTGTAGGGTTTTAGTGATTGTGCATAGCTTGAATAAGTAAAGCACAGCAATAACAGAACGATAGTAATTTTAGTTTTCATTTGCTTGTTTAGAAAGAATAGCATGTGTTGAAGTGCTATTAATTTCTAAAATAATGATATTAAATTACAATAAAAGCCCTAAAAATTGCGCAAACGTTTGATGAGCAATATAGAACAGGCTTTTGCGAAAAAAAGATCAGTGCACGATTTTGAAAACGAGTTCTTTTAAGAGTTCTCCATCATCTACGTTTCCGGTACTGTCTAAACCCTTACTTTTTAAATCGTACTCGCGCAGCAGACCGATCACCTGAAAAACCTTACCTGTATTGTAATTTCTGGCCGCCACTTCATAATCTTTGATAAAAAACGGAGGCACGCCCAGAGCCGACGCCGAATCGGCTTTATTGGGGATATAATGGTATTTTAAAAGTTTGGTAAAATAACCGCCTAAGTTGGCTAAAACCATCACTGTTGGATTGGCTTTAGGATTGCTGGCGAAGTAATTGATAATCTTATTGCATTTCAGTACATCGCGGATGGCCAGTGCTTTTTGCAGTTCGAAAACGTTGTATTCCTTACTAATGCCTATATTTTTCTGAACCAGGTCGGTATTAATGGTGACCTCTTTGGGCACATTTAGCATTAATTTTTCGATCTCGTTGGCAATTTTAGAAAGATCTGTGCCTAAATATTCGGCCATTAATGCCGATGCCTGCTGATCAACCTTGTATCCTTTTTCTTTAATGAAATCTTCAATCCAGGGCACCAGTTTGTAATCGCGAACGGGATCCGACTGAAAGATCAGTCCGCTTTTGTTAATGGCTTTATAGATTTTTTTACGCTTATCGAAATTGGCATACTTAAAGGCCAGCACCAAAATGGTACTTGGCAAAGGCTTTTCAAAATAATTGAGTACAAACTCGCCTTCTTTGCTGCTCGAATCTTCTTTGCCCCATTTTAAATCCTGTGCTTCCTTAACAATTACCACCTGGTAATCAGACATCATCGGGTAACGTTTTGCAGCACCCAAAACCGTAGCCATATCGGTATCTTTTCCGTATAAAACAGTTTGATTGAAGCCCTTTTCGGCATCGTTCAGCAGTTTATCTTCGATATAATCTGTTACTTGATCGATATAGAAAGATTCTTCACCATGTAATAAGTACACTGGTTTAAACTTTCGGGCTTTAATATCTTTAATAATTTCGGCAGCAGTCATTGACCGTAAAATTACGATTTAGGTTTAAGGATTTGGGTAAATGTTTATAATTAGCGTTGAGATTGGAGACATTAGATTTGAGATGTGAGATTTGAGACGTGAGATATTAGATGGGAGATTTACCTGCATATCTGAGAATTAATTAACTTTGGAGTTGTAATAATTGCTAATTGTTTTATTGTTGCATTGTTAACTGAAAACTGTATTAATGGTTAATCGGTTAATCGTTGAAACTGGTTAACTGCGAATTGTTAACTGAAAACTTTCAACTGTTAACTGAAAACTGCCAATTGCAAACTGAAAACCGCCAACTGAAAATGTTTACCCCTACTCCGCTCAACCTTCCGCCCTATCCGTTTAAAATTACACAGAAAGATGAGGTGGTTTTTATATTCGATGAGCTCAGGAAAAAACATCTGGTGTTAACGCCCGAAGAATGGGTGCGGCAGCATTTTATACAGAACCTGATTTTAGAAAAGAAATTCCCACGCACCTTGATCCAGATTGAGGGTGGTTTGGTATTAAACCAATTGCAAAAGCGTAGCGATATTTTAGTGTACAATACAGCCGGCGAAAAGCTGATGTTAATTGAATGCAAGGCACCAAAGGTAAAAATCACCCAATCGGTATTCGATCAGGCATCGCGGTATAATTCTATCCACCAGGCCCAATGGATTGTGCTCACCAATGGCTTACAGCATGTTTATGCCAAGATGGATCTGGAGAAAGGCAAGTTTAATTTTGTACAGGAAATGCCTGAATATTTGGGATTGTAGTTTTTTTTTGCCACTGAGGCACGGAAAAACATGGAGTTAAATTTACCAGAGATCTGCAACCAATTAAAAAGATCCTTCGTCCCTCAGGATGACAATCATTTTAATTAGGTTTTCTAATCATGCTATTCAACCATCAATAGCAGCAAAAGCCATCCGATTTTAAACCTGATTGACGCGAAAATCCTTTTTTGTCACCCTGAGCGTAGTCGAAGGGCAAAAAAGATTGGAGCAGAAAGCAGGACGAACCTTAAAAAGATCTACTGCAATTGCTTTCCAAAACAAAATGAAAGTAGCATCGTAGTTACCTTCTTGGCCGCTGAGACACCGACCAATAGATGACATGTGATCTATACACTATACTCAGTTTTCCAAACCTGTTTGTTACCGCTATAAATGGCTTCATTGCACATCGCCACGCAAATAGCCGCTTGTGTTCCGGTATTAATATTCGATGCGGGTTCTTTTTTGGTTATTACCGACTTATAAAATTCATCAAGTGCATAATTGGTTCCATCTAAAGTGGCTTTATCCAAAATCGGGATTCCGCCGTCTTTGTTCACCACAATTTTAGTTGCTCCTGTTACGCCGTCAACAATGCCCAAATCTTTTTTGGTACTTTCTTCAGGGTAAAACAAACCCGTGTTGGTAAGCAAAGAAACCGATCCTTTGGTACCTTTTATTTTAAACAGGTAACCATCGTGCGCATTGCCGCAGGTGGCACCAAAGTTGCCGATCATGCCTTTTTCGTTATAACGGAGAATGGCCTGGATATTATCGTAGGTTTCGCGGCCATCTTTAAAAACATCGATACCGCCCGAGCCCATAATTTCGTCGGGCTGTGTTTCGAATGCCCAGTTGATAAAATCGATCTGGTGTGAGAGCAGTTCTGCTGCTAATCCACCAGAATATTCTTTATACATCCGCCAGTTGATTTTCCTTTCTAAAGCGGGATCTGGCACTGCCCTACGCCAGTTGCCATTGCGGTCCCAGCGGCAATCTATCTGCGTTACCTTGCCCAAATAACCACTCTGGATCATATCTTTTACCTTGAAATATAAGGGCGAATAACGGTATTGGTAACCGACCTGAAATATCTGATTGGGGTGTTGCTTGACCACTTTTTTAAGTTCGAGTGCCTGGGCAATATTGTAGGTCATGGTTTTTTCCAGATACACATGTTTGCCTGCGAGTACCGCATCTTTGGCAATTTTGAAATGCTCGCTTAAGGGTGTGGCAATAAAAACCGCCTGAATGGTTTTATCATCCAGCACTTTGTGGTAATCTTTTACGGCTTTAGCATCGGCAGGCACATACTTTTCAGTTTCCTTAAGTCTAAAATCGAGTAAATCGCAATAGGCTTTAATGTTATACTTATTGGGCATCGATTTAATAACCGATAGTACCCCTTTACCCCGATCGCCACAACCAATCATGGCGACATTAATAATTTCATCAGCCATTAAACTGGCAAAGCCCTGGTTACCCAAAAACAAACCAGAGCCTAATAAAGCTGATGTTTTAACAAACGACCTACGCTGCATGATATGTTAAAATATTTTATTTTTAAAATTATAATTTGTAGCGCCAAAACACTACTGCTATTAATGGCAGTCCCGCCAATGCTGCAATCTTTTTGTTGCCTGAATCTGCAATATAATCAGAAATGCAACAAAAAGTATTTTCGCGTTTGTCGGGGCTATTCAATTTCTTTCTGTGCTTAGAAGGTTGCCATTCCGTTCAAGCGGGAATACACACAGATAAAATCCGTGTTTATCCCCGCCTGAACAGTCGGGCAGGTGTGTGCATCTGTGGTTAAAAATTCTTAAAATAACTTAGACCTTCACACTCGTTTCCAGGTCAAAAACTTACAAAGTTTTAATTTTAATCGTCCTAAAATCTACTTTATTGCCATGGTCTTGAAGCAGGATATGACCTTTTGGTGCTTCACCAAAGTTTTTCCAATCCTTATATTTACTAATGGCAACCAATTTTTTAAACTCTTCTGAGCCGCGGGTATATTCTAACACTTTTACGCCGTTTAAATAATGTTCTACTTTATTGTTAGGGTAAACTACCAAACGACCGTTGTTCCAGCTTCCAATTGGGCGCAGGTATCGCGCTTCTTTCTTGGCTGTCATTAAATCGTATAACGAGCCCAAAGTACGGTTTCCATCTCTACCCAACTTTGCATCAGGGTGTAATACATCATCCAAAACCTGATATTCTAATCCGATGGCTGAACCTGTATTTTTTTCGCTTAAGGTAACGAAGTATTTCACGCCACTATTTGCACCTGGAGTAAGTTTAAATTCGAACGACATATCGAAAGCAGCATACTCCTCTTTGGTTACAATATCACCACCATTGGTCGATTCGGCCCCTCCTGATGGCTCTACGCTGATTACACCATCGGCAATTTTCCAACCTTTGGCTGGGAAAGTGGTTTTATAAGCTCCTATCCAGCCAGCATTGCTTTTACCATCAAAAAGCAGTTTATATCCTTCTGATTTTTCGTAAGCAGATAGGGTATTTGGTGTTAAGTTAACGGCATAAACTCCTTTCGGAAAAGCTTTGGCCTTTAAACCCTCTGTTTGGATGTTGATGTTCTTGAAATAAACTTTTTTGCCATCGTTTTCTAAATTATTACCGATACCGTGTACCTGCAAACCAATAAAACCAGTTTTATCCAGGGTATCAATCACATAAGCAACGGGCGTTCCATTTACCCAGGTTTTGGTTTCATTACCAATACATTCGATTTTGTAATGGTTAAATTCGTTCTTTTTATATAAAGGCTTAGCCGAAGGATTAAGTTCTAATGGATATAACCATAGTCTTCTGGCTTCATCGTAAATCCCTCCTGTCCACGCTCTTGGTGTAGGGTCTATTTCTACCTGGCGACCAAAAACCAAACCTTTACCATTATTACCTTCCGGTTTAATGTGGCTACGCGTTTGAATACCCGAATTGGTGGTTTCACCTTCCAGTTTCACATCTAGTTCTAACACAAAGTCGCCATATTCTTTTTCTGTAATCAGGAACGAATTTGGTGTGCCTTTGGTCATCGCGCCTACAATCATTCCATCTTCAACTTGGTATGGGGCAGCACCGGCAACGGCTTTCCATCCGGTTAAGGTTTTACCATCAAATAGTGGTTTTGCTTTTTGGGCAGCAGCTGACAAACTGATCAGGGAAAGGGCTAGAATACTATACTTTTTTATATTTAACATGATTAGATTTTTCTTTCCGTCATTGCGAGGAAGAATGACGAAGCAATCTTTCTTGCGGGATCGATTACTTTACCTCCTACCGACGATATTTTGATTAATATTTAAATACTTTTCCGTTTGCAATTACTTCTTGTTTGCCTTCATCGAAAATTGCTTTTGCGCCTGTTCTTACGGCTGCATTGGTCATGATATTGGCAATAGAATGCGAATAACCAGCTTCTACAGGCGCATTTGGTGTTTTACGGCTTCGTACACATTCCATCCAGTTGCGCATGTGGCCAGAAGTTAACGCATCACCGCCCATATTGGCTCCTGTTGCTGTTTTAATTTCGGTTTTGCTTAAATCAAATTCAGGTAAAAGATTGGCTTTCATACCCATGGCTGCAGCCTCTTCCTGTCTTAATCCTCCTTTTGGTGATACCTTATTAGTGATTAAATTCAGTTCGCCACCATTCGAATAATATACTTCACCTGTACTGCCTACACTATTTTGCATGCGCGAGGTAAAAGTAACCTGGAAACCATCCGTAGTATCGGGCTGACCGTAATCGAATACCGCAACCATCGAATCCCAGTTTCTGCGGCCATCTTTCCAGGTGTAAATGCCGCCATTTGCCACTACACTACGTGGATGTTTCAGATTGGTGAACCAATGTACGGTATCAATCTGGTGCGACATCCACTGCCCTGGCATTCCTGAAGAATATGGCCAGAATAATCTATATTCTAAATATTTTCTTGGATCGAAAGCCTCTGTTGGGCGGTTAAGCAAGAAACGTTTCCAATCGATATCTTCCTCTTTTAATTTGGCCACTAAATCTGGTCTGCGCCATCTTCCTGGTTGGTTTACATTCCAAACTAAATCTACGGCGGTTATCGGTCCAAATTTTCCATCCTGTATAAATTTTGCTGCGTTGGTATAATTTTCCCCACTTCTTCTTTGTGAGCCGATCTGCACAATCTGCTTACTGGCCTTAACGGCTTTTAACGCAGCTTTGGCATCGTCCATGGTTTCGGCAAAGGGTTTCTCTACATAGGCATCGCAACTGGCTTTAACCGCTTCGATGGTATGCAAGGCATGTTGAAAATCGGCGGTACTGATAATTACGGCATCGAGATCTTTGGTTGCATAAAGTTCGTCGTTATTACGGCAAGCTTTTATATCGTGTCCGAATTTTGATTTTAAATGGGCAATTCCTAAATCTCTACGGTAGTTCCATAAATCGGAAAGGCCAACGATATCGAAGTTTAATTCCTTGTTGTGGTTCAGGAAACAAGGCAAAAGTGTGTCTTTAAAGCGATCAGAAAATCCGACAACACCAACACGCACCCGATCATTTGCACCAATAATACGCCCATAACTTTTGGCGCTCATGCCCATCGTACCTGCATAGGTAGCTGCAGCAAATACTGCTGATTGTTTAATAAATTTTCGTCTGGAGTTTTCCATTTGAAGATATGAGGTTAGATTATCACTTAAATAGTTTGCGGTCTGGTAAACCGTTTTAACAAAATCTAAAATATGGTTAATAAAAGCAAACCTTAAATTTTCATAAGTAATATTTTTGAAACCTTATATTAAAGCAATGGATAACTATGGCAATAACCTCAAATAAACATCCATAAAGCTGGTTTATAAGGCAATTGGCTCTCTTTTGTGGATATTAGGAAAACGTTTGAAATAATTAATTCCTCTTCTTGCACTGCACAAAAATGGCCTTTCAGATTATTTTCTAAAAGGCCTTTTTAATGAATAGTATTTATCTTCTAGTTAAGTATTGCCAAACTTTCTTTAATAATTTTAATTTTCGCTTCAGCATCTGCCTTTTTATTACGCTCATTGGCAATAATTTCAGGTTTTGCGTTCTGAACGAAACGCTCGTTACTCAGTTTTGAATCAACTGATTTTAAGAAACCTTGTAAATAAATTAAATCGGCATTTAAACGTTCGCGTTCTGCTTCGATATCTACATTTTCGGTTAAAGGGATAAAGAATTCATCTTTACCCGCCATAAAAGCAGTTGCGCCAACAATTTTATCGTTCACAATTTCAGCTTCAGATACATTGGCCAATTTGAAAACAATATTTAACCATTTCTCGTAATCTAAATCAGAGTTTATTTTAATGCTGAGTGACAAAGCTTCTTTAGGCGAAATCTGCTTCTGATTTCTTACATTTCTAATCTCAGCCACTACGGTCTTGATCACCTCTGCATCCTTCAACAATTGCTCATCAAATGATCCACCTTTTGGAAACTCAGCAACAATACAGCAGTCCATTTCGCCACGTTCGGCAAATAAATCATCATGCCATAACTCTTCGGTTAAGAAAGGCATGTTGGGGTGCAATAATTTGATGATATTTTCGAAAAATCCGATCGTAGCTTTATAACTCTCCGCATCAATTGATTGTTGGTAAGCTGGTTTTACCATTTCTAAATACCAGGCACAGAAATCATCCCAAACCAATTTGTAGGTGATCATTAACGCCTCCGACAGGCGGTATTGTTTAAAATTGGCTTCAATTTCTACTAAAGCTTCGTTAAAGCGGTTTTCGAACCACGATATGGCCTGGGTATTCGGGTTTGCTAAGTTTTCGTCAACTTCCCATCCTTTTACCAAACGGAAAGCATTCCAGATTTTGCTGGCAAAATTACGCCCCTGCTCACAGTAGCTTTCATCGAACATTAAATCGTTCCCGGCAGGCGACGACATTAACATCCCCACACGCACTGCATCTGCACCATATTTTTCGATCAATCCGATCGGATCTGGTGAATTACCCAGCGATTTAGACATTTTACGGCCTAATTTATCGCGTACAATACCAGTTAGATACACATTTGTAAATGGTTTTTTACCCATAAACTCATGTCCGGCCATAATCATACGGGCCACCCAGAAGAATAAAATTTCAGGTGCGGTAACCAGATCGTTGGTTGGATAATAATAATTGATGTCTTTATTTTCTGGGTTTTTAAAACCATCGAAAACTGAAATCGGCCATAACCATGAGGAGAACCAGGTATCCATTACATCATCATCCTGTCTTAAAAAAGGTTCCAACTGATGTTTGAATCCGGCTTTTTCTGTCTCTGCACAGCTTTCATCCAGGTGTTTTTTCTTCCAGAATTCTTCTAAAGCTTCATCTTTCGTTTTGGCAACTACCCAATTTCCTTTATCATCGTACCAGGCCGGTATTCTTTGTCCCCACCATAACTGGCGACTGATGTTCCAATCGCGAACATTTTCCATCCAGTGGCGATAGGTATTCTCAAACTTATTCGGAATCAGGTTTACCTCTCCATTCAGCACATCATCCAAAGCAGGCTGTGCCATTTCTTTCATTTTCACAAACCATTGCATCGAAAGTTTAGGTTCGATAGCGGCATCGGTACGTTCAGAAAAACCAACCTGCGATTTATAATCTTCAACTTTATCCAAATGACCTGCCTCTTCGAGCATTTTGGCGATTTTTTTACGGGCAACAAACCGGTCTTCGCCTACTAAAATAACGGCCAGTTCGTTTAAAGTCCCGTCATCATTTAAAATATCGGTAACTGGTAAATTGTGTTTCACCCCCAGTTCATAATCGTTTAAATCGTGCGCTGGTGTAACTTTTAAACAGCCCGTTCCAAATTCAATATCTACGTATTCATCCTCGATAACCGGAATTTCGTGGTTAACCAGGGGCACAAAAACTTTTTTACCTTTTAAGTGCGTAAAACGTTCGTCGTTCGGGTTAATGCAGATTGCTGCATCAGCCATGATCGTTTCCGGTCGCGTAGTAGCTACAACAAGATAGTCGGGAGTCTGAAGTCCGGAGTCCGAAGTCGTATTGCCTACAATGGTATATCTAATATAATATAGTTTTTGATTTACTTCCTTACGGATTACTTCTTCGTCAGAAACAGCGGTTTTACCAGCCGGATCCCAGTTTACCATACGGATACCGCGATAAATCCATCCTTTTTTATATAAATGGATAAACGAATCGATAACTGCTTCAGAAAGATCTTCTTCCATGGTGAAACGGGTACGGTCCCAATCACAGCTGGCACCCAATTTCTTTAACTGTTCTAAAATAATACCGCCGTATTTTTCTTTCCATTCCCATGCATATTTCAAAAACTCTTCACGCGAAAGATCTTTTTTATTGATCCCCTGCTCCTTTAACATGGCTACTACTTTTGCTTCAGTAGCAATAGAAGCATGGTCGGTACCAGGAACCCAGCATGCATTTTTGCCCTGCATACGGGCTTTCCGGATCAAAACATCCTGGATGGTATTGTTAAGCATATGCCCCATGTGCAGCACCCCTGTAACGTTTGGCGGCGGAATAACGATTGTGTAAGGTTCGCGCTCATCGGGTTCTGAGTGAAAAAATTTCTTCGATAGCCAATAGCTATACCATTTATCTTCTGTTTCTGCAGGATTGTACTTGGTGGATATGCTCATGAAAAATTATTCAATATCAATTTAATTGGCAAAAATACGTTTTTAAGGCCAAAAACTAAAGTAGAAATCGCCTGAAAGCAAGTATAGAAATGAAATTTTATAAATTTAAACGTGAACGATTTAGTTCATCTTTTCATCGATAATTGTATTTTAGTATAGATATAACCTTCAAACGACCATGAATACTAGAAATTCCAATATTGCTTTTGCCATATTACGTGTAACCATTGCTATAATTTTATTATCGCACAGTGTTTTAGGCATATTTGATGGCGGGATTAATGATTTTGGAAACTTTTACCTGAACAAAATAGGCTTTGCTCCTTTTGGAGTCGCTATTGCCTGGACCATTAAACTTTCACACGTGGTTTGCGCCATACTTTTGGTGATGAATAAATATATCCGTCTGGCCTGTTTCGCAACCATATTTGTGTTGATTATGGGTATTATTATGGTCCACTTTAAAGAAGGTTGGTTTGTTGTAGGTGGCGGAAGAAACGGTATTGAATACAATTTTGTACTGATATGTGTATTAACCGCGATCGTGTTTGTTAACTCGGATTCAAATGGTAATACGCAAAAGGAAAAATGAGTTAATCGATATCCTCAAAAACATCATCCAATACCAGTTCGAAACCTGGCAATACGGTTGAGGTAATTTTTTCGCTGAGGGTAAATATTTTAGAGGGTTGGAATTTACCTTCCTCGTTTAAGGTATAGATTAAAATATTCTGATCGCTTTGGCTCACTACCCAGTATTCTTTCACACCAAATTCTTCGTAAACACGGTATTTATTAAGCAGTTCCATTTTGCTATTGCCGGGAGATAGAATCTCGACAACTAGATCGGGTGCGCCGATACAACCACGGGCATCTAGTTTACTTTTATCGCAGATGACGCAAATATCGGGTTGGAGTACAGTAAACACATCCTTATCAGCTTTACTTTCTTTTGGAAAGCGAACATCAAACGGTGCCGCATAAACTTTACAGGGCTTACCCTTTAAAAAATTGATTATAGGATTTAATAAATTAATAGAAACCTCTTGATGAACCCTTGAGGGCGCAGGACTCATTTTAAAGATTTTACCTTTAATCAGTTCTACCCTTTCAGGAAAAAGCCAATTGAGATAATTGGCATAACTATAAGTTAATGATGCATCTAGTTCATTAAACTGCTTAACGGGCTCATCAACGTTTAAAATTGGATATGGAATAGGTTTAGACATAATCGAACTCACTAAAAAAAATTAACAGATAAAATGATGAATTACAAATCCTCAAAAACATCATCCAATGTCAATTCGAAACCTGGCAATACGGATGAGGTAATTTTTTCGCTAAGGGTAAATATTTTAGAGGGCTGGAATTTACCTTCCTCGTTTAAGGTGTATACTAAAATATTCTGATCGCTTTGGCTCACCACCCAGTATTCTCTCACACCAAACTCTTCGTAAACGCGATATTTATTAAGCAATTCCATTTTGCTATTGCCGGGAGAAAGAACTTCAACCACAAGGTCGGGTGCGCCGATACAACCCCGGGCATCAATCTTATTTCTATCGCAGATTACGCAAATATCTGGCTGTAACACGGTAAAGATAGCTTTATCGTTGTTACTTTCCTTTGGAAAACGAACGTCAAAAGGAGATATATAAACTTTACAAGGTTGCTTTTTTAAAAAGTTTCCTAATTTAAGAAATATGTTGCCTATCACTTCTTGATGAACACTTGATGGTGCAGGGCTCATCTTAAAGATTTTACCTTTAATCAGCTCTACCCTTTCAGGAAAAAGCCAATTGAGATAATTGGCATAACTATAAGTTAATGATGCATCAAGCTCATTAAACTGCTTAACGGGCTCATCATCGTTTAAAATTGGATATGGAATAGGCTTAGACATAATCGAACTCACTAAAAAAATTAACAGATAAAATGATGAATTTTACAAATCTTCAAAAACATCATCCAATGCCAATTCGAAACCTGGTAACACAGATGAGGTAATTTTTTCACTTAATGTGAATATTTTAGAAGGCTGGAATTTACCTTCCTTGTTTAAGGTGTAAATTAAAATATTCTGATCACTTTGGCTCACCACCCAGTATTCTTTCACACCGAATTCTTCGTAAACACGGTATTTATTGAGCAGTTCCATTTTGGTATTGCCCGGAGATAAAACCTCGACTACAAGATCGGGTGCGCCGATACAACCACGGGCATCTAGTTTACTTTTATCGCAGATGACGCAAATATCTGGCTGCAAGACAGTATATACATCTTTGTCTGCTTTACTTTCTTTTGGAAAACGAACATCAAACGGTGCTGAATACACCTTACAAGGTTTGCCAACCAAAAAATTACCTAGTTTTAAGAAGATACTACCCGCAACTTCCTGATGCACTCTCGATGGTGCAGGGCTCATCTTAAAGATTTTACCCTTAATCAGCTCTACCCTTTCAGGGAAAAGCCAGTTTAAATAATTGGAATAACTATAAGTTAATGATGCATCAAGTTCATTGAATTGCCTAACAGGCTCATCATCGTTTAAAACTGGATATGGAATAGGCTTAGACACAAACGAATATACTAATTTTTATAGTAATTTGTTGCGCTTTTTTTCAACACATCTTACTTACTATCAATAGGTTTTAAGTTTGAAATTGGCAGATATCATTAAATTAACGATCAAGCAAATCAATGTTTTAATCTAAAGTCGCTACTCCAAGGTCAGTTAACCAATTAAGGAAATTTCATTTTCTGTATCCTTACCGCATTTAAAATGGCCAAAAGCGCAACCCCAACATCGGCAAATACGGCTTCCCACATGGTAGCAATGCCGCCTGCACCTAAAATTAAAACCAATGCTTTTACC
Source organism: Pedobacter psychrodurus (assembly GCF_032678585.1). Taxonomy (GTDB): domain Bacteria; phylum Bacteroidota; class Bacteroidia; order Sphingobacteriales; family Sphingobacteriaceae; genus Pedobacter; species Pedobacter psychrodurus_A. Next base: position 52,583 of record NZ_JAVTSN010000036.1, on the reverse strand, counting down.
GCAAAGGCCAAAACAATATTCTGAATCACCACATTTTTGGTTGCCTTGCCGATTTTAATCGCAGTCGCAATTTTAGAAGGCTGATCGGTTTGAATAACCACATCTGCAGTTTCAATAGCCGCATCACTTCCCATTGCGCCCATAGCCATACCAATATCACTAATGGCCAAAACCGGCGTATCGTTTATCCCATCGCCAACAAAAGCCACTACTTTGCTTTTATCACTTTTGATTTCTTCCAGTTTGGCCACTTTATCTTCGGGCAGTAAGTCGCCAAAGTAAGTATCGATGCCCAAACTTATTGCTACTTTTTTAACGATCGATGTTTTATCACCGCTTAACATCACCACCTGTTTTATTCCACTTTCATGGAGCTGTTTAATGGCTTCTGCCGAATCCTCTTTTATTTCATCGGCAATTAAAACATAACCAACATATTTCTGATCAATGGCCACCACTACGATACTTTCTTCAATGTCCTTTATGCTGGCATCAAACTCAATTTTGAATTTCTCCAAAAGTTTGACATTACCTGCTAAAACCTCTTTCCCATTTACCAATCCCTTCAAGCCCATTCCGGCAATTTCTTCGATATTTTCGGCCGGATGGATTTCTTTTTCGCCAGCATATTCCACTATTGCTTTCGCAATGGGATGGGTAGATTTGGCTTCAACAGCGGTTAATAAGTTTAAAAATTCCTTTTCATCAATACTGCTTTCTACTTTCTGTACTTTAAAAACACCTTTTGTTAAGGTTCCGGTTTTATCCATCACCACAGTATTCAATTTGGTAATTAAATCCAGAAAGTTAGAGCCTTTAAAAAGAATGCCATTGGCTGATGCGGCGCCGATTCCGCCAAAATAACCCAGTGGAATAGAAATAACCAGTGCGCAAGGGCAAGATATCACCAGAAAAACAAGCGAGCGGTACAGCCAGGTTTGAAAATGGTATTCGCTACCTAAAACCAGAATCGGGATAGTAACCAAGGCTAGTGCTAAAAAGAAAACTATCGGTGTATATATTTTAGCAAACTTGCGGATGAACAATTCTGTTTTCGCTTTGCGGGTGGTGGCATTTTGAACCATTTCCAATATGCGCGACAATGCGCTATCGGCAAAAGCTTTAGTTACCTTTACTTCGATTACTTTATCTAAATTAAGCATCCCTGCTAAAATCGGCTCACCTTTATTAATCGTACGGGGTTTACTTTCACCAGTTAACGCGGCGGTATTAAAACTGCTTTTATCGCTGATCAATTCGCCATCTAAAGGAATTTTCTCGCCAGCTTTAACCTGTATGGTTTCGCCAATTTCTACTTTTTCGGGATTAACATCCTCATATTTCCCATTGCGCAATACATGTGCTACATCGGCACGCACATCGAGCAAAGCTTTAATATTTCTTTTCGCACGGTTTACCGCGGCCATTTGAAACAGTTCGCCAATGGTATAAAAAAGCATTACCGTTACACCTTCTGGATACTGGCCAATGCCAAAGGCACCAATAGTAGCGATCGACATTAAAGAGAATTCGGTAAAAAAATCTTTGGCTTTAAAAGTCTCCCAAACCTCGCGCAAAACCGGAATACCCACAGGTAAATATGCCACGATATACCAATAAGGCCTGATGATCTGGAATGCACGCACTTTGAAAAGATTATCAAAAGCGATTCCGATCAATAACATAACCAATGTTACAATGGCCGGAAGGTAGGTTTTAAAAGCCGATGGATCGCCGCCATGGTCGTGGTCGTGCTCATCACCATCTTCATGCGCATGATCATGGTTATGTTTTGGTGCCGGATGTACTTTACTGCTGCAACAGCTATCTTCTTTATCGTGGGAGTGACTCATTATATATGCTTATAACATCATTTATCAGTTGAATAAACCGAATTGGTTTTAAAAACCTTCGGGGTTTAGCCAATTATGTTCAAATTTATGGAAAATAAAATGCTTTATCCCGAATCATTCTTAATAGCAATATTTTTCACAAGCACACAATAAATTTTGTTAAAAAATGTTAATAGTGTATAAAAGATTTAAAATCATGAAATCTATTAAAACCCTATTCTCACCGGCCGAATTTATTAGAAGGTTAGGCTTGGCAAAAATTTACTACTGGTTTAACAAGTAATATTCTTAGTATATTGTTTCAGTATTAATTTGTATTTCATAAATTTCGCCTAAATACTAACTTATTAAGCGAATGAAATACCAAAATTTGAAAAGATATTTTGCGGCACTGGGTATAGTCGCTGCTGGCTTTTCTGCAAACGCACAAACAACCAAAAAATTTATCGACCCGGCCAACATGGATTTATCTGTTAAACCTGGCGATGATTTCTACACCTATGCAAGTGGTACATGGGTAAAAAACAATCCTGTTCCAGCTAAAGAAACACGTTGGGGTTCATTTAACGAACTCCGCGATTTTAACATCAATGCAGTAAAATCATTGGTTGAAGATGCCGCTGCTGATAAATCAGCTCCTGCAGGTTCAGTGAAACGCAGGGTTGGCGATTTCTTTACAGCCGCTATGGACACCGTGACGATCGAAAAATTAGGTTACACACCAATTAAGGCTGATTTAGAAAAAATCAAACAAATTAAAGATATTCAAGGCGTTTTAGATCAGGTGGCTTACATGCGTGTGAATGGCTTAGGCGGCGCCATGTTCGGTGTTGGTGTTGGCCAGGACCGTAAAAATGTAAATAAATATATGGTTAATATTGGTCAGGGTGGAACTACTTTGCCAGATCGTGATTATTATTTAAAAGATGATACCCGTAGTGTTAAAATCCGCGAGGCTTACAACACTTATATGACTACCTTATTTGGCTTAACCGGAAGTAATACCGAAGATGCCAAACAAAAAGCAGCAACGGTTTATAAAATCGAAAAGCAATTTGCGGAAGCACAAATGAGCCGTTTAGAAATGCGCGATCCTTACGCCACCTACAATAAACTTACTGTTGCAGAGCTGAATGCAAAAACTCCCGATATTAACTGGGCAACCTATTTACCTAAATTCAAAATTAAAGGTCAGGATACTTTATTGGTATCGTCGCCCAAGTTTATGACCAGTTTAGATGGGATGTTGAAATCTGTTTCAGTAGCTGATTGGAAAACTTATCTGGAATGGAATATTTTAAAAGGTTCGGCCTCAAGTTTGAGTTCTCCTTTTGTTAAGGCTAGTTTTGCTTTTACACAGGCGCAAACCGGTCAAAAGGTTCAAACCCCACGCTGGCAACGCATGTCATCTTTAACAGATGGTACGATTGGCGAATTATTAGGGCAGCTGTATGTGGCTAAATATTTCAAGCCTGAAGCAAAAGCCCGTATGGATGCCATGATTGTGAACCTGCGTAAAGCTTTCGAAATCAGAATCAATGGTTTAGAATGGATGAGTGCCGAAACCAAGAAAAAAGCTCTGGAGAAATTAGCCGCGTTCAGACCAAAAGTTGGTTACACCACAAAATGGGAAACCTATACAGGCTTAGAAATCAACAAAAACACCTATTTCCAAAACTTACGCAATGCGGGTGTTTGGGGCTACAATGAAAATGTAAATAGATTGGGCAAACCTTTAGACCGTACCCGTTTTGGCATGACACCTCCTACGGTTAACGCCTCTTACAGTCCAACCATGAATGAAATTACTTTTCCTGCCGGCATTTTACAGTTTCCTTTCTTTGATCCCAATGCTGATGATGCCTTAAATTATGGTGGTATTGGCGCTGTAATCGGACATGAAATGAGCCATGGTTTCGATGATAGCGGAAGTCAGTATGATGCTTCGGGTAACTTAAAAAATTGGTGGACGGCTGAGGACAAAGCTAAATTTGATGCCAAAACCAAAGCTTTAGGTGAGCAGTTTGATGCGTATACTGTATTGGATACGGTTCATGTAATCGGAAAGTTGACCATGGGTGAAAACATTGGCGATTTAGGCGGATTAAATGCTGCTTATACTGCGTTTAAAATGACTAAACAAGGTCAAAGCAATGAGAAAATTGATGGATTTACCCCAGATCAACGTTTCTTCTTGGCCTGGGCACAGGTTTGGAGAGGTAATATTTTGCCAGAAAGTGCCGCTCAATTGATTAAAACCGATCCACACTCTCCAGGTCCGTACCGCACGATTGGTGCTCCGGTAAACATGGACGCCTGGTACACCGCTTTTGATGTTAAACCTGGTGATAAATTGTATAAGAAACCAGAAGACAGGATTAGAATGTGGTAGATTAAGGTTGAAGGTTTAAAGGTTGATGGCATAGGGTTTTCCCCGCAATAATCTAAATTTTAAACATTAATATCATCCCTATATTACAAACGCTCCGAAATATTCGGGGCGTTTTGTTTTTATAGATGTGGTGTCAGATGTTACCATCTGATACTGATATTCACTTTTATTATTTGTTATCCTGTACATGCAGATGAATCGGAAAAAGCAGTTGAAGGACATTATATTATTTTCTAGAGAATCAAAAATTATCTCACTCCTTTCAACAATTCTTGATTATCATTCTATCTTTGGAAAACATAAGCATCCTTTCCATGAAAAGCGTATTCAAAACCCTCTTTATCCTCGGTTTAACTTTATTTTCTTCAGCAGCCATCGCCCAAGACAATAAATTAATAAGCCTCGACGCATTAATAAATAAAACAGACCCAGCCTGGCCATTGGTAAAAAAATGGGTCGATTCTGCAAAGAATAAAGTTGAAATCTTGCCTGTCGATTCTGCTAAGGCAAAGGAGGTGTTGTATAACGCACAAATGACTACTTATGCCACACTTGGCTCAGTAATTTACAATACCGGTGGCATTCTGATAGATAATGGCTGGATCAGAATTTTAGGTTCGGGCAGTGAAAGGTTAACGAGAAATATTGCGGAGTGGAACAAGGGAAAAACGATTAAAGAATATGGCGATAACATTCCATATCTTTTAATTGCCGACGATGCTGTAGGCGGTTTTTTCGCCATTAATTATGGTGGTTTGGGTAAAGACATTAAAAATGTTTACTACCTGGAGCCAAACACCTTAACATGGCAACCACTTGGTGCAGGTTATGGCGAATTTCTTGTTTTCTGTTTTGATAGCGATCTTTCTAAATTTTACAAGGGTCTCCGTTGGAGCAATTGGAACCAGTTTATTGCGAATTTAGACGGCACCAAGACTTATAGTTTCCGTCCATATTTATGGCAAGAAGGAACAGATATTGAAAAATGTACCAGAAAATTGGTGGGTATCGAAGATATGTACCGTTTCAATATTATGAAATCGAAGGAATTAAATGCTGATAAGGGTATAAAAAAAGACGATTCTAAAAAAGAGGAATCCAAAAACTAACAGTAAACATTAGTTTGCTGCCCCTAAAAAAATTTAAATTTTGGATACACTTGCTACCATTACTCAGATCAAAAACACCAGGCTTTTCATTCTGGAACTGGTAAAAGATTTAAATACCGAACAGTTAAATAAAATTCCAGCGGGCTTTAACAATAACATCATCTGGAACATTGCACACTTAACCGCAGCGCAGCAAAATATGTGTTATGTTAGATCTGGACTTGAAATAACTGTAAAAGAAAAATATTTTACTCCTTTTTTAAGCGGAACAAAACCAGATACCTTTCTTGAAAAGGAAGAGATTGAATCTATTTTTAGTGTACTTTTAAACAGCATGGACCGTTTAGCGGCTGACTATAAAAATGGTATTTTTAAACAGTTTGATCCGTGGGATAAACGTTATGGCATGAAACTAAACTCGATCGAAGACGCTATAAATTTTGTCCCTTTCCACGAAGGTATGCATATTGGTTACATCATGGCTTTAAAAAAACTGGTGTAAAAGCCCTGCAGATTTAAGCATATTTTGCCTGCGTTTTCTTTGGCAGTTTAGCCAGAACCATCGCTCTTGAGTCGGCTACCCTGTTTTTAAGTTCTTTATCATTTAAAACATCTAAATTTTCGATCTGTATCCATTGTCTTTTTGCCATGTGATAGGCCTGCGCGATGCCATCTCTGGCAGCAAGTTCATCAAATTCATCGGGATTACATTTAATGGAAAAGCTGTTCCCCTCATCAATAGCAATGATCACATAGATTTTTTCCTCAATCATAAAACACAGATGTTCCCATTTCATCCCTTCGGTTGTACCAGGCAAACTCAAACAATATTCTCTGAAAGATTCGATATCCATATTTAGGTTTAGGGTTTAGGGTTTAGGGTTTAGGGTTTAGGGTTTAGGGTAAGACCAAAGCTAGCAACAAAAGATTAAAGAAAAAAGTTTGGGGTCGGGAGTCGGGAGTCCGATGATTAATCGGCCAAACAAAGCATACGTTCACTTAGCTGGTGATCAAAGCCGGGAATCCGAATCTAAATAAACTCATTTATCCTGAAATCCAATAATCCTATTCATCCTATATCTATATTTGTACCACGATCTTGAAATCTAATAATCATTACTAATCCAAGCCCATGAATATTATTACCCCTACTGCTGATGGTTCGAATACACTTTACAACGAAACGATAGGCGAACATTACCATAGTAAACATGGCGCATTGCAGGAAAGTAAACATGTATTTATTGATGCAGGATTAAAATTTGCCTCTGCCGGCCAAGCGGAGATCTCCATTTTAGAAGTTGGTTTTGGCACCGGACTGAATTTTATTTTAAGTTTCGAATATGCTGAAGCAAACAACATTAGCCTGAATTATACCAGTATAGAAGCTTTTCCACTTACCAGCGATGTAATTGAGCAAACGGGTTATTCGGCCTATGTTCCAGAAAAGATATGGACTGATTTTATTTCCAATTATCCTAATGCGTTGAAGGTGTCTCAAGAGCTATCATCACTTAGCACACTGGAAATTCAACATACTACGCTTGCCGAATACCAAACTGATCAAAAGTTTGATATCATTTATTACGATGCATTCTCTGTTCAGCATCAACCCGAAATGTGGACTGATGAAATCATTGCTCATGCCTGCAGTTTCTTAAAACCAGGCGGAACTTTTGTAACCTATGCCATTACCGGAAAACTGAAGAGAGCGGTTAAGGCCTGCGGATTTACCATCGAAAAACTACCTGGTGCACCAGGAAAGCGGGAAATGCTGAGAGCAATTAAGGCAGAAGGTTAGCAGGTGGAGGGGATAGGCTTTTTAAGCAATTTGCAGTAAAACCTCAATAGAAGCAGCAGCCCAAGTACTTAAACCTGGGTGTAGCGGCAGCCGCCGTTTTTTCTATGGCGCTACAGCGGAAAACAGGATTAACGATAATATGAAACAGTAGATTGCTTTCCAAAAAAAACATACTCATCTCATTTTAACACAAATTCGATCTCCTGCAAAAACCACACCTTCCAAAATTTGTTAGCATAACATTAACATTCATATCATGGAAAAAAGAACTTTAGGAAAAACCGACTTAAATATTGCGCCCATAGTATTTGGAGGAAACGTTTTTGGCTGGACGATTGACGAAAAGAAATCGTTTGAAATATTAGATCAATTTGTAGAAAGCGGATTCAACTTTATTGATACTGCCGATGTATACTCGCGTTGGGTTCCGGGAAATAAAGGTGGAGAATCGGAAACCATTATCGGTAACTGGCTCAAACAGCATAATAAACGTCATGATGTAGTGATTGCTACAAAAGTTGGCTCGGATATGGGCCAGGGCAAATCGCTCAAAAAAGATTATATCATCAACCAGGTTGAGCATTCTTTATCGCGCCTTCAAACCGATTATATAGATCTTTACTTTTCGCATTTCGATGATGAAACTACTCCAGTTGAGGAAACATTAAGTGCTTACGAAACCTTGATCAGGGACGGAAAGGTGCGCTGGATTGGCGCATCGAATTTTTCTGCGGACCGGTTAAAAGAATCGTTAGTTTATTCTACCGCGCATAGTTTACCACGTTACGAAGTTTACCAGCCAGGTTATAACCTTTATGATAGAGCAGAATTTGAACAGGAACATGAGAAAATATGTTTAGAGTATGGCTTGGGTGTAGTTACCTATTATTCCTTAGCAAGTGGATTTTTAACCGGGAAATACCGCAGTGAAGACGATCTTAATAAAAGCCAGCGCGGCGGCGGCGTTAAAAAATTTTTGAATGATCGCGGTTTCAAAATTTTAGATGCATTGGATCAGGTGGCAGACAAACACCATGTAGAGCAGGCTTCGGTAGCTTTGGCCTGGTTAATTCACCATCCATCCATTACAGCTCCAATTGCCAGTGTCACCGATTTAAGTCAGCTGAAATCGTTTACAGAAGCTGCAAACTTAAAATTATCTCCTGAAGATATTTCTCTTTTAGACAAAGCCAGTAGCTATTAAAAAATAATCCCTTATATTTAAATGCCCGATTAATGAAACAATTAACCGGGCATTTTGTATTAAACAGGATTTAAAATATATGAAAGACAAATTATCATTTCTGCCCAAACTCGCATTGGTTCTTTTCTGTTTAATAAGCTTAACCTACATTGCCATTTTGGGGCAATCTTTGCTGGCTCCACTGCTTTTTTCCTTTCTAATGGCCATTTTATTATTGCCTGTGGGCAATTTTTTAGAGCGCCGGTTAAAATTCAAAAGGGGCTTATCAACACTGGCATCGGTCATCCTGATGATTGCCGTAATTGGTGGTATTATCTATTTCTTTGGGAACCAATTGAGCGATTTATGGGCCGATTGGCCTTTGTTAAAAGAAAAAGCCAATGTTTCGTACCATGAGTTGCAAAAATGGATTTCGCATACTTTTGGTGTAAATTCTCAGAAACAACTCGATTATTTAAACGATAGTACCGAAAAAGCGCTGGCCACGAGTGCTGCAATTGTAGCAACAACTTTAGCCACTTTATCGTCTACCTTACTGTTTTTAGGCTTTACCTTGCTGTTTACATTCTTCATTTTAAATTACAGACGTGTTTTATTTACCTTTTTAACTTCTGTTTTCAGAGAAGAACATAAAGAAAAGGTTACTGAAATCGTGGGCCAGATTCAATACATTATCAAAAAATACATTATCGGTTTATTCTTACAGATGCTCATTGTTACGGTATTAATGATCACAGTGCTTAGCTTGCTTGGTGTTAAATATGCTGTTTTATTGGGCTTAGTGGCCGGTATATTTAATGTGGTGCCTTATCTGGGAATATTTTTCGCGCTCTTGGTGAGCAGCCTAATCACTTTCGCTACAGCAGGTGCAGGTAAGGTACTTTTGGTTTTAATTGCTTTTGTTGGCGTACACGCTATAGATGGGAACGTCCTGATGCCATTGGTGGTGGGTTCCAAGGTTAAAATAAATGCATTGTTCGCTTTTATTGGTATTGTGGTTGGCGAAATGATCTGGGGCATTTCGGGTATGTTTTTATGTATCCCCTATCTCGCCATGTTAAAAATCATCTTTGATCGCGTTGATAACCTAAAACCCTGGGGTATTTTAATGGGTGAAGAACATAAACCCAACAAAAAGAAACGTGTTTACCGCATTACAAAGAAGATCAAACTAGAGGAAAAAGATTAAAATGGCCGAAAATAGATCGCCACATATTTTAAGCACTTCTGCCAATCTGCTGGGCATCTGCTTTGTTGTGCTTACTTCGTTAAAAAAACTTGCCCTTACCGATGGCTCTTTAATTGATGAATTTGCCGTGGCGGCAGTAATGTTTTTTATGACGAGTTGTATCTTATCGTTTATCTCGATGAGGAGGGTAAAAACAGCAAGCCAACGACTGGAAAAAGTAGCCGACTTCGTTTTTCTTTCCGGCCTTGTGATCTTGTTTGTAGCTACCATACTAATTGCTTTTAATCTAATAAAATAGGATATTCGGTCATGAAACCTTTATTCGTATTGGTTATTGTATATGTGGCTTTATTAGCCTTTGGCGGTCACACTACATTTGATAAAGGAAATATTTTCGCGGGCAATATTGCCATGGGCGTAATGTTGCTTTTTACGGCCATTGGTCATTTCAAATTTAAAACGAGCATGGCAGCCATGATTCCTTTGTTTATTCCTAAAAAGGTAGAAATTGTACTGTTGACAGGTGTACTGGAAATCTTATTTGCAATTGGCCTGGCTATAGAAAGCACCCGATATTATACCGGAATTGCCTTGATTGTTTTCTTCATCGCCATTTTACCTACCAATATTTATGCAGCCAAACACAGGATCAATTACGAAGATTTGTATAAACCGGGGCCTGGACCAAAATATTTATGGTTCAGAATACCTTTTCAGCTTTTCTTAATCGCCTGGGTTTGGTACTTTAGCATCCGATAATTTAGCTTCATACAACATGCCTAACAACCCGATTCCGGCAAGCGCCAATAATCCAGCCGATGCCTTTACACGTTTATTAACCGTTTTAGATACCCTGCGTACGCAATGTCCATGGGATAAAAAACAAACGATGGAGACTCTGCGCCACTTAACCATTGAGGAGACTTATGAGCTGAGTGATGCCATTTTAGAAGGTGATTTAAACGAAATTAAAAAGGAACTTGGCGATGTGATGATGCATTTGGTGTTCTATTCGCGAATTGCCTCCGAAACCAACGATTTTAATATCACAGATGTTTTAAATGGGGTTTGCGATAAACTGGTAAACCGGCACCCACATATTTATGGTGATGTTGAAGTGCAAAATGAGGAAGATGTAAAACGCAACTGGGAGCAGATTAAACTAAAAGAAGGTAATAAATCGGTATTGGCCGGTGTTCCATCGTCGTTACCTGCGTTGGTTAAGGCTGCCCGCATTCAGGAAAAAGCCCGTGGAGTAGGTTTCGATTGGGAAGATAAAAATCAGGTTTGGGAAAAGGTAGAAGAAGAACTGCAGGAATTTAAAGCCGAATTTAATGTTACCGACAATACCGCTATTGATATTGAAAGAGCCGAATCCGAATTTGGTGATGTATTATTCTCTTTGATCAATTATGCACGTTTCATCAACATCAACCCCGAAAATGCCCTTGAAAAAACCAATAAAAAATTTATCAAACGTTTTCAATATCTCGAAACCAAAGCAAAAGAAAACGGAAAAGCGCTTGCTGATATGACGCTTGCAGAGATGGATATTTATTGGAACGAAGCCAAAAAATTATAGCTAAAAGGAGTAAAATCGCAAAATTTATATTAATTCTGCGAATGGAATCGCAAATTTTATATGAATTTTGCGATTTCAATTTTAATCATAAAATTCACCATCCACATAATACCACCTGCCATCTTCTAGTTTAAAATTAGATTTTTCATGCAGTACTTCTGTTTGAAACTTCTTGTTCAGATAAAAAGCCTTAAACTCCACCACATCAAAATCCGAAAAAACAATTTCGAGCTTGAGCCATTTGGTGTTTTTTGCACTGCTTAGATAAGCACTTTTCGAATGACCTTTTCTTTTGCTGACATGTGTGGTTTCGTAAAGATGATCGGCATCGGCCACTACAAATGCCGAATACCTGGAGCGCATCAAAACCTCAGCTGTTGGCGCTGTTTTCATTTTCAAATGATAAGGCTGGCAACAGTTCTGAAAGGTGTTTCCGCTTCCGCAAGGACAGTTTATGAGATCCATGATTAAAATTTACAGGGCAAAAATAGGATTTAATATTCCTGCTGCTAAAATTTCCGTAAAATTGCAGCTGAAAAATGAGGTATTTCTTTCACATCGCCTATCAAGGTCAATATTTTAGTGGGTGGCAAAAACAACCCGGGGTTAAGAGCGTTCAGGAAGTTATTGAACAAACACTTTCGAAGATTTTAAAGTCACCAATTGCCATTAATGGCTGTGGGCGAACAGATGCGCATGTGCATGCGAGTCAGTTTTTCTTTCATGCTGACATCGAAAAAGACATCGATTTCGACCTCCTCTACATCCTCAATAAAGCATTACCATACAATATTGCGGTATTCGACATTATTAAAATGGAAGGCAAGCCTCATGCAAGGTTCGATGCAGTACAACGGAAATACGATTATTTTGTGCATACCTATAAAGACCCTTTCCTCAGTACACAAAGTTCATTTTATCAGTTAGACGATCTCGATTTTGATCAAATGAAAGCCGTTGTAGCACTATTGCCCAAATACAAAGATTACAGGGCTTTTTGCACACATCCGGATAAATACGAACACACTATCTGTAATGTAATGGAAGCAGCTTTATTTGTAAATGCAAAGGGCGACAGATTTAGGTTCCATATTGCCAGCAACCGCTTTCTGGGCAAAATGATCCGCATTATTATGGGTAAATTATTGATGGTGGGTAAAGGAGAACTGAGTTTTGATGAATTTGAAAGAGAGCTCATTACCCTAAAACCTTCCAAACTTTCGTTGCCTGCCCACCCAACAGGCTTATACCTTTCTAAGGTTACCTATCCTTATTTAAATCTTGAGCCTCGTACTGAGTTTATCCATGGTACACAGGGCACAGAATGGATTTTGCTTTAAGTGTAGCGTTTTTATTCTGAGCTCCGTTTAAGGGGTATGAAAGTTCAAATCTGTATTCTTTTATTTGTCTTCGTGTTATCGTTGGGCTGTAAAAAGGCAACCACCGTTGATGTTTTATTGGATGGCAATTATACAGGTGTTTTGGTGATTACCAATAGCGTAAAATCCGTACCAGAAACCCGTCCGATTTCGATTACATTAAAAGATGGCAGGTTTAACATCGAACCCAACGCCAATACGAATCTAAAACCCTCGGGCGGCAAGGGAACTTATACTTTCAAAAATGGAATCGGTTATTTTGCAGACGAAGGCGTTTGGACAGCAGATTTCGATTGGAATATGATTTTAAATGGCGAATACGATATCAGAAGCAGCAGCATTGATTTAACACTCAGAAGAAGAGCTAAGGCAAAAACAGATTTTTCTCCAGCTACCTCTTATGCCACGCTGGAATATGAATACATTTTAAAGAGAAGCAATTAATATTTAATTGACAAGAACTTAGGTTTAGGTTTGCTTGGGCACCGGAAATTGATCTGTTCGGTGACCCAAGTTTTTTTATTTAAATCTGATGGCCTTCAATGGAGAAACTTTGCTGATTAATAGTGAAGGCACAATCAGAACAGTTAAACACACCACAACCGTAACTACATTAAGCAAAAGCACATCGATAAAATGGAATTCGATCGGCGCATAAGCCAGAAAATAAGAAGCCTGGTTAAGCTTGAAGATATGTGTCGATTGCTGTAAGAAACCAAGCCCTAAACCTAAAATATTACCAAGTAAAAGGCCGATACCGATGAGATAAGCCGCATTATAAAGAAAAATCTTCATGATGCTCCAATTGGTTGCCCCAAAAGATTTTAACATCCCAATCATATTCGTTTTTTCTAAAATCATAATCAATAATGCGGTAACCATATTGATTACACCAACAATGAGCATCAGGATTAGAAGCACATTGGTATTCACATCGAGCAGTCCTAACCAGGTGAAAATATTCGGAAAATTTTCTTCAATAGAATACGAACGCAGGTTACGTGGAAGTCCGTCGTAAATTTGCCCGGCTATAGGCTTAAGCTTATTAAAATCTTTGATCCTAATCTCTATACCCCCTATTTCGTCGGCTTTCCAATTATTTAAACGTTTGATGATATTCAGATTGCCCAGCACAAAACCTTTATCAATATCCTCTACCCCTATATCATAAATCCCCACAATTTTAAATTTACGCGGCCGCAACTGGTTCTGAACAAAATACATGATAAAATCATCACCTGTTTTGAGCTTTAAACGGTTGGCCGTATAATTCGAGATCAGCAGTTCCTGCATGGCAGCGGTGCTATCGGCAAAATCGATAATCGTTCCGCTGATGATATGTTGTTTGATGTAATCCCACTTGTAATTTTTGTCTACACCTTTGAAATTAATACCTTCTATTTCACTATTGGCCGAAAGAATGGCTGGTTTTGTAGCAAAAGGATAATAATAATCTATATCGTTATTGGTTTTGAGCATTTTTTGGGTTTCTGCATCCAAAACGAATGGAGAATGCTCAAAAGAATTATTCAGATCATAACGTGTAATCTGTACATCACCCAGATATCCCCTTACCTTATCCTGAATTTCAGTTTTGAAACCTTTTATAATGGCAATGGATAAAATCATTACAGCTAAACTCAGCATCACGCCTGCTATTGCAATACGGACGATCAGTTTTGAAAAAGTACGTTCAGATTTAATGGCTATGCGCCCGGCAATGAAATATTCGAAATTCAATTTAATCAATTTGTAAGTAACAAAAATGCTCAATTCCTTTTTAAAAATGGCATTTTCGAAAATAAATAAGCAACTTTAAAGATCAATCGTCAAGTTATCATAAGCAAATACCCATAGCATAAATCAAAATAGACGGTAAATTGTTTTGCTAATAATCCCGGAGACTAACACAATATTGAAAATGAAAAACTATATCAGCTTTGTTTTAACCAGTTTAATTTCACTATCGGCCTGTGGGCAACCAAAACCACTCGAACAGGAAGTGCTTGGCAGAAAAAGCCCTGAAAGCAGAAAATTGATGATCAGGGATGTTAAGCTGCCCTCAACTTTTAAAACAGGTGCCGAGCAGACCGAAAAATACCTCTCCATTTTAAAGGGAAAACGTGTGGGCATGGTGGTTAACCCAACTTCAGTTATAGGCACAGAAACTTCTGTTGATAGCCTGTTGAAACTTGGCGTTAAAATTCAGAAAATATTTGGTCCAGAGCATGGTTTTAGGGGCAATGCCAGCGCAGGAGTTACAGTTAATGATGATATTGATAGCAAAACAGGTATCAAAGCTATTTCGCTTTATGGCAAGCATAGCACCCCTACAGCTGAGGATTTGGCCGATATCGACATTATGGTTTTTGACATCCAGGATGTTGGCGTGCGCTTTTACACCTATATTAATACTTTGCAACATGTGATGGAAGCCTGTGCGGTGAACAATAAAACATTATTGATTTTAGATCGTCCAAATCCAAATGGTTATTTAATCGACGGACCGATTTTAGACCCTAAATTTAAATCGGGCATTGGTGTGCAGCCAATTCCAATAGCGCACGGTTTAACTGTTGGCGAGTATGCACAAATGTTAAATGGCGAAGGCTGGTTAAAAGATAAAGTGAAATGTAAAATCAAGATTATCAAAAATGCCAATTACAACCACGACATGGAATATACCTTACCAGTTAAACCATCTCCAAATTTAAACACGCAACAATCTATTTTACTTTACCCATCTACCTGTTTATTTGAAGGCACTTATTTAAACCATGGCCGTGGCACAATGTTTCCATTCACCGTGGTGGGCGCACCATATTTAAAAGGCAAATTCGATTTCAGTTTTACGCCAAAAAGCATAAAAGGGATGTCGGAAACACCATTATTTCAGGATCAGGAATGTTATGGACTGGATTTGAGAAATTACGATACCTCAGAACTGGTTAAATCAAAACAGGTAAATATCAGCTGGTTAATCGAATTGTATAATGCATCACCAAAAAAGGAAGATTTCTTTAACACCAAATTAAGTAAAGAAATGGGAACCATTGAAAGATTGGTAGGTGTGGCCGATTTTAGGCAACAGGTAATTGATGGAAAAAGCGAAGCAGAAATCAGGGCAAGCTGGGAACCTGGCTTAAGTGCCTATAAAACCATGCGAAAAAAATATCTGCTATATAATTAATGATTGAATTATAGAATGACTGAATGAGAGATTGATTGAGTGATTTAAACAAGTAATTTTTCAAACTTAACCAGTGTAGAATTGTTATTATTAACTGAATCGAAGATGAAGGGATTATCCTCGTCTAACATTCAATCATTCAAAACTCAATCATTCAATCATTATAATTATGAGCGGTCCGAAAGTTAAAAGCGATAAACCTGGAAGCAATTACCAGGAAGAGGTGCCAAAAGGCAGAGAACCTGTTGACCATAAAACGGTTAGGAAGGAAAATGACAGTACGCCAAATAAAGCGCCTAAAACCAATAATCCAGCGAAGCAAAGGGAGCAAGATGAACAACCCGTTCATCCAATCAAAAAAGCACCAAAAGAATGATAAATGATTCCACCTACTTTAACCGGTGGGTGGAATCAGATTTTTAATGCAAAACAGAACGTAGATCCCTCTCCGTCTTCGCTTTCTACCCAAATCCTGCCACCTTCATTTTTAATAATTTCTGAAGAGATATAGAGCCCCAGGCCTAAACCAGGATAGGTATGTTGCAAGTTACCTCCAACGCGATAAAACTGATCGAAAACCAGATGTTGTAGTTCTTTTGAGATACCGATACCATAATCGTGCACGCTTAAAACTACCTCATTATCTTGAATATAAGTATTTACATCAATTTGGTGGGCATCTGTAGAATATTTAATGGCATTGGATAGAAAATTGGTAATCACTTGCCCAATGCGCTCCCGATCGAAATAAACCATGCTATTGGTGTTTAAATTGGTCTTAATACGATGTTGGGAAGTAATGTGTTGCATTTCTTCTACTATTTCGTTTACAGCAAGGTCAAAATCGAATCTTGTCGGGTTAAAAGTCATTTTACCCGACTGAATTTTGGTCACATCAAGCAGATCACCTATTAAACCTGTTAAACGGTTTAATTGAAGGTCCATTTTGCGTACCATGCCTGCTTTTTTCTCATCCCCTTCATTTCTGATCATCCTTTCAAGCACCTGAGCATAAGCTTTGATACTGGTTACAGGTGTTTTCAGTTCGTGACTTGCAATACCCAAAAATTCGTCTTTTTGTTGCTGAAGCTGTACCTGCTTGCTTACATCCATAGCTGCATGTAAAATAGCGTAAACTTCACCTTCGGCATTGCGCAAAGGTTTATAGGTAAAATTAAACCATACCTTTTCCAATTTACCGTTCACGGGTAATAGCGCTTCCTGCTGATCAGCGTGGTAAGGGATACCGGTTCGATAGACTTCTTTTAAAATACCGATAAAGGGTTGCCCTTTTAATTCGGGAATAGCTTCTTCCATCGGTTTTCCAAGTACACTTTTATCTTTACCCCAAAACCGCAGCATTTCATCGTTGGCTAAAGAGATAATGATATCTTCAGTTTCATAATAGCCTGTAGCCATTGGTGTATCGAGCAATAAATTTCGGAAACGTTCCTCGCTTTTGGCCACTTCCATGCGCGAATGCACCGAAGAGGTAATTTCATTGGCGACGACCATAATCCCCGTAACTACATTATGTTGATCGCGGATCGGATCATATACGAAATTGAAATAATAATCTTGCAAAGCACCATCTCTTTCTATCCTCGCCATGGTTTCATAGCCATAATGTGCTACGCCTGTTTTATAAACCTGAGCCAATAATTCAGGAAAAAGCTGGTCTTTGATTTCAGGCAAACCATCTATCAGTTTTAAGCCAATAACTTTATCAGTTTTCCCCCAAATCCTCAATAAATCTTCATTTGCCTGCTCTATAATAAAATTTTCTCCTCTCAAAATACCTATTGCCACTGGTGCATCCTGGATCATTTTCCGGAAAAGTTCTTCGCTGGCTTTTACTTTTAACCGGGCATTAACCAATTCGGTAACATTGGTAGCATTGTTTAAAATACCCCAAACATGGCCTTCATCATCTTTTAAAGGCTTATAAATAAAGTCGAAATAAAAGGTTTGCAATACCCCATCATTAACGAGCAATACGCGGTCTTCCTTACTTTCGTAAGCAATCCCGGTTTCGCGTACATTTTGCAGGATCCCTAAAAACGGTTGATCTTTCAGTTCGGGTAATGCATTGGCAAGCTCTTGCCCGATAACAGTACTGTCTCGCCCCCAAGCCTTAAGAATAGCTTTGTTGGCTACTTTAATGATCATTTTTTCTCCAATATATAATGCAATTGGCATTGGAGATTCTTCAATTAAAGTGTAAAAAATAGCTGCGTTATCGTCAAGGTTAATATACATATAGGGGGTAAAAGAACAAATATAATGGGTTTTCTATTTACTATTCGATTTTAAAAACGACAACAATACTTTCTCGTCATGCGCCAAACCCAATTTACCAGAAACTTTATTGTTGTTCATTTTTTTCATGTATTTGCCAAGCGCATCGTTTTCGTAGGCGATAAGCAATAAGGGATATACGTAAGAACTCTTACAAACGGCTCTTGTATTTCCTAATTTTTTCGCTACACAATCTAAAACAGTGACAATGGTTTTTTTCGAATTTAGATTTAAACTTTCATCGGTACTGCATTTTGAAAACTGGCGCAAGGCTTCGAGCGTCCCGCCCCAGGTTCTAAAATCCTTTGCCGTAAAATCATCACCTGTAATTTCTTTGATATAGGCATTTATTTTGCCCGAATCGATGCTTTTATGTTCTTTTCCGTTAGAATAAAATTGAAAAAGTTCTTGCCCGGGGATATCCCTGCATTTTTTAACCAGTTTGGCCAGCGACCGATCATTTAGTTCTACCTTTTGCTGAACACCCTTTTTACCTATAAAATCCATGGTGATTTTACTGCCCTCAATTTTAACATGTTTATCACGAAGGGTAGTGAGGCCGAATGAACCATAAAGCTGCTTGTAGCTCTCGTTACCTACACGGATCAATGTTTTTTGAAGCACATCTACCGAAATGGCCAGTACCTTACGCTCATCAAAATCCTTTCTACGCAGATCTTTCTCCAGATTCTTCCTGGCATTGGGTAAAGCTTTTCCAAATTCAAATAGACGGAAATATTTATCTTCCGATCGGCGACTGGTCCACTTTGCATGATATTTATATTGTTTTCTTCCTGCCGCATCTATCCCGGTGACCTGTAAATACGCATTCGGTTTATTGGCTATCCATACATTTTGCCAGGCGGGGGGAATAACCAGTGCTTTTATCCGGTCGAGGTGTTTTTCTTCGGTAATTTTGTTCCCATCCTTATCTTCATAATGAAATTTACCAGGTTTCCCTTTTCGGTAAATCCCAGGCATAACATCAGTTACGTACACCAATCCACTTGCTTTAACAACATCTTTGCCTTGTACCATTTTTTGCCTATAAGTATGGGTTTATTTTTAGTTATTTTGCAAAAGTTTAACGCGGGTAGCCACGTTATTTTTAGAAACACAACATTTCGTTATGAAAATAGTTTTTATGGGTACGCCCGATTTTGCAGTAGCCTCTTTAGATGCCTTAGTTCAAGCCAATTTCGATGTAGTTGCGGTAGTAACTGCACCAGATAAACCTGCTGGCCGTGGCCAAAAACTGAATGAAAGTGCGGTAAAAAAATATGCTGTAGAAAAAGGAATCCCTGTTCTACAGCCCGAAAAATTAAAAAACCCTGAGTTTATCGAGGAATTAAGGTCATACCAGGCTGATTTACAAGTGGTGGTAGCCTTCAGGATGTTACCAGTGGTGGTTTGGAGCATGCCTGCCAAAGGAACCATAAATTTACATGGTTCGTTGTTGCCACAATACCGGGGTGCAGCGCCAATTAACCATGCCATTATTAACGGAGAGAAAGAAAGTGGTGTAACTACTTTTTTCCTTAAAGAACAAATTGATACAGGAGATATTATATTAAGCGATAGTGTTCCGATCGCTGATGACGAAACTGCTGGCGAACTGCATGATAAACTAATGGTTGTTGGTGCAGCGCTTTTGGTTAAAACGCTCCATGCCATTGAAGCCGGTAATATAAGGGAGCAGCCACAACCGCAAAGTGATGATTTAAAACATGCACCAAAAATTTTTAAAGAAGATTGCAAAATCGACTGGAACGATTCGGCCCAGGCTATCCACAATTTAATCCGCGGTTTAAGTCCTTACCCAACGGCTTTTACTTTACTTAACGATAAAAATTTAAAGGTATTTAAGGCAGAAATAGAAGATAAAGAACCTGGCATTACCGCAGGTGGATTTTTAACCGATGGTAAGACCTATCTAAAATTTGCCGCAAAGGATGGTTTCATCAAACTTTTGGATATTCAGTACGAGGGTAAAAAACGCATGTTGATCAAAGACTTTTTAAGGGGGATGCGGTTGTAATTTGGAGCGTGAGTTGTTAACTTTAATAGCCAGTTTGCAAGGAAGTTGACAACTCTTTTAGTTGGTTCCATAAATGGCCGTTATCTTGATTCGATAGCAATTAATAAATCATTATTTTTTTTGGAAAGCAGTTGCAGTAGCTTTTGGCTTCATCCAACCCTGGCTCCCGCTTTTGCCAATTGGTCTCGCTTCGATCGGGTTTACGCAGCATGGATAATACTGCAAACCTGAGTTAAATAAACCCGACCGACAGCGTTATCCCCGATTCCTTCTATCGGGATTAAGCAGAGGGCGGGACTAGCGGAACCGAAGCACTACAAGCTTTGCTTTACTAAAAAACAGATTAAATTAGGAAAACAAAAATCATCTGCCATCAATAATTGAAAAATTAATATATTGAACAAACAGGCAGGTGATATCACCTGCCTGTTTGTTCAATATAAACTATCGGTTATAATTATCGATAGCTCTTTCTATATTCTTTTTACCTGACTCGCCTACAAGAAAGCCTCCTAAACTTAAGCCGGCACCAAGACCCAATAAAACAAAACTGCCGGTATAACTTCGATTTTCGAGGCTTGGCACTTTTCCATCAAGTTTAATTCCTGAGCCCGACATCAGTGTAACCCCACTCGCTATAATTGCTGCTCCTGCCGCTACATACATTACAATTCCGGTTATTTTAGTACTTCGGTAGCGTTTTAGGAGGGCTAAACTTTTAGGGTTATCGGCCATTGCCTCATTCAGATTATTATAACTCACCTTTTTCAGATCAGAAAAATCCTTGTTAAAGAACATTCTTGTGTTTACAACCTGTCGTCTATAATCTCTAAACCTGTAATAATCTCCCTCAAATGGAGCATCATCGTAAACAACCTCCTGGTAGAGATTGATCTTACCTTCGATGATTCTCTCCGCAAAGGACGACTGTCTTAAAAAATTGAGTTTCCTTGTATTGGCAAAGAAACCATCTTCATTATTAAAGAACTTGACCTGGCCTGTTGGCACCTTTCTGGAATCGGCCCTAATTGTCCAGGAACCAGAAAAATCGGGGCGTAGCCTGATCTTTTGGGCATAAACGATTGAATCTGAATTGAGGTACAGAAAGTTTCTGGATCCGTTCTCCTGCGAACGGGCGTTCAGGCCATAGCAAGCCATCACGAGAATGAGTAGTTTTTTCATTTCGGTTAAATTTGTGTGTAACCAATAATACCAAAATTCTCTAAAATAAAATACCTCTGATTTAGATAAATGCGGTTATAACATAAAAGATACTGTGAACAGCAGTCCGAAGCCTGGAGTCTAAAGTCAATTAACCAATTTAAACAATTAACCCAATGAGCTAATGATAATATATGTAGAATTGTCAACTTTACTAGCCTGTCTGCCTGAAAGTTGACAACTCTTCTTTTAAATTTATTGTTGATGGTCTGTGCGCCCAGACCAGGGGATAGCGATTTAGCGTTTGTAATCAGTTAACCGATTTAAACAATTAACCGATTAACCCAATGACGAATGAACCAGTGAACTAAATGGCATTCAGTTTATCGATCAAAAACTTCGACACCTCGTTAAAATAACGTTTTCTGCCGTAGCCCATCACCCACTGAATCCCCTGCGTAGCATTGGTTATGAAAACTTCTTCGGCTTCCTTTAATATTTCGGGATTAATCTGCGCTTCGATCAAGGGCATATCGTTCATTTTGCACAATTGCATAATCGCCGTTCGCATTATACCACTTACGCAGCCTTCAGCCAATGAAGGAGTATAAATTTGTTTATTATAAACCACAAAAACGTTGGCACTGATACTTTCACAAAGAAAACCATATTGGTTCAGGATCATCGCTTCATCTAAGCGGTTTTGGCTTTTAAATAGTCCGGCCATTACATAAAGCAGGGCATTGGATGTTTTAAAATTAGATAGTTTATTAACCGGTTTGGTTATTTCGTCGAATACATCAATAATTAAACCTTTGCTGTTTAATTCGTATGTGGAAGCTTTTAAAGGAATTCCTTCCAAAACATAACCCGCTTTATTGATTTCGGGTGTGTAAACTCCCGCTCCGCCCCTATAAACCGAAAGGCGAAAGCGTACATTACCGTTCCATTTGTTTCTTTTGGCTAAATCTGTTGTTTTTTGACGCAAAAAATAATCGTCCATTAAGGCATGACCATCTATTTTCAGCGCTTTCATACCCGCAGTTAGCCTATCGGCATGTAAATCGGCAAATTGCAGCTTGTTGTTAATCATCCGCATACTTTCAAACAGTCCATCGCCAAATTTGAAACTTCTGTTCGAAGCCATCAAAACCGGAACATCTACTGAATGAAATTCATCATTAAATAAAAGGTACTCCTGAAGCATATTTTATGATGTAACGATATAATTTTCCCATTTGGTTAAACCGGCTTTAAAATCGGGTGGTAATGGAGATTCGAAATACATGTATTCTTTAGTGCTTGGATGAATAAAACCTAAACTTTGTGCGTGTAAGGCCTGACGGGGCAATATTTCGAAACAATTGTCTACAAACTGTTTGTATTTGTTAAAGGTAGTTCCCTTTAAAATCTTATCGCCACCATACATGGCATCGTTAAATAATGGGTGTCCAATGTGTTGCATGTGTGCCCTGATCTGGTGCGTACGGCCAGTTTCCAGCTCACAACTGATCAAGGTTACATATCCCAACCGTTTTAATACTTTATAGTGTGTTACCGACCATTTGCCTTTTTCTTCATCATCGTAAATATCCATTACACGGCGGTCTTTCACGCTTCGTCCAATGTAACCCGTTACCGTTCCATCATTTTCGATATCACCCCAAACCAGCGCAATATATTTACGGGTAATGCTGTGGTCAAAAAACTGACGCGCCAAATGTGTGATCGACTTTTCATTTTTACTGATGAGCAATAAACCCGAGGTATCCTTATCAATACGGTGTACCAAACCCGGACGACCATCGTTTCCTGGCAATTGTGGAAGCTGCTCAAAGTGGAATGCCAAGGCATTAACCAAAGTACCTGTATAATTGTTAAAACCCGGGTGTACCACCATGCCGGCAGCTTTATTTACCACTAAAAGATCGCTGTCCTCGTAAATGATATCAAGCGGTAAATCTTCCGGATAAACTTCGGTATCGCGTGGAGGATGGGGCAAAACAATAGATATCTCATCATGAGGTTTAACCTTATAACTCGATTTGATCTGTTTCTGATTAACCAATACATTGCCTGCATCAATTGCATTCTGAATACGGTTTCGAGAGGCATTTTCTACGCGCACCATCAAAAATTTATCGATACGCAGCAAAGACTGCCCTTTATCTACAATGATTTTGAGATGTTCATATAATTCCTGCTCTTCTGATTCCTGCAATTCGACCACATTTTCCATGGCGCAAAAATAAACTTTTAACTTCAAGAATTTTTTAATGATTGCAGTTTTCGAAAAACAGACTTATTTTACGCACAATCAAAACATTCTAAGGCATTTATTTTGCTGTTTGTATACCGTAAAGTATCGTGGTTAATGCAGGTATAAGTTAATAGAAATTAATTTTCTGATATATTCTTTATTTTTACGCGTGTTTGAAGAAATATATAGCCCTGTACAAAAATTAGCATTTATGCCCTTTAGCCAGCTCTTTGTTAAAAGGGATGATCTTATAGACCCTTATATTTCTGGTAACAAGTGGCGTAAACTCAAATATATTTTAGCCAGAGCCAAGGCAGAAAACAAAACGCACCTGGTTACCTTTGGTGGTGCATATTCCAATCACCTTTTGGCAACTGCCGCCGCAGCATCAAGATCGGGCTTAAAGTCGACCGCTTTTGTTCGTGGAGAAGAAGTGAAAAATGAAATGTTGCTTTTGTGCAGTTTATTTGGCATGAAACTCATTTTTACCGACCGTGAAAGCTATCGCAATAAGCAAATGCTGTTTCAGCAACACTTCGCGGATGATGCCCAGGCTTATTTTATCGATGAAGGCGGCGCATCTGTCGAAGCTACCATCGGCTGTGCAGAAGTAATTGGTGAACTAAGCGAAACATACGACCATATTTTCTGCGCCGCCGGAACCGGAACCACTGCAGCTGGCTTATTAAAAGGAATTCAGCAACACGGGTTACATACCAAACTACACATCATCCCTGTATTAAAAGGGGGCTCTTTTATCAAAGATGAAATAGCGAAATACACTCTCCTTTCCAGTCACCTGGAGCTTCACCTCGATTATCATTTCGGAGGTTATGCGAAAACCACCCCCGAATTGATCGAATTTATCAAAACCTTCACTGCACAAACAGGCTTGCTTTTGGATCCCGTTTATACCGCAAAAATGTTTTACGCCATCCAGGATCTTCAGTACAAAGGAATAATCCGTCAAGAGGAGAAAGTGCTGGCTGTCCATACCGGTGGACTGATGGGGCTCTTTGGGATGAAGGATAAGTTTTAAACGGCGTATCATCCTAATTTCGATTCGTGAGGACACGATCCGAGGCGATTGGGTATTTCAAAATTTTGGTTTGTAGGGATACCTACCTAAGAAACAAACTATAATACGCATCCCCCGGACTATTCAAAACAAAAATTTATCCAACTACCAATCCTCTGATTGTCACCAGAAATTAAAAATTCGTAGAACATTATTAAGTAAACAAACGTTTACTTACTTTTGATCCGTACTAATGATAAGGAATATATGCGGCCAAAAAATTTAGCGAAAGAAGAAGCAATCCGATCTATTGCGCTACAGATCATCTCTGAAGAAGGGCTGGAAAACCTGAGCATGCAAAAGTTGGCAAAAGCAGCCAATATATCGCCCCGTACGATTTACATTAAATATGAAAACAAGGAAGATTTACTGGTAAAACTTTTTATTGAAGAAGTTCTCGGTACTTATGAAAAAGCGGTATTGGAAAATTTTGATCCTGAAATGGGCTTTGACGAAGGCATGAAAAGGTTATGGTTAAATACTTTTCATTACCTTAAAAACAATAAACCTTCGTTCTCTTTAATCCAATATGGAAAATCTTCTCCCTTGTTAAATAATGCTTTTCAGGCAAAAAATATTCGGCAAGGTGAATTCTTCGCGCCCATCCACGTCTTCTTAAAAACAAATATTGAGGCCGGATTGATACCAGATTTACCACATGATGTACTCAGAGCCTTACTCTTTTCGCCCATCCAAGATCTGGTAGCCGAATATTTTGATCATTTAGATCGGCCAATACAGATAATTAATGAAGAAATGATTTTAACCAGCTGTGAAATCATAATTAAAGGGATAATTAAATCAGAAAAACAATGAAGAATATTAAAGATAAAAAAATTGCCATCATTGGCGCTGGTCCTGGGGGGTTAACCTTAGCCAGACTTTTGCAAATGGACGGATTTAACGTAAATGTTTACGAACGCGATACCGATGAAAATGCACGCCCAAAAGGAGCCACTTTAGACCTACACGAGGAATCGGGACTGGCAGCCCTTCGCGAAGCTGGCCTTATGGATGCTTTTATGGCAAATTTTCGCCCCGGGGCCGATCGCACACGTATTGTGGATCAACATGGTCATATTGTATTTGAGGACAACGATACCCAAAATAGAGAGGCTTTCCGCCCGGAAATAGATCGCGGACCATTACAAAAGATTCTTCTAGATTCATTAGCGAAAGACACCGTGATCTGGAACAGCCATTTCGAAACGTTAAAGCCGGAGGGAGATTCGTGGCTGATCGAATTTAAAAATAGAAATTCGGTACAGGCTGATATCGTCATCGCCGCAGATGGTGCTCACTCCAAAATCAGACCTTACATCACCCCTATCAAAGCATTTTATTCGGGGGTTACTGTTGTAGAAGGGGCTGTTTATGCATCAGCAACTGCAAGCCCGAAAATACATACTTTATTAAACGGTGGAAAAATATTTGCCATGGGTAGCGAAAAATCCCTGATTGTAAGTTCGAAAGGTGATGGCAGTTTAGTGTTTTACACGGGTTGTAATACAACAGAAAATTGGGCAAACGAATCTGGTATCGATTTTTCAGATAAACACCAGGTGATTAATTGGTTTAAAAATGAGTTTTCAGATTGGGATGCTATTTGGTTAGAACTATTTGAAAATGCATCAACAGCTTTTGTTCCCCGCCCGCAATATTGTATGCCTTTTGATCAGAGCTGGGAAACGGTTTCAAACTTAACCATGCTTGGTGATGCTGCACATTTGATGCCGCCTTATGCTGGCGAAGGCGTAAATATGGCTATGCTTGATGCTTTGGAACTGAGCCGATGTTTTAAAAATGAAGATTTCCAAAATAGTCAGGAAGCCATTTCAGTTTACGAAAAACAAATGTTAAAAAGAGCTTCAGAAACGGCTGAACTGACCATGCAATCAACTGCAGCACTTCATTCTGCCGATGCACTTGATTTTTTGAGAAATATAATGACCGTTGAATAAAAAAGGTTCCGCATTACTGAGGAACCCCCTATAAATTATTTAACTTGTGATGAACGTGTTGCTTGATGTAAATGTATATGGCCTTGAAATAAGAAGAAACAAAAATCGATCAACGCCCTAAAAAAATAGATATTTCCGGTTATATCCAGCTATCTGTTTTTTTAAAAGGATAAACTACTCTTAAAACTTAAAATATTCTCCCTAAATTCATCGCTGATCTTTTCCGTAGATGAACGAAGATTTTTATACATATGAGCAGAAAAGCATTTAAGCCATTAATTTCGTCACTTTTATTCATTGCCATTATTAACTTTTCATTTATTCCTGCAAAAGAAATGAAATGGACAGCCATTGGCGATTCTATTACCTACCTGAATAATCATTTGAATGAAACGGGTAACAGAACGCAAAAAGGCTATCTGGATAGGGTTAAAGAGCGATTGCCAAATGTTAACTATATTAATCAGGGGCATAACGGCTGGACTACCGTTGGCATTGCAAATGCAATAGATAAGCTGGGCATCGAGCAATCAGACCTCTACTCTATTTTTTTGGGCACTAACGATTGGTGGTCAGGAATTCCTGTTGGATCAATTGATGATTACATCAATAATACGGGCACAGGCACTACCAGTGGTGCTTATCGTAAGATTATTGATAAAATTAGAAGTTTGAACCCTAATGCCAAAATTGTGCTGATTACGCCTATGCAGCGAAATGATTTTGTGTATATAGCCGATGCAAATAACAATGCTTATGGATCGTACAAAGAAAAAAACGGACAAACTTTAGAAATGTTTGCGAAAGCCGTAGCCGAAATCGGCAAACATGAGCATTTTCCTGTTGTTGATCTCTATCACAATAAAAAGCTTACACTAGAAAAACTGGTTAAATTTAAAAGATTAAAAAATCCATCCACAGGGAATTACCAAAACTATAGCTATCCTGAATCATCAACAATACCCTTTCATCCAAAAGATGATGACTACCCTTATCCTACAGATGCCATGAAGATGACTTACGATGGGTTGCATCCATCTGATAAAGGAAATAAGGTTATTGCAGAAAGTTTGGTTAATGTTTTTAAAAAATACGTCAACTAGCCATCTGCACAGGTATTTTTTAAAATAAAGGCCTCATGTTAACACGAGGCCTTAAAATTAATTACAGATTATTTACTTCGAAACCACGATAACTGAGCATTTCGGCATTGTGCGATACCACCAGCTTAAGCTTCATTCTCTCGATAATTTCTTTGGCCTGGGTAATATTTCTATGAATATCATTTATTCCCCTTATTTCTACTCCTTTGGCCATTATTTTAAACTTTATAGGTTCAAACTTATCAATAAACTGCTGCAAATCTGATTTTACATTTACCTCTTGTTTTTCCATGTTGATATCGTCTTTTCTTTAATTGCAAAACAAGAGAAAGCATTTTAACCCAAGGGTGCAATTATGTTATCTTATCAACAAATCTTAATTACCTGAAATAATGTGATTAGATAATTAACTTCGTCATTTATCTAATTTATGGCAAGTTTTTTACCCGCTATATCTTCCCATCTATAAAAATGAAAGGTTTTATCGTCACTCATCGCTACTAGCAAACCATGTTTAAAATCCGCGTTTAGCGGAACAGATACGACATCAATTCCATCAGTCTGGTTTGCTGCATACTTAATCGTGGCTAACAAAGGATGTTTAAAAACTCCACCTTTTTGATCAGCTACCCTATTGTACACCTTGAGTTGTTTAGCGCCCTGATCAGAAACGAGAATATAACCTTTATCTACAGCGGTTTTGTATATTGCAATTCCTTCATTATCTACAGCAAAGTCGCCCTGACCAAAAAATGAAAGTTCCTGATTTCCTTTTTCTGGATCTGCATAATATTTGCGCACGCCTACCTGCTCATCGCAGTAATAAACATACCCCAGTTCGTTATCAACAGCAATGGCTTCTATCTCCTTTTTCCCGCTGTACTGACCAAATTTCCGCACCAAATCTGCTTTTACATTGCCTTTACCATCATCAGTTAATAAATATTGCCAAAGATAAGATCCTTCTTTTGGCCCGCTTTTACGACCAACAATTGCATAAATCTGTCCGGCTTTGTTCTTGTACATGGAAATCCCCATCAGGTCGCGAAATTCGGCGCCAGTTTCCCCTACAAAAACCTCAATTCCCCCATTGTCTACAGGCTTCATATCCGGAAGGGAAAAAATCCTGAGTTTGTGGCTTAAACGTTCTGTAGTAACTGCAATGTCGGTCGGTTTTCCGTTTAAGGTTAAACCATAAGCAATATCTACGTTATCTGGTCTTTTTAAGCCCTTAACGGTTTTTGCCTTGATGATCTTACCTTTAAGATCAAAAACATACAGGCCACCGTTTTCATCTTTATCGGTTCCAACTACAAGCGATTGAGCCGGATCTGCAGGGTTTACCCAAATCGCCGGGTCATCGGTGTCAAAATCTACAGTATCTGAAATGTACAATGGTTTTACCTCAGCTATATCGGTACTACTCTTTATTGTACTGTTATTGCAAGCTGCGGTTACGCTTAAAGCGGCAAGTATAGTCAGGTTTAAAATATAATTTCTTTTCATTTTATAATTTAGTTCCATAAGCACCAACAAAGGTTGACGGCTGTGGTGAGGTATAAGTAATTCCATTTTTCATCACAATTCCTCCCTGATGATGACGGGTAAAGTTTGTAATCCCCTTGCCCAGTGCAGGAGAATTTCCTTGCAAATGAAAATCCCAGGTGGTATTAAAATCGGCATTGCTTAGCGCGGTATTTAAAGGATAATTTACAAATTTAGGGTCGTTGGCCTGGGCAACATTGCTAATTACATCATTTTTACCACCAACAATGTCGCCTGTTGGCTGAAACTGATTAACTGTGGTTTGATCATAGCCGTAATACCAGTTATTACTATAAGCAGAGCGGCTATCTTCCGGTTTTTTCGGATCTCTTTTTACACCGAAACGGGCATTGGCAAACAAGTTATTATAAAGATCGGCACGTACGGTACTTTCCAACCAAATTGATCCTCCTTTGGCTGTAGGTCTTCTCCAGCCTGTATTTACCATGGTATTGTTATAGGCAATAATATAGGCCTGTGGTGTTTTATCTCCTGTGTTCGATAATTTTAAAGCATTGGTATTGGTACTATACACTAAATTATAAGCCACATCTGCCAGGCAGCCTGATTTAAAATTCATGGCTTCTCCCCCTGTTACACCAGTGGTATAAAAAACATTGTTGGCAAAAATAATTTTTCCGCCCTCAATGTAGGTACAATCTTCCTGAAGGTTTCTGAAAACAGTATTTTGAACGACTAATTTACCATTTGCATTCGCAAACCAAAGTGCGGGCAAGTTTTCACCAGCTTTAGCTTTATAAAGTCCCATTTTAACAGATGTTGAGGCATCTGAAGTTGCAGATCCACCATATTCAACAATAACGTGATCTAACACCAATTCTTCACAGGTTGGTCCGGCCAAAATACCGCCCCAAAGTTTCCCGAATTTTTTGGCTGGTGTTTTATAAAATTCGTTCACCGTGAACTTAACTGGATTTTCTGCAGTTCCCAGCGCATAAAGATTACCTTTTACGATAAATTCGGGTTTTGCAAGTGTATCCATTAAAATCGTTACCCCCTCTTCGATGGTTAAGGATTTACCTTCCGGGATCACCACATCACCTTTAATTACCTGAGTGCTACCTTTTGCCCAAACACCCGAAATTTCTCCGATTGCTGAACCATCAACAGCAGTGGTATCTACATCCACATTGGCTTTTTCGCATCCTGCTAAGGCAAGCATAACAAGGATCAATAATTTAAAAATCTGATTCGATTTCATGTCTTTGTATCTTTAAATTCTAATTAATTAAATTTATATCTGAAGCCAACAAGGTAGTTTTGGCCGTAATAATCACTTCTGATCAATGTATTTCCATTTTTAACCAGATCTTCATTGATCTTATCGTTTTCTGGATTGGTACCTTTAATAAATAATTTTGTTGGCGTATTTAAAATGTTGTTGGCTTTTACAAAAACGCTGATTCCACCCTTAAAGCGTTTCTCGGCAGATGCATCCATCTGGATGAATCCTTCCTGCCATAAATCGTTGTTTAAAAATTGAGAAACCGTATTGATACGCGGCCCAGTGTAAGCACCTGCAATTTGAGCGTCCCAGCCTTTTTTACTGTCTTTAAATAATAACGATACGTTGGCAATATGTGCCGACTGACCATAAAGCGGGCGTTCCTGATCAACAGAAAGCGCCTGTATATCACCAGTTGTACTATTAATGCTTCTTGTCGTTTTAGTGGTAACAATACGCGAATGCGTATAGGTATAATTGGCTTTTAAGCCGATTTTACTGAAATACTTGATATAATCTAATTCTGCACCATAGTTATTTGCCGTACCAAAGTTTCCGGGGGTATAATAAATATCCTGTCCGCGGGTGGCATCAGCCTGAAATGTATATTCGATAGGATTTTTGATCTTTTTATAGAAAACACCAACCAACAATTGCTCAGAAGCACCTGGAAAAAGCTCGTACCGTAGATCGTAGTTATCGGCCAGTGCACGTTGCAGGTTTGGATTACCGCGTTCCTGGAATTCTTCATTGACTACTTTTCCGGGCACAATTTCATAGAATCCCGGACGGTTTAGCGCTTTGTAATAAGAAGCGTGCAATTGAGCTTTTTCTGTTAGAAAATATTTTGCTGTTAAACTGGGTAATATATCCGTGTAAATCTGGTTTCCCTTTGGAAAGGATTCTCCTGCCGCAAAAAGCAGGTTATAACCCTGATTCGTATGCTCTACCCTCGCTCCACCAACTACTTCTAACTTAGCTGAGGCATATTTAAACATTCCATAACCAGCACCGATTTTTTCAGTTGCATCATAGGTAAGCGAATTGGCTACCGCTCCAGTTGGGTTACTTACCACCAGGTTCAGATCGGTATAATTCTGAAAATCTACCCCATAAATATCGTGTGCATCATCTGCGTTCGGAGCCAAACTGTAATTATTAAAGAAGCTGCTTCTTTGTTTATCGCGATATAAACCTCCGGCCATGATATCCAATTTATGCTCACCTGTTAAAACACGATAGGTCAAATCCAGATAACCTGCTAAATCTTCATCAGTATTGCGTTCCCACCTACGGGTAACCGGATTACTATTAACCAAACTGGTACGTTTGCGCTGAAAATTTTGTTCCATTCCATTCAGGCTGATACTTGTATTTTCGGGTACATCGTTTTTAGCCGAAGAATAAACCGCAGACCACTGTAGCTTAAATTTACTATCGAAGAATTTATGATCGCCATGCAGGGTACTGTTGTAAATCTGCTGTTCGGTTAAGCGGCTACGCGTATCGTAAACCAATTCTGCATTTCCTGCGGTAGGATTATACACTCCGTTATAAGTGGTGGTTACCGCATCTCTAACCTGTTGATTTTTCAGGTTAACATACACGTTATAAAGGCTGATCTGATGATCTTTGTTAAAAACGTAATCAATTTTTCCGTGTAAACCAGTACGTTGCTGTTGCTCAGAAAATTCGCGGTAACTTTTACTTGTAATGGTGGCATACGTATCACTTCCAACAACAGCATTGTTATAAAACGTACTGTTGCTGCCACGGTATGTATTTTGATAGCTTCCGGCTAAAATCACCCCTAGTTTTTCATCCAGGAAGCGTTTACCTATAGATAAACTTCCGATTAAGTTAGGCGCCGGATTTTTATATTTATAATCAATCGTGCCCTTTGTAAAGTCGTTCTGTGTAGCATTATAGCTTTTTCCATTTAACTCATAAGGCGATTTATAATTGATACCTGAAGCATCATAACTGGCAAACTTACGATCGAAAAACAACTGACTGTAACCGGTTGAGATATTCGCATTTACCTGTAACTGGCGGGGCGCATTTTTCATCACCATGTTAATGGCTCCACCAATGGCATCGCCCTCTAAATTCGGTGTAAGGGTTTTATACACCTCTAAGCGGTCGAGCAGGTCGGAAGGGAAAAGATCAAGCGGAACATAACGGTATTTATTGTCCGGACTCGGGATTTTCACACCATTTACGAGTGTGTAATTATAGCGTTTATCCATGCCCCTTAATATGGCGTATTGTCCGTCGCCATTGCTGTTGCGCTCAATGGAAACTCCCGAAATACGTTGCATCACGTTTGCAACGGTTAAATCTGGCGAAATCTCGATCGACTTGCCGGATACGATGTTCATCAGTTGGGTAGCATTTTTTTCCAAACGCCTTGCCCCCTGATCGGTAGAACTCACGGCATTGGTTTTAATGGTAATATCATCAAGGCTTTTCGAATCACTTTCCATATAAAACTTTAAGTGATCATTATCCTCTTTCACCACAGTTACGGTTTGGATAATCGTTTTGTAGGTAATGTAACTTACACTGATGGTGGCAGCACCTACTTTTACATCCTTAAATTCAAAAGTCCCATCCAGACCTGTATTGGTGATACGCCTTGGGCTTTCTAAAACCACCGTAGCACCTACTATAGCCTCTCCGGTCTGTTTATCATAAACGTGGCCCTTCAGTTTTGTGGCATTGGCTGTGCCCGCACAAAAAAGAAGTAAAAACAGAATTTGTAATCGTTTATTCATTGTTTGGTAATGTCCTTTTTATTTATCGACGGGGCAAAGGTGTATACACCAGTTTACACAAAGAAATTATTGGGGTTACATAAAGGCAACAGCGTTACAAAGGCCATATATCAAAAAGCAACATAAAAATACAATCAAATGATTATCAACTAATTACATATCACAAAAAACTCCGTTATGCTTTTATTACCGTTACATTAACAAATTGTTAAGCCCCTAAAAAGGGTTAAAGAGAGCAGATATATTGTAGCTGATGTAACGCTTATAACGCCTGAATAAAGGCTGATAAATTATCACCTTGTGCAAGATTTAACTTTTTCCGGAGCCTGTAACGAGATACCCGCAAACTATCAGTAGAAATGCCAAGCAATGTTGCGATATCTCCTGAATCGAGATTCATTTTTAGCAATGCGATCAGGCGCATATCGGCAGAAGTAAGCTCGTTGCTATATTTTTTGAGGCCTTCGAGAAACTGATGGTGTACCTGTTCGAAAGCAACAGTAAATTCTTTCCAGTTACGCTCGTGGTTAAAGCTCTGGTTAATTTCTGTCAGGATTTGGTTCATCTGCTTTTTCTGATCGCGCTTATCTTCTTTTACCATGGCCTGTAAGGTGGTCCGAAGGTTCTCCAAAAACTGGTTGTGTTTAATCAGGTTTAAGGTATGGGTAGACAGTTCTCTACTTTTAACCTCGAGCAATTGCTTTAGATTGTGTTCTTCGAGCTGAAGATTTTTTAACGCCAAACTCGTCATATCGTGTTCGATATCCTTTTGCCTGGCCAATGTTTGCTGATCTTTAAGTTTAAAGCGTTGCCTGCTGAAAACCACAAAACCCAACACAATTAATAAGATAACCACTATGGTTGAGGCAAAAGCAATGATTCTATTCACTTTTTTATCATTTTCCAGTTTATTTATTTCAGTGGTTTTTTTGTTGATGTCGTACAATACCTGTAAAAAAGCTACTTGCCTTGCTCCATCCTGAGAGTAAAGGTCGATCGTATGTTTATAGCCGAGTTTAACATAAAAATAAGCACTATCCATCTGATGCAACAGTTCGTAGGCTTTGCCCAGATCTCTGCAACATGATGCCAGTTGATAAATATTGCCCAAATCGCCGGCCAGTTTCATTGCCGCAGCAGTTTGTTTAATACTTTCTTTGTAGCGACCGGTTTTGCGCAAAATATCGCCCAAATTATTAATCACCTCAATGCTCGCTAAATTGTTATGATCGAGCTTATAAAGATCAAGCGATTGTTTGAAATTTGCATAAGCCAGGTCGTATTTTTCCTGATCTTCATATATGCTTCCTAAATTCTCGTATATTTTAGCGGCGCCACTTTTATCATTAATCCTTTCGTTTATTTTTAAGGCTATCCTCTGGTAATAAAAGGCACTATCGTAATTTTGCCGCTTTTCGTAAAGTTGTCCGATATTTCCAAAAACAGCCGCCTGTCCTTTTAAATCATCGTGCTTTTTATAGATATTCAGGGCTCTTCCGTAGGCATTCATGGCCTTAACAGGCTGTTTCATATAATAATATAAAATGCCCACATCGGCCAAATTAGCTGCAATAAGTAAGGGTTTTTCTTCAATATTAAAGATATGATCGGCTTTTAAAAAAAACTCTAAGGATAGACTAAAGTGTCCCTGGGTATAACAAACCTTTCCCATTTGCTGTAAACACTTTCCTTCTAAAAGTTCATCATTTCCATCAATGGCCTTTGCATAAATTTTCTTCAGTTCAACTAAGGCCTGCGTTGGATTTTTCTGATTAACGGAAATTATAGATTCGAACTTTTCGTCCTGAGCCTTGGTAACAGAGATAAAACTTAGGGGTATTAAGAGGAGGATAAGGTATTTTATCATGTCATTGTGCATTTTCATTGCAATCTTTGACAAAAGAACACGATCCGTATTAAGTTAATGTTAACTCAAACAATTAAGCTGCGCTATTTATCCGATCAATCTTTGTGATGTTAAAGAACTATTACAATCCTTTAGAACCTTCGAAAAATGAAGAGAAAATCGATAGGAAATCAAAGAAAGAAATGGCTGACGGATAAAAATACTTTTATCAACTGAACGATTGCCGGAAGGCCAATGGCGAGAGGTCTGTTTTGATCTTAAAAAACTTGCTAAACGATTGTGGATGACTAAAACCAAGCTGATAAGCGATTTCTGATATCGAAAGTAATGATGCCCCCAGCAAGGATTTGGAATGTTCGATAATCTTATCCTGAATGTACCGCTGGGTATTTAATCCGGTAAGTGAACCTAACATATCACTCAGATAACGCGCTGATAAACCCATTTGTCCGCTTACATATTTTACCGTAGGCAGTCCGTTTTTGAGTCCGACACCATCATTAAAGTAAACATCAAGTAACTTATCCAGCGCAGCCACTGTTTGGTGATTGATTTGCTTTCGGGTAATGAACTGTCTGTTGTAAAACCGGTTGCTAAAATTCAGGATCAGCGCAAGTTGGGATACCAGCACATCCTGACTAAACTGATCAATATTGTTTTCAAGCTCCGTAGCAATCCCGGCAAATAAACCTGAAATGATTTCTTTTTCTTTTGCCGATAAAAACAATGCTTCAGAAACATCGTATGAAAAAAAACCATACTGGTTGATCAAACTGTCCAATTCATAATTCTTAATCAGATCGGCATGAAAATACAGAACATAACCTTCGTAACCGTCAGAATGACCTGAAGATACCACCACCTGTCTTGGTTTCAAAAATGCCATATCACCTTCTTCAAAGTCATAATAGCCCTGGCCATACCTTACACTTCCGCTAAATTTATCCTTAAACGAAATTTTATAAAAATCAAGACTGATCCTTTTTCCAGCCCCGAAAGATGGTGGCACCAGGTTATCATAATTAACCAAAGCCACCAATGGGTGCAAAGGTGCGGGATATCCCAAAAAGTGCATCAGTTTTGAAATACTTTTAAAATGATAGTGATCTGGACCTGTTTGCATATGATAAAATTTTAGCGTTGCGCCGACGGACGGATAACCATATCACCCACTTCAACATCAAGGGGTTGACTCATTGCGTATATTACTGCATCGGCAATGGCTTGAGGGCTTATGGCCATTTTCTCCATATTTTCGATAATTGCGTTTTTCATAGCCTCATTTTTCATACCATTTGCCAAATCAGTCTTCACTACGCCTGGGGAAATTCCCGTGATGCGGATAGTTCCATCCGATTCCTGCCTAAAGGCTTCTGCAATTGTACGTACGGCGTTTTTCGTTGCGGCATATACACCTTGTTCGGGCACAATTTTTATTCCAGAGGTAGAAATAATATTGATGATATGCCCTGAATTTTGTCTTTTAAAGACAGGTATAGCTGCTGCCATTCCGTATAATACACCTTTAAGATTAATATCGATCATTTCTTCCCAACCTTCCACATCAAGGGCATCGATTCTACTCAACTGTCCAACACCAGCGTTGTTGATGATTACATCCAATGTACCATAATTATCGACAGCTTTATTAACCAATGCTACCAAAGCAGTTCTATTTATTACGTCCGTTTCTATATAGGATGATTCTCCACCTTGATTGTTGATTTCCTCAGACAAGTTGCTCAATTGTTTTTTTCGCCTCGCACCCAAAACTATTTTTGCACCTGCACGCCCCAGTTCTTTGGCAATCGCCCTGCCAATTCCACTACTTGCACCAGTAATAACAACAACTTTTCCTTTAATTTCATTTTTCATATCCCATCGCTTTAATATGATACAAATGTGGTGTTATGCCCAATCAAAAAAGTAGCTACACTGGTAAAAACCTTAGCCATATAAGCGTAAAATCTGCAAACATTTACCAGGCTTCCTTTAATCCCCTGCTAAGTGCGTGATTATATTTATCCTGATCAAAACTGTATAGAATTGGCGAACGGTGTGCCCCGCCTCTCCTTCCTTTATCATGTTTGATAAAAATATCGTAGGCCAACATTTTACGCTGGAAATTCCCCCGGCTTAGTGTTTTGCCAAGAATAGTTTCGTACAGTTTTTGCAATTCGGGCATCGTAAATTCTTCCGGTAACAAGTTATAACCGATTGGTTTAAAATTTAATTGAAAACGCATTACCGCTAATGCTTCTTCATAAATCTTCCGATGATCCATCATCATCTCCGGCAGATCGTTTATATCCTTCCATTCGCAGGCAATTGAAATTTCATCCACAACGGGCATAATTTTTTCATAATCCACCAAGGCATAATAACCGATGGAAAGAAATCGCTGTCTGAACCAAAAATCTTCCGGCATATAACCCAGATCGCTTTCTGATCTTCCCAGCTCACCAAAAGTTTTGAATTGCTCTAAAAAAACTTTTTCGGCGCCTGTCCTCTCCTCAAGGATCGTTTTTGCAGCCTCATTCAAGTCTTGCTCCTTATTTAAAAAACCACCCGGCAAAGCCCATTTTTCTTGCCCTTTCATTTTAACAAGCAAAACTTTAAGGGTATTGATATGAAACCCGAAAACCACACAATCTATCGAAATGTGAGGCAGATGGGTTTGATAGAATGCTTTACTCCTTTGCTCAAATACCGACATTTCATCCATACACAAAAATATAAATTTTGAACTCTTAGAAAATAATTTTATCATTGTATCAATATGATACAATGATAAATCTTTTCAAGTGGATTTACCTAACCAAATCAGATCTGACATCAACAATAAAGATTATGAAATCAAAGTTTATTAGCCAAATTCTCCTTACCGGACTTTTTATGCTGGGTTTTTCTGGGCTTATGGCGCAGGATGTTTTCACTACGGTGACCAACAAAAACGGAGCAACCTTAGGTTATTCCCCTCTTTCAGGAGTAAAAATCCTTATCTTAAATGGATTAAAATTTAAGGACTTAAACAAAAACGGCAAGCTCGACAAATATGAAGACTGGCGTTTACCGGCAGAGGAAAGAGCAAAAGACCTCGTTAAAAAAATGTCGGTTGAGCAAATTGCCGGATTGATGCTTTATAGTATCCACCAATCGATCCCTGGTGCAGAAAGCGGTATTAGAGCAGGTATGTACGGTGGTAAAACTTTTGCAAAAAGCGGTGCTAAAACATCTGATTTAACCGATCAGCAAAAGGCATTTTTAAAGAACGATAATTTACGTCATG
Source organism: Pedobacter psychrodurus (assembly GCF_032678585.1). Lineage (GTDB taxonomy): Bacteria > Bacteroidota > Bacteroidia > Sphingobacteriales > Sphingobacteriaceae > Pedobacter > Pedobacter psychrodurus_A. Next base: position 14,261 of record NZ_JAVTSN010000036.1, on the reverse strand, counting down.
TGCTCATTACAACTGTAAAATCGCCAAAAGATGCTGCACTTTGGAATAATAATGCGCAGGCTTTTGTTGAAGCCATTGGATTGGGAATTCCAACGAACAACAGTAGCGACCCCAGACATACCGCTACCGTAACTTCGGAGTTTAATGAGGGATCGGGCGGACAGATTTCGCTTTGGCCAGATGGCCTGGCAATGGCGGCAACATTCGACCCGACAATTGTTCAACAATTCGGGCAAATTGCAGCTAAAGAATATAGGGCCTTAGGTATAGCCACGGCACTTTCACCACAAATTGATTTGGGAACAGAACCCCGTTGGTACCGTATCAACATGACTTTTGGCGAAAGCAGCAAGCTCACTACGGATATGGCCAGAGGGTACATTGATGGTTTTCAAACCTCATTGGGCAAAGCAGAAATTAAGGATGGATGGGGTTATAACAGCGTAAATGCGATGGTGAAACACTGGCCAAGCGGTGGCCCTGAAGAAGGTGGCCGCGATGGACACTGGGCGTACGGAAAGTTTGCTGTTTATCCGGGCAATAATCTCCAGGAACATATTAGCCCCTTTATTAATGGTGCTTTTAAATTAAATGGAAAAACGGCCAAAGCTTCGGCGGTAATGCCCTATTATACCATTTCTTTTGATCAGGACACGAAAAACAAAGAAAATGTGGGCAATGGCTTTAGTAAATACATCATTACCGATTTACTCCGCGATAAATATAAATACGATGGGGTGGTTTGTACAGACTGGTTAATCACTGGCGACGAAGGTAAAACACCTGATCAGTTTGCAGGAAAATCGTGGGGAGTAGAAAAACTATCTGTTGCTGAAAGACATTATAAAGTTTTATTGGCCGGCGTTGACCAGTTTGGCGGAAATAACGATGTTAAACCCGTTCTGGAAGCTTACCAAATGGGTGTAAAACAATTTGGAGAAAAGAATTTCAGAGAACGTTTCGAAATTTCGGGCATCCGTTTGTTAAAAAATATTTTCCGTGTAGGTTTATTCGAAAACCCATACCTCAATGCAGATGAAAGTCAGGAAATTGTGGGCAACAAAGAATTTATGAGAGCAGGGTATGAAGCACAGGTTAAATCGGTTATTTTATTAAAAAACCACCAATCTGTTTTGCCAATTCAATTAAAGAAAACGGTTTATGTTCCGAAAATCTATACGCCTGCCAGTAAAGATTGGTGGGGTAATTTTGTAGCGGCAAAATTCGATTACCCTGTAGATACCAATACGATTAAAAAGTACTACAACTTTACTTCAGATCCACAGCAGGCCGATTTTGCTATCGTATTTGTAAGCAGTCCGCAAAGCGCCTTGGGTGGTTACGATCCTGAAGACCGCAAAAATGGTGGGAATGGTTATATTCCAATTACGCTTCAGTATGGTACTTATACGGCAAGCGATGCCCGCGAAAAAAGTATGGCAGCAGGAGATCCGGTAATCGACCCCACAATTACAGACAGAAGCTTCAGAGGTAAATCGGTAACAGCAAGCAATACAATGGATTTAAAAACCATCCTCGACACTAAAGAAATGATGAAAGATAAACCGGTAATTGTTTCGGTTACGGCTACCAAACCCATGATTTTCAGCGAATTCGAATCGCATGCCGATGCTATTGTTTTAAACTTCAGTGTTTCCTCTCAAGCTGTTTTAGATATCATCTCGGGCAAATATGAGCCTTCAGGTTTATTGCCTATTCAGATGCCAGCAAACATGAGTACCGTTGAAAAACAAAAAGAAGATGTTCCTTTCGATGTAGAAACCTATAAAGATTTAGATGGAAACCACTACGACTTTGGTTTTGGTTTAAACTGGAAAGGTAAAATTACAGACAACAGAACTCAGATCTATAAACGATAAAGAGAAAGGGTTGGACAAAATATGTTCAACCCTTTTCATTTTTCTGCGAGGTTACAGAAAACCGCAAAACCCTGCTGAGTCTGGAAAAATCGTGATAACGCGAAACCAAAGTGTGTGGCAAAGGAAAAAAATGAGCATATTGCCGGGCCAGAATAATGACCCCATTCATAATCATGAAAGCAAAACTTATTGTATTGATAACTCTCCTTTTTTTTACTTCAATAAAAACCTTTGCTGGTTGGTATGATATCTACAATTACACCGGATTTATTGACCGGCATGCCGTTACTTTATCATTCCAGTTAAAAGAAGGTTATTTTGGAGAGCCGGCAAAAAAAAACTATAATATTATTGGTGTTTATAAATATGATAGATTCAATAATCCCATAAGGCTCGAGGGTGTTTTTAATCAAAATACCCAGAAGATTAAATTTTATGAAATTGGGAAGGGTGACCAGACTTCTGCCACTTTTAGTCTTCATTTTTCGCTTCAACAGTTAACAGGTAGCTGGAGCGGAGGCAAAAACAGATTAAAGGTAAACTTAAATCTTACAAACAGGCTCAGCGACCTCGCAGCAGAATCCTTTAACAATATCCAGATCCTTCAGTCTCCTTCATTGAAAGACTACTATTTCGAGGGCTTATACGCAAAGAAAACGGAAGGCAGGGATGCCAGCATGACTGCTTTAAAAATCATCAAAAAGGCAGACAACAAAATTTTTCAAATACTCGATTTTGAGGCAGTAGAGACGCCGACAGGAAACCTGATGACCATCATCTACGATAATATTACCACTGGAAAAGGCAATGATTTTATCGTTTCCAATCAAATTGGAAGAGTTGGTGGTTATCTCAATGTTCGTTTTAATCCTAAAATCAAAAGATTTGTATTAAATCCAGAACCCATAGCAGAAGGGGTAAATGGCAGTGAATAATTAAATACAAATCATTATAGATAGGCCAGATCGATAAACTGTTTGAGTGCTTTTTTGATCTCCTCCTGACCGGAAACCTGCTGAAGGTCTATGCCACAGAATGGATTTTCCTGCATCTTGGCATGCAGCGTAAGATAATACACTCCACCCATTAATAAGGCGTACATCGCCCTAAAGTTTTTATCCTTACCTGCGAAGTGCTCATCAATCAACTCACGCAGTACTTGGTCGCCAATGTTCTCCCTTTTTAGATCAAGCTCCTTTAACATTGGCATTTTTTCACTTAAGCCCCAGGTGATGATCCGCCGCATTTCTTCGTTGCCGATCAGGCTATCGAATTGATTTTCGAGTACACTGTATGCAAGCGCTTTCCCACCATCTGCTCTACCTGTTTGCACCATTCCTTCTATATCCTCCTCATTGATTTTCCAATAATCATTTTTATTGAGATAGGCCTGCACCAGCCCCTCCAGGCTCCCAAAATATCCATAAATCAGCTTTCTGTCAACTTTGGCCTCATCAGCAATCCTACTGATATTCAGTCCAGAAAAACCATCCTTTTTCAGAATCTCACCCACCGCAACGATCATCTTATCCCTCGTGCGTTCCTTATTCCTAACCGGTCCATCCGTAACTTTTCTCAACATTTCATTCAACTTTGCTGCAAAATGCAATTTTTTAAGCCATCATCAAAGATATTGCGCCACAAACAGCCGACTCAACTGTTGTCAAATTTTAATCATTTCGGTTTAACGGAACCATGTTTTGGAACAGAATCCGAATTAGCAACCTTAAATACGCACACAAAATATATCTCATATTTGTGATTTAAAAATTATTTATTATTTTTGGTATACCTAAAAGGCCTTAAACTTTTCTTATGTCTTCTGAAGCAGAAAACAGGCTAAGGCTAGTAGCAATTTTTACAATGAAGAAAAAATACGAGCTATTTTTAATCTTAACTGGAATAATCTCTTTACCGTACTGCAGCGGTGATTGTAAAGGGCAGCTTTTGCAACTAGAGTTAGAAAACGGGAAAGCTGGAAGCTTGATGGACGGCAAATAAGCGGCCATATGGACACCACATCTCATTTCAGCTATATAAGACCTGAATGCTTAAAATCTGATCCACAACAAAAAGATAGACATCAGTGAAAAAATGGAAAGATTTACGGATTTAAAACTCCTTGAAGATAGGTTAAATGCAAATTTTTGTTTGCCTCATATTGGAAAAATCGCAATTGAATTTGATCTTGAAGAAGAGGATAGCAAGTTGGAGGATTTTAATGCGCTGATTTCAATATCGCAAATCTGGATAAAAGGGCTTACCAAAGAAATTCTGGATAGATTAATGATTGCTATTGCAAATGAGCTAACCGATGCAGCCTATACCGGTTCTGATTACAAACCATCCAGCAGCGACTATATCAATCTTCAAAGAGACCTCAACATTACAATGGTGAGGTTTTATCCGGACTCAGTATTTTCGCTTATTTTTGAGGCTGAAAAAGAATACCCGGATATGGAGATTTATTGCTTACTTGATGAGTCGTTTTCAATCGAGGACCTTACTGTAGACAGAAAATAATCAGCACAATTTAAAATACGCGGCAGAGCTTCCAATTTTGTGCTTAGCTTGCGCCGATTAAAACCGAACCGAACTTCCTGTCAAAATCGAACCATAAAGTTTTGCCTTTCACTTCTTTAAGATGATAAAATGTCTTGCTGTATAACATTCCTTCACCCACTCCTATCCCATAATCTCCGCTTCCTTTAAGATATTTGTTCAACTTATTAAAAAAGTATTTTATTACTTTATCCGGCGTCTTCGAAATCACCCTTAAGCTCAGGTTCTCCAGCTCACCGGGCGTAGATCTACCACCCAGTAGCACAATGGCATGGATACAAAAACCATCATCATAGATACTCGCGTACTTTTCCGGATCAAAAGCCTCAGAAGTGATATAAACTTCCGGATGACCTTTAGTCGCAGATGTTGGAAGCGCTTCTCCTTGTTTGAAGTTTTGCAATACGCTTTTTTTGCCAACTTTCTTTTCGACATAAACATGCATGCCCGAGCTTGCTAAAAGACTGTCAAACTCTTTAAGGAAAATTTCTAATGGTATGAAAACATTGATCAAGCTGGCCATATCAATTCAGGAAGTAAAATCAAAGTTAACTTTTTTATAAAATATCACAAATACGTGATTTATTTTCAATAGTTTTATTCTTCAACATCAATCCGCTATGCATATAACACACCTATGGGCCGGAAAAATCGAGTCCGAAAGATTACTGGAAACCTATTTAGATCAAAATATATACTTAAAGGCCTGGGCAGCATATGATCACGGGCCATCAATAGGAGGCCACGACGAGGATTCAGAACCCTCACCCACATTAAGATGCCAGTTCTGCAAAGAAACAGGTCTTGATACCTATGATGAGGACTTGATGATCTTTAAGTATTACGATGATCTTGTAGACATTAATACGATTGCAAGGGATAGCCAGGTTGATACCGAACAACTTAGGAAGCTATTTAAAAAAAACAAGATGGAAACCTGTAATGCCATAATCGCTTATCAGGACAAAAGTCTAAATCCTAAACAGTTTTCTTATCAGGGTCTTCTAAGGTATCTTGGGCAGTTGGATCATCCAGAATCAAATTCAAAAACAAACCTAAAACATTATTTATGGACTGGAGAAGTTAAAGTTAGCCCGGCGCAAATCATTAAAAGTACGGGGCTGCAGAACAGTGAAATCAAGAATATTAATTTTTACTATAACAAAGCGAAAAAGCGGCTTGATGAAATCATTATCATGGAAGTACAAGATTTGGATCTTGCCGAGCGTATGATCCTAGAAGTAGACGATATGTACATTTCACCAACATCAAATGCCATTCTGGTGCTTACGCTGAACAAAGATATTGGGATCAATGCCCAACAAATAGGCCAAGCATTAGGCCTTGATTTTATCAGTGAATTTGATTCCGAATAGATTTCAAGATCACATTGGCAAAGATTTATAATATTTCAAATTATTTTCCTGAAAATCAATTATTTAGATGGCGTATAGATATTTAATCTTCAAGACGAGAAACTGTAAATATCAAGGATCCTAAAAATTGAGCTCTGGTTCTGAGGCATTTTTATTATTTGAAGAATTAGGATTGTCCCAATATGATATCCGATAACACAAATATCACAACTATGTGATATATTTGCCTTGTATCCATGAGTAGGAAAATTTTAATGTCTGAACTCTACTTTAAAAATTATAGCGTTCACTTATTGAGAAGTAAACAAAAATTATAAACCAGCAAAACGCAGATTGAAAATTAAAATGGAAGAAGTTGACAGTGTAGCGCACCACAATAAGTTAAAACGGATCGATTCATCGTATATCATTCACGAAATAAAACACCTTCTACATATTGAAAGCGGTTTTTTGTTCACAGTAAAACAATTATTTGTCAGACCAGGAAGATTAGTTCGAAATTTTATTTTGGAAGACAGAAGCAAGGTTACAAAACCGCTAATTTTTTTGATATTATCAGGTACGATATTCACGCTTATTTTTCACTTTTTCCACATTGAATATATTTTCTTTTCACTCGACCAGAAAATTGGGAACATTGACACATTTTTAGAAAAAAGAAAGATTAGTGATTGGACAAATAACCATATAGGTTATTCTTCACTTATTATAGGCTTCTTCATAGCATTATGGACTGCTCTGTTTTTTAAAAAGCATAAATACAACGTTTACGAAATCACCATTTTATTATGTTACTCGGTTGGTCAGGGGCTTTTGATCATTAGTTTATCTGCTTTTATTTCGATAATATTTAAAACGAAGCCAATAGCATCTGTTGGCGTATTTGCTTCATATTTTTACATCTTTTGGTCCATCGGACAATTTTTTGGCGAAAAAAAGGTAATAAATTATATTAAAGCGATCATATGTTGTATTCTCGGCGCATTATCTTTCCAACTGATTTTAATGTTGCTGGCCTATATTTTTCACCAACTGGGAATTAAGTAACACATTCTGGCAACAATGGCAGTTGGTTAAAACAATCGTTGTTTGCCCCATATTATAGGCCAGATCCCTTCAGGCAGCCCGCTTATTCTCCAATATGATCCACTACCTTACTATTCACCTTTTTAGGTAGGAAAAACAAAAGTACACTGACCAGTAAAAGACAAACAATATCTGCAACAAGCCCATAATGAAAAGCGAGCTGTGGGCTTTTGGTGCTTTCACTGATGTTATAAAACAGACCGCCAATAATACAGATACCCAAAGCCGAAGCTGTTTGCTGCACAGTGGAATAAATTCCTGCAGCGGCACCCGCAAATTCAGCAGGCATTGTGCGTAGGGTAACATTCAATAAAGAAGGCAGCACCAAACCATTCCCAAACCCATAAAGTGCCTGCAGCACAAAAAGTGTGACCACGCTGACACCTGTTTTAAAATAACCGATCTGAAGGCCAAAAGTCAAGACAATGATTACGATCCCGACCTGCATCACAAGCGTGCCATATCTGGGCAACAACCTTGAAGCCAATACCGAAGTTAATGTAAACAACAGCCCCGGAGCAACAAAATACAGACCTGACACCAACGGACTTAAACCAAGTCCGTTTTGCAGGAAAACCGCACTCATCAACAGATAACAGGTATGCATCATAAAATGGAACAGCACTGCCAAAAGACCGATATTAAAATCGCGAAAACCGAATAGCATTTCATCAACCAAAGGGCTTTTGCCCAGCGATTTCTTTTTACGCTGATTAAAAAAGAAAAATGCAAAGATCAGTACCGATAATACCAATAAGGCAAAACTCCACCAGGGCCAGCCCGATTCGCGTCCCTGAATGAGTGGATAAATGAGACTGAACAAAGCCAGCGTTAAAATTGCCACACCGGAAACATCCATTTTGGCTCCCTTATGCCTAACCGTTTTGGGAAGATAGCGGTGTGCCGCCAAAAGCGATAAAATACCGATCGGCAGGTTGACCAAAAAAATCAGCCTCCATCCTGCTACAAAAAAATGTCCCCCGGCAAAATAACCGCCCAACACCTGCCCGATAATGGAAGCCAGACCTAGTGAAATACCAAACCAGCCGACCGCCTTAGACCGTTCTGTTGGATCGGTAAACAGCACCTGGATAAAAGCAATGGCTTGTGGAACCATGAAAGCAGCACTTACCCCTTGCAAAAATCGCACAATATTGAGCTGGGTAGCCGTTTGGGATACTCCACAAAGGCAAGAAAACAGCGTAAAACCGACCATTCCCCAAAAGAAAATACGCTTTCTCCCATAATGATCGCCCATTCTTCCTCCTGTGATCAAAAATGAAGCATAGCCCAAAAGATAGCCCGCAATAACAAGCTGAATCTGGGCATCACTCGCATGAACACCTGTTTTGATTGAGGGAATAGCAACGTTTATAATAAATACATCAATAACGGATAACAGTGGAGCGGTTAATACAATCAACAGCGCCAACCATGGCGAAACATGACGGTTCATACCAGTGCAGTGATTAGTTCAACTGCTTTTTCAAGATCTTCTGTATGGTGATAAATCGCCGTGCCCACCAGCGCACCATCAGCCAATAGCACCACCATATCGGTCAATGCTTCATCAGAAAGAATCTTTTGATGGCCAGAACGGGATATTACAGCTGCAACATAATCACGCATCTGCTGTTTAAGCTCTCCTATATGTTTGCGCAGTTCTCCGTCTACCGCCTCAAGCCCCGCATTTGCTTTCACCAGAGCACAACCGTTAAATCCATTTTTCTTTTGGTTCGCGATACGGTACCTGATCAGTCCGGCAATACGCGCTTTAGGATCTATGATTTCAGCGAGAAAAATATCAGCACCCACAATCCAATTGTTCACAAAACGATCAAGGTAGGCCACCAGCAATCCACTTTTGGAACTGAAATGATAATAAAATGAACCCCTGGCGATACCTGCTTCGGCAATAATCTGGTTAATCCCAGTCTGCTGGTAACCCTGTTCGTAGAATAAACGCCCAGCGGTATCCAATAACCGCTCGCGCAAGCTGTTCTCTTTCATGAAACAAAATTATAATTTTAGACAGACCAGTCTAAATAAAATATTTAATATGAGAATATTTAAACAAAGTTATCCTTATGATCCCTCCTTACCAGTAACGCTTTGCTGGCAAAACTTAATAAATCATGTGTTATGGACACACAAAATACTAATATTTTTAGTTTTTAATTAAAAAGTGTAACTTTACGTTATGACCCTTTTTGAAGAGACGGAACTGTTTGACGGAGGCATAAAAATGTATACCGATTTCCAATTCCCGCAAACAAGCTTAAGGTTATGGCAACATTTTTTCAGCAAGACCTTGGCTGATAAATATTTCAATACGCTCCGTAACGAAACACCCTGGCAACAGCGAACGCGTAAAATGTATGATAAAATAGTAGCTGACCCCAGACTGACGGCCTATTATGGTGGTGAAAACGGAAACGAGTGGACGCCTACCCTGCTGGAGATCAAACAAGCGGCAGAAAACACCTGTAACGTTATCTTTGACCGCGTATTGTTAAACCTTTACCGAGACGGAAAGGATTCGGTTGCCTGGCACAGTGATACCCTTCCAGCCGACGGCAGACATCATCATATTGCATCGGTAACTTTCGGTGATACCAGAATTTTTAAGGTCCGCCATAAATCCAGAAAAGACATTCCAATTTTGGATATACCGCTGACCCCTGGAAGTTTTCTACTGATGGATGAGACTATGCAGGATCAGTACGAACACCACATACCAAAAACTACCAGGAATGTCGGCCCGAGGATCAACCTCACCTTCCGCATATCGGAACCTGGTAAACCTGTTTACCAGGCCATTTAAAAGAGCGCTTATTCCGCGAAGTCTTTTCAACATTCCCGAACCATTGTGTTTCTGTTTTGTTATCAATTAAACTAAAAATCAATAAAAATGGAAGATCCAAAAGAAAAAGACGAAAAAGCACAGCAAGAAAATCAAGCTGATACCAAGCCACAAACCAAACCCGGCGATGGGTCAAATTGGGACGAGCACCAGCGGATCGATGAGGAAGGCAATGAACTGGGTCCAGATGATGTTAAATAAGACCAGATGAAGAAGATATTAATGGTGCTTACCTCGCATAGCGGGATGGAAAACACGGAGAACAAAACAGGTGTATGGTTAGGTGAATTTACCGATCCTTATTATGAGTTTATTGATGCCGGCTTTACGGTAAGCCTCGCCAGTCCAAAAGGAGGCCGGCCACCCATTGATCCGATGAGTGAACTGACCGAACACATTACCGGTTCCAACCGCAGATTTTTGGATGATGAATTAGCGAAAGAGGCTTTCTCACATACAACAGCGTTGAACCAGATCCACTCTACAGATTATAATGCTGTATTTTATCCTGGCGGACATGGTCCTATATGGGATCTGGCCTTTGACAACAACAGCGGAATTTTGATACATGATTTTCTTGACGCAGGCAAACCCGTTGCCGCAGTATGTCATGGCCCCGCAGCGCTAATCAACGCAGAAAAACAAAGACCGGGTTTTCTGAAAGGTAAAACAATTTCTGCCTTCAGCAATACCGAAGAAACCATGGTTGGCCGTAGTGGCAATATGCCCTATTTGCTGCAAACCAGACTTGAAGAACTTGGCGCAAAGCTAAAAACCGCACTAGTACCCTTCCTTTCACACGTAGAAACAGATGGATTACTCATTACCGGGCAAAATCCGCTTTCGGCTGGACCTACAGCCAAGGCCTTGATTGAACTTTTAGAGAAACAAGCCGTATCATCAAGCCGAAGCGCATAAATCCTGGCTGCAAACATTATTAAGAAACAAGGCTGGGTATTTCAGGAAAAATGGCCGTTCGTTCCGTTTTCAAAGTGACGTCTCATTTTGCTTCAAACTGACGCTCGATTTCGGAGCAAAGTGGCCGTTTTGGTTGTCTTAGCCGCTTTTTTAGATCATAGTTTCAAGAAATATTACTTCGAATTTAAGCAAAATTAGAGCCTGTAGGAAGTTCTATGATTAAAGGTATGGTGTTAGTTCATCAGTCCTTTTGAGCTGCTTATATCGCATTTTCTGAGATTTCGTAACTTGGGTTACCCAGAACGTCTGGTTTTGGGCTAATTTGAGTCCAGGATGGATTATTTTAGAAAAAACTGAATATAAAAAGCAGTTGGGAGGAGATGTTGGTATTTGTTCAGAAGGAAAGGAACAATATTGTATTTACTCGGCAATCCAATTGGCGGCCACTTTGCAATGAAATGGAGGGGTCACTACTATTAGTGAAATATGCAAGAAGGGTACCGAACCTGCATTGACCACTAAAAATGGGCGAACTAAAAATTTTTCGCTAGGTTTTAGCAAAAAAGTTTTCCACATCTGCGAAGTCCAAAACCCGATTTTGTCTATAATCATACTTTAAACTGTTTAAACCTATTTTTTACCATTAGGGTACAAAAAGCGCTTAAATTTTGATTTCAGGCACATTTAACTAAATTTGAAATGTACCAAAACCAAGTTTATGTATCAATTAACAGTACCAGCAAATCGCGTTAACGAATCTTTAAGTAAGCATATTTTGGCTGATGGTTTCGACCTGACCTACGATATGGAGAAAAGTAATGGTGCCTACATTTACGATTCGAAATACAACAGAACCTTACTTGATTTTTTCACTTGTTTTGCTTCCGTTCCTTTGGGTTATAACCATCCTAAAATGATCAATGATGAAGAATTTAAAAAAAGTCTTTTTCAGGCGGCCCTGGCAAATCCTTCTAATTCGGATGTTTATACCCAGCAATACGCACAGTTTGTAGAAACATTTTCTAAAGTTGGTATTCCAGCTTACTTGCCACATGCATTTTTTATTGCTGGCGGCGGCTTGGCGGTAGAAAACGCAATTAAGGTAGCCATGGACTGGAAGGTTCAAAAAAACTTCGCAAAAGGATATAATGAAGAAAAAGGTTTTAAGGTTTTACATTTCGAAAGGGCTTTCCATGGAAGAACCGGTTATACTTTAAGTTTAACTAATACACTTCCCGATAAAACCAAATGGTTTGCCAAATTTGATTGGCCAAGGGTCTCTGTTCCAGAGGTTAAATTTCCGCTTTCGGGAGATCATTTAAGTCATGCCATCCAAACCGAAGAAACTTCATTGGCGCAGATCAAAAAAGCTTTTGCCGACAATAAAGATGATATCTGTGCAATCATTGTAGAGCCGATCCAATCTGAAGGTGGCGATAATCACCTGAGGGAAGAGTTCCTGATCCAGCTTAAAACTTTGGCCGATGAAAATGATGCCTTTTTAATCTACGATGAGGTACAAACCGGTGTTGGTTTAACAGGTAAATTCTGGTGCCATCAACATTTTAACGAAAAAGCCCGACCAGACATCATTGCTTTTGGTAAAAAAATGCAGGTTTGTGGTATCCTTGTCGGTAATAAGGTAGATGAAATTGAAACGAATGTGTTTAAAGTGCCAAGCCGGATCAATTCTACCTGGGGCGGAAACCTCGTAGATATGGTACGTTCTACACAGATTTTACAGATTATAGAAGAAGACCAGCTTTGTGAAAATGCCACAAAAGTGGGTGCCTATTTAAAGGATAACTTAGAAAGTCTATCGCATAAATTCGATCAGATGAGCAATGTACGCGGAAGAGGCTTGTTATGCTCTTTCGATTTCCCAACCAAAGAAATGCGGAATACTTTCATTTCTAAAGGACTGGAACACAATGTGATGTTTTTAGGTTGTGGCGAAAAAACCATCCGCTTCCGGCCAGCACTTTGTATCGAACAAAAGCATATTGACGAAGGATTGACGGTTATGGAGAAAATATTGCCTTTATTGTAGGCATGAACAAAAAATCGTTAGTTTATATCATCCCGATAGGCGTTTTAATACTGATATTTTTCATGGTCAAAGATGTTTTTGACCAACCGGGGATTGAAGATATGAAAGCAGGCTTCAAGGAAATCGTGAAATACCGAAATGCCAACAACACCGGGCCTGTACAGCGGATTTATGTAGTAACGGTTAAAGATTCGGTATGGCAAGAAATGGAAGATTACGGTAATTTAATGCCCCATACCAAGTATGGCAATACAAAAGTTTACTTCTTTATGGAAAATGCCAATGTGCCTAAAACATTGGAGCCTGGAGAAGTAAACTTCGATCCTCAATATAATAAATCCTGTATTGCGCTATTCGAAAAAAGCGCAATGAGTCAGGTCGCATTTAATAAGTATCCGTTTTAGACAGAGATTTTTTTGGTATAATTACAAATGAATCGTGATTACAGTTCGATAAGTCCATCAGCAAAATCGCTATTGCTGGCCAAAAGCTTAACGGATATTCCCTTTGTTGCTGATGCCGTAAAATTAATTTATGGCAATAACGCGCTTGAACATTTATCAAATAGAGATTTTGATGAGGTATTTTTAAAACGGTTGGTGCATTTCGAAAGTAGGTATTTATCACTTGATAGTTTACTTTTTGCCTCTGGCTCTTTAAATATTTTAGAAATTTCTTCTGGTTACTCTTTTAGAGGCTTGGATCTGGTTTTAAGGCATCCAACTATTTATTACCTGGATACCGATCTGCAAGGCATTATCGATATCAAGAAAGATTTGGTTGAGCGGCTAATTGTTGAGGAGAAATTAAACCTAAAAGGAAAACTCAGAACCGAAGCTTTAAACGTATTGGACGAGGATGCTTTTCTGAATGCGCTGAACCAAATGCCGCTTGGTCCGGTTAGTATTATAAATGAAGGTTTATTGGTGTATTTGAATACCGAAGAAAAGATATCGTTATGTAAAACCATCCACAAATCGTTAAAACAAAGGGGTGGTTATTGGATCACTGCTGATATTTATGTTAAACGCCCTGCACTTAAAAACGAGAACAATGATCATTTTTCTCAATTTTTGGAGGCGCACCATGTAGAAGATAATAAGTTTGAAAGTTTTGAACAGGCAGAACACTTCTTTTTAGAACAAGGTTTTAAGCTAATCACCAAAGCAACTTCAGTTTGGCATCAGCTTTCCTCATTAAAATACATTGATGGTGAGTTACTAAAAAAAATGAAAGAGCAGGCGAATAAAATTGGCCGAATCCGCGAAACCTGGGTGTTAAAAGCAATTTAATGATTAAAGCAGGGTTACAAACGCTTCATTTTCAACACACAAATTTTGTTATGAAGCGCATGGCCAGTTCAAAACATTAAGTTTCTTCCCATTTTACGCTTATACGCTTCGCTGCCTCATACTTCGTTGCTGCAGGGTATCGCTACAACCGGGGCTAAATTGGCCAAAACCGTATTTCATTTTTGGGGCTGCAGCGTTCACCTACCTTTGTTCCTAAACCTGACAGCAGCGGCA
>NZ_JAVTSN010000035.1:0-85945 GCF_032678585.1 Pedobacter psychrodurus | reverse complement strand
AACAGTAATCGGTTTAAACGATTGTCCAATCGCAGATTGCAAAGATCAATGATAAACTGGCTGAAGAGATCCCAAAACCAAGTTAAAATATTACCACCTAAACAGAAAAAGCGGCTTATGCCGCTTTTGACTATTAATTCTTAACTAATTCCGTGATAGCGCTAAATGCCCGCTAAGCCTGCCCGATGGCATTTATGGCCGAATCTTTAACTTCTTCTTTCACTGAGGTAGCTTTGTCCCTAAGCTCATCTTCAGTCTCCTCAAAGGAATCAGCAGCCCTACTGGCATACTCTTTTCCGGTTTCCACAAGACGTTCCAATTCTTCTTTGGCACGCTCAATAACCCTGTCTTTAAGATCAGCTAACGATCTGGAAAGCTTATCGACTGTTTCTTCTCCCTTATCCGGTGCAAATAAGATTCCCAATGCTGCCCCTGCTGCAAGGCCGGCAAGCAATGCAACAACTGTTTTTGAATTATCGTTCATAGTAGCGTGTATTATTTTTTCTTGTAGAACCTGTCATTCAAGGATTTGTTTGATTTTTTTTTCTAAAAAACCCTTCATCCTAAATACCAACACACTTTCAGAACCAGGTGACTTTTTCAATAGGAGACAATGCGGGGCAATTGCACCCCAGGATCAGGAAAAAATATTTGAGCGCCATTACAGGATAGAAAACATGATCAGTAAAACCACCGCTGGATTTGTGATACGACTTTATACTGTGCTGAAATTATTAAGCTGCACAATGGCAGGACCTGGGTAGATAGCGAAATGGGAAAGGCGCTGACTTTCATTCCAGTTTGCCATCCAACTCATTTCAACCATACCAATATGAGCACCTGGTTAAATTCCACTCCGGCGGCAACAATACATTGCCTTATCAAAATGTTGGATAACATTTCATTTACAAGGCTAAACGAGTAGTCCATAACCAAAAGCAAAAGATAATAATGCGGCAGTATTCCGGGTAATCATCCGAGAGTAACGCAAAAATTCTCCATCGGCATCCTAAGGATTCAGCCAGATTACCCGGGGTCTGTAATAGGATAATGCCTATGATCCATAGCTGGCCAACCCCTTAAGGAGTTGATCAATGGTATTAAGCAGCGAACTGCTTTCATAAGGCTTGCCGATAATAGCATCAGCCTTGCAGTCAATTAGGGCAATCTCTCGATAGCTAAGACCGGTCAGTAATATGATCGGAATACCTGAACTACCGGATTTGCCCTTTAATTCATCACATATTAATCTTCCATCAGCAGCATCGAGTCTGATGTCCATAATAATGAGATCCGGCTTAAACCCGGCAAGTGCCTGATCGATAAGCTTAGCGCTTACTACAGTTTCAGTCAGAAAATTTTCAAACACCAAAAAAGAATCGAGTGCGCCCAGCATCAGTTCATCATCGTCAATCACAAGAATTCTTTTTTGCATGGTAATGTAGTTAAAGAAATGTAGGGCGTAAATCTAAACGTTTTAATACGATAAAATCACAACTTATTGCTCTAAACAACACTTTAAAGTTTCTGAATAACATATTAATGTCTTTTTCTGCTTAGCTTACATAAATACCAAACAACCCAACTTGCAATCTTAGACCATTATAGCTAAATAATTGAATACCAATACCAAAGTTCACATTAGCAATCTTTAAACTCAATCATGGAAGAAGCCGCTCTATTCGAAGCACTGCAAACACAGGTACTGGCAAAATGTGGCATAGCAATTATTTATATCAATGATTGCAGCAATATTTCCATCCAGATTTTCGAGCAAAACAGAAACTATATTTCCGAAACCACAATCAAACGCTTTTTTGGATTTCCCAGCAACACCGGTCAGTTCTCACCCTTCGTAATGGATAGCATCTCACAGTTTATAGGCTTTACAAATTGGCAGGAGTTCCAGAATAAACAATCGGGATAATATAAGAATTATCACCACCCCCGTCCAGTTAACGGCAAGACATTATAATTGAGAACTATCAAATGCAAGTACCGATCAAGATCTACAGCCCCTGCGGATCATCAGCATACCATTAAACGATATACAATTCCTTAAGGCCTTCTTAAGTATCAACTTTTACCTAAAAATTCAAGCGTCAGTTCATCTTGCTGATCATGAAAATACTTACCCAAAACATTTCCGAACACAGGATCCGAATGATCTACTTTTGCGAAAAGGGTCATACAGGAGCGCAGCTTCAGATCGTCCGGGGAACCGAAGATCCCATAAGCGGTTCTCCCATCAAGAGACAACACGGCCCCTGAAATTTCAACAAGATGTTTACCAAGAATGGGATGACGGAGATATTCACCAGCTTCCCTGATATTATCAAGTGCATAGTATTCTGATATTTCACTCTTACCCAGTCCCTTTAACTGAGGGAATATGTACCACATCCAGTGGCCGGTTTTTCTCCCGTCCATTATTTCTTTCAAGGCTTTAAGGTAAGCCTGGTTGTGGGCAGTTAAAAACCTGGTTATTTTATCGTGTTCCATTTGATTAAATTCAGTCTAATATAACTTCTTCCAAAAGCATTGGGCATCACTTATGTTTCGGCGGCCCATGACGCCCAGAAACTACCGTTACCGGCCTCGAGCCGGTATATTTTAATACTTCATAACACCAAAAACCTTTCTTACCCCCTTCAGCCCCTTGCCCGGTATGTTCATCCTGGAAGATTCGTCAAACATCTCAAAATCCAGTCCACCATTACTTATAAAAAAAGAAACCCGCTCTGCCAGGGGTGCCCAAAGCCTGAGCTCCGCTCCCCACAGTTCCCGTTAAAATTAAATCCAATATTTCTTTTGTGTATGGTTATTTCCAATGATGGTTTTAAAAAAACAAAAAAAATCGATCAAAGTTTTGGAACAATAATCCGGATACATTAAAAGTCAGGAAAAATAAAATAGCTATCTTGATCGATTTGCCCTCCCTGGGGCAATAAAGGTGTTTAAAGATTGAAGTTATAAGGCTGTTGCTTTAGTATGTTGGTAAAAGTTTTTCTTGTTGATGCTAAGCAACATCGTTCGCAGATTCATTAATAAAATCTTATAAAAGCTATAAACGCGGTATAAATACGCAGTGTTTTACCCATAACTGCTTCCATGGCCAGATTGACAATTCATAAGCGGATTAATATATTTATCTTCACGGAGAATTTGCATGCAGACCAGCAAAGAAGTGCCCTTGATATGGAAGATAGATTTGAACTTGTAGAACAGCTTGCCAAATACAAAAAAGAAAACGAAGAACTGAAGCTAAAAGTTGAGGAACTGACCGACTTTTTCGAAAATGCCTCCATCCCACTCCATTGGGTCGATGGAGATGGGATCATCATATGGGCCAACCAGGCCGAACTCGATGCACTGGGCTATCTGAAAGAGGAATACATCGGTTTCCCGATCAGTGACTTCCATGCAGATCAGAATGTGATCAACGATATTTTGGACCGGCTGATCAGGAATGAAACACTTTACGATTATTCTGCAAGCCTTAAATGCAAGGATGGTTCGGTCAAACACGTACTGATCAATTCAAATGTGCTTAGAAAAGATGGTAAATTCATCCATACCCGTTGCTTTACCCGGGACGTCACCGAAAAGAAATACGAGGAACAGCGGAAGAACGATTTTGTTGCAATGGTCAGCCACGAACTTAAAACCCCGTTAACTGCAATTACCTCTTATGTTCAGCTTTTAATGAGAAAGTGGGGCAAGGACACAGATGGGTTCAATATGCAGGTACTTTCCAGGATAGAAATCCAGGCTAAAAAAATGGTTGCGATGGCGCATGACTTTTTAAGCCTTGCCAAAATCGAAGATGGCAAGATCCATCTCCGTAGGGAAAAGTTTGACCTGGAATCCCTTGTAAGAGAAATCGTAGAGGATGCACAATTACTGACCACAAAACATAACA
Source organism: Pedobacter psychrodurus (assembly GCF_032678585.1). Classification (GTDB taxonomy): domain Bacteria; phylum Bacteroidota; class Bacteroidia; order Sphingobacteriales; family Sphingobacteriaceae; genus Pedobacter; species Pedobacter psychrodurus_A. The sequence continues at coordinate 82,023 of NZ_JAVTSN010000035.1, read as the reverse complement.
TCCGATCTGGAGACTTTAAGGGAATCGAAATTGATGCCGACCGGGACAAGATCGGGCAGGTATTAAGCAATCTGGTAAGCAATGCAATCAAATACTCCCCAATGGGCGGAACCGTTACAGTCACATGCGAAAAGTGCCCGGGCGAGGTTAACATTTCCGTAGTTGACCAGGGCATTGGGATCAACAAGACAGATCAAAAAAGATTATTTGACCGCTATTACCGTATAAACGACAATAACCATAAAGAAGTATCCGGATTTGGCATAGGACTGTACCTGGTATCGGAAATCCTTAAATACCATCAGAGCGAAATCAAGGTTGAGAGCGAACAGAACCAGGGGTCAACTTTCCATTTTGCTTTACCGGCAGAATTTAAATAAGCCATTTCCTCCAGGCTTCCATAAATTTCCAAGCAATATCCAACATAATTTTTATCCCAGTTTCCATATCTTTGGATTATTGATGAAGACTGAAGAAAGACCGCAGGAAAACAATTTTAGCGGAGAGCTGATTATCCAGGCCCTCCAGTTGTCCACTGAGCCCACCGCGATCTACAGCGGTGAAGATATGCGTATCCAGTTTGCGAACGATGGAATGCTCACACTGTGGGGCAGGGACAGCTCCGTAATCGGAAAACCACTGATAGAAGCAATTCCAGAATTAGAGGGCCAGCCCTTTTTACCCATACTCAGACAGGTTTGGCTTACTGGTATCAGCTACTCCGTAACAGAGGCACCGGCCCAGCTCATCAAGAACCGCATGCCGACCATCGGTTACTTTGATTATGAATATAAAGCAATACTAGGCAGTGACAACAAAACATACTGCATTCTAAATACGGCAAAAGACGTCACATCAAACAGGGCTTACCTTGAGCGCCTACAGCAAAAAGAAGAAAAAGAACAGGCCCTGATCGAAGAAATGGCTACCACCATGGAAGAGCTGACCTCCACAAACGAAGACCTCAACAGCTCACTTAAACTGCTGGGCGAAAGCCGGGAACATGTGAGGACCATTATCGAGCAGGCCCCTGTAGGAATCGCGATGCTGCAGGGCCCCGAACACATCATCGAAATCGCCAACCCCGAGATCCTTAAAATCTGGGGACGTGAAGGTATAGAAGTGATCGGACATCCCCACCATGCTGCCAGGCCCGAACTCCAGGGACAACCTGTCAATCTTTGGCTGGACAATGTTTACTCAACCGGCAAGCCAAAGGTCAATAAAGAGTTTCTGGTAAAGCTCCGCTATAAAGGAGGATTGAGAGAAGCAATCGTAAACTCCATCTACCAACCCATTGTCTCATCCGGGGAGGTCACCGGAGTGCTGGTCATCCTCGAAGAAATTACACAACAGGTGTTGAACCGGCGCAGTAGTGAAAAAGACCAGCAGATGCTTGCCCTTGCAATTGATGCCGGAGAACTGGCAACATTTTATTACGAACCCCAGAGCAACCTCTTTTCAGGCAACCACCTGCTGAAATCATGGTTCGGGCTTTCTGCAGAAGAAAACCTAGACCTATCACTGGCACTCAGGACCATCCATGATAAAGACAGGGACCGCGTAACCGCTGCCATCAGCGAAGCACTCCGGGAGGGATCAAACGGCCAATATAATATTGAATACAGCATCAAAAACCCATCGGAAATAAACCTCAGGCTGGTTCATGCACAAGGGAGGGTAGTTTATGGTTCCGACGGCAAAGCTGTGAGCCTGAACGGCACATTAAGGGACATCACCCAACAAAAAGAAGATGAACAGCGCAAAGACGACTTCATGGGCATGGTAAGCCATGAACTAAAAACCCCTTTGACTTCCCTGAATGCCTACCTACAGGTACTCCAACGGCAGGCCAACCTTACCGGAGAGACCACCCAGCAAACCGTTCTTGTCAAATCAGTCAGACAGGTAAGGAACATGAACTCCATGATCAACGGCTTTCTTAATATCTCGCGGCTGGAGTCGGGAAAAATGGTGATCGAAAAAACACAAACCGATCTCAAGAAACTTCTTGCCGAGCTCGAAGAAGAAATGCTTTCCACGATCCACACACATATAATTGAATTCCAGCCCACAGAAAAGCTGACGCTGATCGCAGACCGGGAAAAAATTTCACAGGTAATTCAAAACCTCGTGGGAAATGCGGTTAAATATTCACCAATGGGAACCAGGATCACAGTTGCCTTCCAGCAGAGGGACCCAGGCAAAGTACAGTTATCCGTAAGGGATGAAGGCATAGAAATTGCAAAAGAAGACCATGAGAAGATTTTCGAACGCTATCACAGGGTCCAAAACCCCCAGATCGGATCAATCGCAGGCTTCGGGATCGGACTATACCTCTGCCGCGAGATTATCGGGTTACACCAGGGCACAATCCGGGTGGAAAGCGGCGAAGGCAAGGGCACAACCTTCATTGTTGAACTTCCATTGGAAAATTAACAACAAAATATCAAACCCTAATAATTCCAGAATAAGGATAATAGAATACCCCCCTTCAGATCTATTCACCTGCCTGCCTGTATGTTATAAATAATATCTGAAACTTTTACATTCCGGCAAAAGACAAATATTAAGATGTTTTTATATTAGCAGTCTAAAACATCAATTGTCCAATGAATTTTTACTACTGTTTGAGTTTCAGCGAAACTGTTGACGGTTCATTCATGCTCTTTAAGAACCTGGCATGGATCTCCAGGGACGATGAAGATCAATGGTATCAAATTGCAATAACGGAAACGGAAATTACTGCAGGCAATATCCAATTCAACAACGGCATAACAAGGGGCGGAGAAATCTGGGAATGGGTAAAAACGGGCATTACAGAGCGTATAGGCCAATCCATTGAGTTACGGGATATTGAAATCGCACTCCACGGCCCAGATAAAATGCTATTCATCTGGATGATCAAAGATGCCCGTCCTGTTTCATACCAGGAAGATGAAGCGCAATGGGAGGTGAAGCTCAACAACCTTGAATTTTCCTACAATGCACTCCTTAAGATATACCCGTAAGAAACCGGGCTTTTTTGAAGCCCAGCTAAAGCGTCCTGACTTCAAATGCACCATAGCTCACCATTTCTGCATTATGGGATACCTGAAGATTAAGTTTCAACTTTTCGATAAGCCCCTTGGCTGTTTCAATGGCTTCATGAATATTGTTCATACCCCTCACCTCTATGCCCGAACGCATTACCTTGAATTTATTCGGTTCAAACTTATCAATGAATTTCTGGAGGTCTTTGGAAAGATTATTTACCGTGCTCATAGTTTAGTATTTACCTTATAATCCCATATGCGCCACAATTGTTTTCCCATTCCCTGAAATTGCCACTCCAAAACAAAGTATCATTCCAATTTTGCTTCCCCTTGGATATTGCAAACAACTCTAAATCTCATTGGCAAGCTACTGCCCATTCAATTACCAACCAATTAGGGGCTCGAACACTATAGGGTCTGATCATTGAGAGGGAAAAACAAAAAAGACGGTATGCGCTAAATAATATGCCTTTTTAAGTCAAGGGCTGAATAAATAAATAGGCGGATATAATAAAATGATGTGACCGAAGAAAGTAGATTAAATAAACAGATCGGTAAAGTGTGGATTATTCAAAAAGTTCCTGCCCTTTTGTATAGTAACTTTTACGTCCGCCAATCTTCTGCGATAAAATCTCCTCTCCTTTTGCCGTCTCTTTCAAAGATGCGCCGTGCACCTGCATAAAATCCCGAAGTTCACCGGTCAGCCCGTCCCCGTTCTCTTTGGCAATCTGTTCAATTGCCCTGTTCAGTACTTTACCGATACTGGTATACAGTCTCTTTGCCATCTTTTCCGGAATGGCCTTAGCGATGGAAAAAGGAGAAATACCGGCATGGTAAAGTATCTCATCACCATAAGAATTACCTATCCCTCGCATCTGGTGCTGATCCATCAACAGCGTTTTGATGACCGTCTTTTTCTTACTGAGTAAATCCAGAAAATATCCTTCATCCATACCAAGTGCATCAGGGGTTTCCACCGCTTCAGGATTAAGGGTCGGCGTGGCCTGCTTCTGAAGATCGACCAGTGCAAATGCATCACCTCCCTCGAAATGAAAACCCAGGATCTGAAACCGCGGCGGCTCATCCTGGTCGATCAGCACCAGTTCCCCCCTTAACATCAGGTGAAGGCCGAGGACCTGTGATCCAGAAAAAAAAAGCTGCAAGGTTTTTCCTGCCCTTTCCACTTTCATCAATTGCCTTCCTTCCAACGCTTTTTTCAATTCCTTGCCCGTAACATTCAGTTTTTTTGCTACGCTGATTTCAAGCGTTTCCAGCACTTTCCCTTTAAACCTGCGGGAAAGGATCTGGGCGAAGACGGTTAAATCCGGTAGTTCTGCCATAGTTACATCGATAAATATTTTTTGATTTCTGCAATACTCTCGCCCCGCAATAAAGCGGCAGCTTTTAGTTCACCGGTACTGATCTGGAACTGCTCCGCCCAATAGGCAAGCTCATCCGGATCATTAAGGTTTAATGTCCCGGTATTGGCACCAAATTCCTGCGGCTCCAGGGTATCCCCGTCACTTTCTATTTCATGGCGGTCGATTTCCTGGTCAGCGTCCGGTAAGGATGCCCTTTGCGATGTATCCCTACCCTGAGGGATCCCTGTATCCACTTGATCTTTCATAGTCATTACCCGTTTGTTGTTTTGATGGAGAATATAATAACAATGAGCACAGTCACCCTGCAGGATCTTCTTTAGCATGACCTTCCTTTTCAAAATGCTCACGCGCGCGCTTTAATCCTGTAGCTATAGCAATCCCTTCCTCTACCCCCTCCTTCAAAAGCGCATTCGCAATTTCCACTGCTTTTTCCCGGAGCTGCAAAGGCTGGTTTTTATATGATGGAGGATAGTCCCCGTTGTACCACGGCATTAATCAAAGTATTTGTTCCGGTTTTAAAACAAGTCTTTGCACAACAATGTTTTGCTTAATAAACCACAATATATATGAGCCTTATGGAACAGATGAATGTCAGCGATGAGCAAAAGATAAGTTTTGATTTTAGCAGGTTCAGATTGCCACAATACGTCGGGGAATTCCGTCCACTTCTTTACAAACAGGGAGACCGATTTTGTGCGGTACTTGGCCCCGACCCACAAAGCGGCATCTTTGGCTGTGGTGATACGCCAGAGGATGCACTGATCAACTGGAACGATGAGCTCAGGGAAAACCTTCGCCATCCCGATCTGAAAAATCCGGTCATGCAATTTGTTTTGGATACAATCAATACCAAAGCAAAGGATGTCTGGTAAATTGCTAACTGGTGCACGTAATTAACCGTTCTTTTAAATGAAACTAAAGGCTTCGGGATCTGCTCAGTTAAATTATAAAAGAGAATCCTAAATCAATCAGGAATTAAATACTTTGTCCCTTTTATCCTGAATTTCTCTTATTTTGGAAAGGATTATCTTAAACCTCGCGATATCTTCCTCAAAAAAAGACTTCGCATAGGTTTCAGTCTGCTTAGCATTAAACAAGGTCTTGTAACCGTCCTCATATCTGGTGACCTGATAAAAATCATTTTCGATCACTACCCTGTAGACATCCGCATTTATTGAAAATTCGAACGGGAATTCTTCATTCATAATCACGATAAGCAAGGCCGTATTAAAAGTGGCCATTTCAATTGCAGATGCCCTGATCTCCGGTATGAGTTTATAGAAATCCGCATCATTCTGGATTTCAATTTCCAACACCGCCGCAGAGGGTTCTGTTATGGTCAGGATCTGGGGAAACCTCGCTTTTAACTTTTGGATAAAAACCTGTTTCTCATTTTTGAGTGCCTGCACGAGTTCAGGCTTTAGTTCATAATAGGCTACATAATTATCATCGATATCTTCATCCCATGTAAAAAAGCCATATTGATCGTTGTCGAACCACATACCAGACCTGAGCCCCTCGGATGTGAAAGTCTGCCCATTACTAACAATTCTGTGCGTTTTTCCTTTGACCGTCAGGTCATAAATTACATTTTCCATTTATTTTTCTTTGTATGCTATTTTGATAGCGGTTTTAAGCGGCTCCCCAGATCTCTTATTTTAAAAGTACGGAGTTTTATAAAAATCCATAACATTTAATTTATCCCCACTATGACAAAATATGCATTCCCTGTTTTCTTGACCATGAGGTCGAGGTGCTCCTCGAAATCCACCAGGTTTAAGATTTCATCTTTAAGAAAAGTAGAAAAAACCTCCAGGTCGGTCTCATCTGAAATCAGAACTTCCAGGGTTTCACTGCTCTTCCACTCCGTTAACAGGATTTCTGGGTAGGCCCCTTTTAAAAGTGAGGGAAAGCCTTTTCTGGAAAAAGCTTCCGAAATCTGGCTAGAAACGTCCCAAAGGTATGGGGTCAGCCCCTCATCCAGTGTATTCCACTGCATGCCGCACTGCTCATCGCGCCACATACTCCCTACATAACGGCCATCTAGATTTACGCTATAACACTCACCGCTACTTTCAACCACCGCCTGGACAGCTCCCTTATCGGTGGGAATTTCAAATACATATCTTTCCATGTTCAAATTAGGTTCTTCGGGAATTGTGGACTGGCCAGGGCGTTTTTTTCGGAAGAGCAGATAAACAGCCGTAAGGGAAAACCCTAAAACACCCCCTATCAGTAATGCCTTGCGATGACTGCCGCTCCATTTTCCCAGTGTATCGACGCAAATTTTTATCCCATTGATTTCCATACCGGTAACAACATAACCTTTTATAGATAGTTTTAGAAAAAACGCTGGCTCAGGCAAATTACAATTAGCTTACCTCGACCTTAAAATCCTCAGAAAATCCCGCATTATAGACATTAAATACAACTGCCCGTTCTTCTTCAACCAGTTCAGCAATATAAGCGCAGAACATGCATTTGAAGTGTTCAAATTCAATTCCATCCCTGCACACGACCATATAACTACTGTCATTATACATGATCACTTCTGCTACCGATTCCCCCCAGTGCAGCTTGATCTTATCGGGAAGAAGGTTGAAATGCTGGCTGTCTATAAACCTTCCGATGGATAGAATCCTCTCCCCATCAAGAGGGCCCGCATCTGTAGCTATCCAGATCCCGTTAAGTTTGCTTAAATTACCAAGCAGATAACCGCTTGAAAGGACACACCACGGCGCTCCCTGTGAAAAGCATACAAGCTGGTATCCCGCCATATCTTCTCCTTCCCCAAAAAGGTAATCGAGCACTACCGTTTTAGAGGTGACCACAAGATTTTCCTTAAATGCGTTCGAATATTGTTCCATACTGATAGATATAATTGCCCTTAACTTTTTACCTAATGATTTCAAAATCTCCCACCGATCTTTTTTATTATATTTTTGATCTCCATAAGTTTCATACCCATGGATATCGCTACCCTGGGTTCTTTTCAGCCCAGCTCGATCATATCGTCGATCCGCAGGGCGAATACCTGCCTTCTTAAGTATCTCCGACAGCTTTTCCATGTTTGTTTCTTCTTTTGGGAGAATAACCAACGTGCTACGGGATTTGTTTTGCTAATCCATTACCGGTTTGGAAAGGAATATCCAGGCTTCTCGCTAAGCCTGTTAAAATAACGTCATTTTACTTACATCCAATAACTTAAAACAATTTCGGATGTTTATCAATTATTATACATATCGTTAGGTTATGGCAAAAAAAATTTACGTTCTCGAAGATGATAAGGACATTAGGGAAATCATAGAGATGATCCTTGAAGAGGAAAAATATGAGGTGGTAAGCTTCTCCAGTGTGAATGAATTTATGGCAAAGGACAAGCATGAGCAGGCAGACCTGTTTCTTCTTGATATCCGTTTGCCTGATGGTAATGGGATTAGCGTATGCGAAATGCTCAAAAAAAATTATAGCACCGAAAAGATACCTGTTCTGATGATGAGCGCACACTCCAGTAAGAAAGAAGTAGAAAATTCGTGCAGCGCACAGGGATTTATTGGTAAACCCTTTGACATTGATAACCTGATTGACCAGGTTGGCCAGAGTATACGTCACAATTAAAAACGCCTGCTAACGTAGAATGAGGATGAACCTACTTATAACTTGATTATTTGTAAAACCAAAAGACATCAGTACCTGTGGCAGATTGCGCAGCAAAGAACGGACTTCTTTGCCAGAGGATCCAAAATCGTCCTTAACCCGTGACATCAAGGTTTTTTGCCGAAATACCCAAAATAGGGCATTATTAAGAATTGTTAAACTCTTGTAAATAAGAAAACTAAACAATCGTATAAGATTTTCATTCGAATTTTTTACGCGTTCCAGTACCTGCGAATGGATTTTGATCGCTAGAAAGGACTGAATTGAGGATAAATCCGGCAGTAAGATGGATCATTAAAGTGTAAATTTCAAAATGTAGCTTGTAGGTATTTAGGTAATTACCTAAATTCACCGAATGAAAATATTGGAAGTAATAAAATCTATATCTAACCAGACCCGTTTGGATATTCTTACTTGGCTGAAAGACCCCTTCGCTTATTTTCCCGAGGAGGAGTTGACTGACTATAGTCCCTCACTCGGCGTATGCGTATCCGATATTGCAAAAAAGGCAAAAATGTCTGTTCCAACCGTTTCGGTTTATCTTAAAATGATGTCGGCATCCGACCTTTTGGTGGCGACAAGAAAAGACCAGTGGACATATTATAAACGTAATGAAGAAGCTATACAACAGTTAGCTGAATTGATCAAAAATAAATTATAAAAATTTTTAAATAATTAATTAGGAATTTACCTAAATACCTAAAGACAAAACAATATGAAAGCAGCAGTGCTAAACGGGTTCGGCCCGGTAGAAAAGTTCGAAATATTGGACGTGCCAACCCCAAAACCGGGATTTGATGAAGTACTTGTAAAAGTACTGGCGACCTCAGTGAATCCCCTGGACTATCAGGTCCGCCGTGGAGATTATAAAAATGATTTACAGCTTCCAGTTATTACCGGGCATGATGTGTCTGGAGTGATTGTCGAAATTGGAACAGGCGTCAAAAACTTTAAGGTTGGTGATGAGGTATATTACACCCCGGAAATTTTCAAGGGACAGGGAAGCTATGCGGAATATCACGCCGCCAATGAATCCATAATCGGGATCAAACCAAAAAACGTAAGCCATTTGGAAGCCGCAACATTTCCATTAGCGGCCGGTACTGCCTGGGAAATGCTTTATACAAGGGCAAAACTCAAGATCAATCAAACAATTCTGATACACGGTGGTGCAGGCGGCGTGGGAATACCCACTATTCAAATGGCGAAGGCTATGGGTGCGACCGTTTACACAACAGCGAGGACCGTGCACCATCAGATGCTCAGGGGATTTGGGGCGGATCATACCATTGATTATGAAAAGGAAGATTATATCGACGCTATTTTAAAGCTGACAAACAATAACGGGGTGGACATTGTTATCGATACATTGGGTGGTAACACCCTTTCTGACAGCGGCAAGATTTTAAGTCCGATGGGACAGGTCGTAACCTTGGTAGACATCGAGAGGCCGCAGAACCTGATCCATGCATGGGGGAAAAATGCCACTTACCATTTTGTATTTACAAGGCAGAGCAGAAACAAACTGGATGAACTTACAAGGCTGATAGAATCCGGAAAGCTGAAGCCCGTGTTAGGCAAGGTTTTTCCATTGTCAGAGATCGGTAAGGCACATAGCCTGCTTGAATTCAAAGAAGGAGACAAGGATTTCTATGGGAAGATCGGCATACAGATAGGCAGTCAAAACAGTCATTAAACAAAATCAGATATGAGTAACCAGCATATTTTTATCAAGGCGAACAATGCCCTGATGAAAGGAAATTATAATGAATTTATCAGCTACTGCACAGAAGATATTAAATGGGAAAACGTAGGTAAAGGAATCTTCAACGGAAAAGCCGAGCTCCTTGGGTACATAAGCTCGGCTTACGATGGAATAACATTTATAACAGAAAATTATATCAGGGAAAAAGATATCGTGGTAGAGATTGGTCAGATCATATTCGGAAAAAACAGCGGATCAAAAAAAAGTTCGTATTGCGACATCTGGAATTTTAAGGACGGAATGATCAGTAAGGTAACTTCGTTTGTCATTTAAGAAATCTTATATTCTTCAGTGAAAGGTGGAGAAGAAGTACGTTCACTGAAATACAAACATTCCGCTTAATTACCCTATCCACTTATGAGTAAGAAAATCATGAAATAAAAATACTTGCATAAAAGTATTTACGATATACAGTGCGTAACTGTAAACCTTGTGTTTCTCAGATGATATAAAAAGTATGGTACCCATGCCCAATATTAAATAATAAATCAAGGAATTTGTTTCCGCAAAGACTCCGGTTATAAATATTCCGATTACAAAAGCAGGAAAAATAAAAATACTGATTTTCTTCCAGGACACCTCTCTTGATGTAAGCCAATAGAAAACAAAGATATAGTAAGGGGTAGCAAATATATGCCTGTTAACGCTCCAGATATTCGTTTTGCCGCCGCTATCATAGGTAAAAAAAACATCAAGGATAGTGGTTGCGGACAGATACATCAAGCTGATCATAAATGCCTTTAGCATTTCTGGTTTACTATCAAAATAATCTGTCTTAAATATCTTCAACCTAACCAGCAAAAAAACAAACGTAATACAGATAGCAAAAAATCCAACCATAAATGCTGTACTATCCAATCCGATTATTCTTTCCGGGTCTATTGTGGTAAATGGAAACGAAGGCAGCTGCCATTTGCGTTGCCAGTATTGCTGTACTTCAATAAAATAAAACCATTTTCCAGTGGTAAAAAACTGAATGAGCACTGTTGTAAATAACCCTAATAAACATGCACAAATATTTAAAAAAATATTCCGGAAGATTGATTTTACTGATGTCCCAGGTTTAAGTAATAAAACTTCAACAACAATGATTGCCGGTATAAAAATAATTGAAACTGATCTTGAAAATGACACTAAAAAAAAACCAAAAAACTGCAGGTCTCGACTACCCCTCAACAAACCGATAATTATCAACACGTTGGACAAAAAGAACAAAGCCTCAGAATATGGCAATGCACAAAAAATGAGTGATGGTGTTGATATTAAAATTAATAATAAATCATTCCTGACTTTCAAGCCCTTAAAAAGTGTTAGAAAACCAGTTAGAAAAATCAAAAAATTAATGATGCTCATTAATAAAGCATCTACAGACAGAATCTTCCATACTATAGGGAAGAGAGGAAAAAATGCAAGATTGCATATTGCGTTCTCTTTGTATTTATAGCCATTGAATGCAATATCACGGTACCAGAAGGCATCCCATGCCAATAAATTTTTGTTATCGGGCAACCGGTTTATGAAACCAAATCCGTAGAGTAGACCATATAAAAACAGCACAACGAAAATATGTATTACAATGATGGAAAAATGACTCTTTAATATTTTTGCCATTATTTTTCTTTCTTCAAATTAAAAAACCTTGGATAATAGGCTAAGGACAACATGAAATACCTTTTGAGCCTGTTTACGCTCCCAGTAGTGGATACATTGTTTATCAATGTATTGATCACGCCTACATTCTGATTAAAAATATCGTTGGCAGCAAAAGAAACCTCATATTGTTTTTTCTCTCCGAAACGGCTTGTAATGTAAAAATTGCTGATTACAAAGCCGTGTTGGTCAACGCCAATAAGATCTCCTGAATAATACTGGGTTGAGTTTCTTAAAGACAGTGCCTTACCTAAAATAAAAGTCGATTGAATACCAATGCCCCAGTTGGAGCTTTTCAATTTCAGATTGCCTCCTTGCAGATTACTGTTAAATGTATTGATCCATGCAAAGCTATTCAACCCTATTCTGTCATTTATTGTTGAGCCAATATTTATCTTGTAATTTGCGTAAGTATTGTGCGAAAAAGATTGTAAACCGTTTAAATAGAAAGGCCTGTCCGAAAAATTTGACCTGACAGAAAGCTCAAGTGTGTTTTTGAAACCCCCAATCTTAAGGGGTTGTTTGTAAGTCGCATTTAAAGATAAAAGCCTAAAGCCGTTTATATTTACCGGATAGGTTTCAATTGCCCCGTTAGCTTTGTAGTATGTACTATCGGATATAAAATTGTTCACACGATCATAGTTCATTGATAAGCTCAGATCCCTTGAGCGAATATTTTCATCTTTGAACGTATAACTTATTTTGAAACTATTGGTGTAAGATCTTTTTAAAGAAAGCTTACCAAAAAAATAATTAACCTGGTTGGCGCTATCAATCAACGGCGCCAATTGATCAACCGAAGGCATATTCACAGCTGACTCATAATTAAAATTTAGTACCTGACGCCACCTACTGAATTGCCTTTTAAGCAGACTTACGTTAACATTTGGAATGAAATCATGATATTCCCGGTAAATATTCCTAAAGGATTTGTCTGAGTTGTTTTTCTGGTAGAAATGCTGTGATTTTGCTTCCATTTCGATATTTAATTCTTTAATCCATTGTTTAGCAATAACCTTGTTAAACCGTTTGCTGATTACAATACTTGGGCGTTCATTCCACTCGGAAAGCTGGTTTTGATTCGACAGATAGAAGTTCTTTCTGGAAAGAAATCCATTGGTTCGGTCAAAGTCCTGAACTTCCTCAATATTCTCATTAAACGAATGATAAAGCTCATTCCTGACAATAAGGTTCATCGTAGCATTTCGTATCCCTAATAAGCCGCGAAGGCTTAGATATTCTACTTTTAAATTATGCGATCCGCCAGAAAAGATATCATTACTTTGCCTGTTAAAATATGTGGTATACTCTAAAGGAACAGTCAGTAGGTTCTCATTAGCGTTATTGTTCTTGCCATTTTGATTCTGAAACTCATATTCCAATTTAATATTTTCAAAACGGCGTTTCTTATCCTGATCCGGTGTATGTTCATAATTCAGTCTTAAATTCATTCTGGTCCCTAAAGAAACTGATTTTATCTCGGCATCATAATCACTCAATAGGGTTGCATTGTCCGGCCCCAAAATCCGAAGTCTGTTCGTGGTATTCTGATCATCGTTAAAGTGATTGAGGGTAAAACTCATATTGAGATTGTTAAATGAAGAATCTCTGTAAGAAAAATTCCCATTAAGCATCTTAGACTTGTCATTACTTTCAACCCTGCTGTCTGAGGACCTTGTATTAAAACCAGTATTGAGCAATATTTTCGAATTTGTATTTTCTTCAATTTTAGTAGTAGAAAAATTATCCGTGAGATCAAGATTGGTGTACAGATTTCTGTTCCAGATTCTTTTATACATCGCCCCTTCAGACTGTGCCCTGGTCCTGCCCCGCATGGTAAAGTCTGATTCTCTGAAAGAACTGGTTGAAATTTGCTCACCAAAAGCATTTGAAGACATCATGTCGTTGACGCTGAGAACTGATTTATTTACATTGTTCCTCGAACCCATTATAGCGAACTGATCTTTCGGTGAATAAAATGCGAGTAACGCATCTGTCTCAAAACTTTTGGATGTTCCCCCTCCTATTCCAATTTTGCCAAATATCCCTTTTTGATTCTTTTTCTTGAGTGTGATATCCATACTAACGGTATGTACGCTGGTATCTCCTGTAAGCTGAGGGTTAGGCCTGTCCGGTATTATGGAGATGGTGTTTACAATATCCTTCGGCAGATTGGCCAATGCCACTTTTGGATCGTTGGTAAAGAAAGTTGTGCCCCCTACGGTGACATGAGAAACTGTTTTTCCGTTAACGGTAATCCGACCATCACCCCAGACTATAAACCCGGGTATTTTTTTTATCAGATCTCCAACTACAGCGTTTTTTTCTATACTAAATGCATCTGCATAAAAGACAAGCGTATCGCCCTTCAAAATCATTGGAGGTGGTTTAACAACCACATCTTCCAAGCTATTTTCCAATCTGGAGAGTATTAAAGTAGGAATGTTTTTTGTTTCGCCACTCTTTTCCAGTTTGAAGGTTGCAACCGTAGTTTTATACCCCACGTAGCTGACAGTTATTTTAAATAATGTATCAATGGGAAGCCCCTCCAGCAAGAACCTGCCCCTGGCATCAGTGAGCCGGTAAATGACCAGTTTATCTGTTGCCTTACTATAAATAGCTATTGTTGCCCTGGGAAGATTTACCATATCCGATGAATCTTTCACCAGTCCGGATACAGCTCCCCTGTCAGATGAAGGGTTCTGCCCAAAAACCTTTATACAAAAAAAACAGATAAGAAAAAAAATACACCAATAAGATTTACACCGCATTAGCTTCTTTCAGGTAAATTAACATATCTATCAAATATCTTTTAATCTGTTGAGGATTTTCTTTCACCGGTATAAAGATTTTGTTTGCACTGTAATTTTTATCCATAATAAAAAGAAATGGGCTTCCCTTGTCTTCCAACGAAAGTCCAAATGCAGTATCAACAATACTATAAGTAAACTTTGGATACCTGCTATGTTCGGATTTGACCAAAAAAGCCTGTGGAGAATATGAATCTGTTATCACCACTACATCCAGGATACTGTATTTTTTCGAAAGTTGGTTGAGTTGATTTAAAACTGTATCGATACAAACCTCACAATCGCGGTAAGAAAACCTGAATATCAATTTATTCCTGTTGGATAAAACGTCAGAAAGTTTATATTTTTTTGTATCAACATCCTGTACCATAATCGATGGGCTTACTTTTTTACCCAAGTCAGGGATTATAGTAGTCACATAACTATCCCACATTTTAGCTTTCATTTCAACAAGAGGATCAATGGTTTTTTCTTTGATCACTCCGGGGCTACTGGTATTTTTACCCATAAATCCGTAAATGCCTAAAACGATAATGATAAATACCATCGTGTAGGTTAAAAATGTTTTTGTAGAATTTTTCATAAATGATTTCGGTTTAAAGTCTGCCAATTGGTAACTAACTGATGGCTTGTGTATATTAAAAAGAAAAGATAGACTACCCCAAGTAAAACAGCTGCGGTCTTTAGGAATCTGAACTTCATAATTACATTCCTGCGCTCATGAAAATACATGACCAGCACTACCCATATTCCGACCCCGGGCAAATACATATACCGGTCAGCCAACATAGCCGGCCGATTCAGCGGAACGATCTGCAGGCACAGGGCCAGATGAATAATGGTAAACAGGGTAAATAAAAAATATGTTAACCTATTTTTTGATTTCTTAACAATATAAAAAATTCCCCAGGCTATTGCAGCAGTGATAGCAGGAAAAAGATATAAGATCAAGGGTAATGGTTCGCCCGGCTTCATTGGGTAATCGTAATGATAATGAAGGTTCATTGGGAGAATAGTTTTGGCTAGGTAAAATATCAGACAGTAAAATGAGAAGAAAAGCCTCTCCACCAAAGGATAATTAGATAGTGGCGCATCCTGCCCGATTGCTGTATGCTGAGCATGTGCTGCAAGCAAGCCAAAAACCACTGAAAGAATTAAAAAAGGCAAGGTTTCAATTGCCATTCTGGACCTATTTATCTGGAGCTGTTTTCCCGGATAAATGAAAATGATTGCGTAAATAAAAACAGGAAATAAAACTGCCTGCTCTTTACAAAGATTTGCCGCAATAAATGATAGTATTGCAAGCATGTAGTGGATAAATTTCCTATTCCTGAAAAATTCCAAAATCATTAGCAACGAATATATCCCAAAGCTTGTCATCAAAAGCATTTTGGACGAGGAAATCCAAACCACAGTTTCAACATTCAAAGGATGAACAGCCCATATGATACTGGCCTGCGCTGCAACAAGAGATGCAATATTGTGGTCTAAATCTGACAGGAGCCTACAGATCAATTTATATATAAAATAAATATTGACACAATGGAGACCAAAAGAGCCTACGTGGTACCAGTAGGCATCAAATCCATTTATCTTATATATCAGTGCATACCATAATGTATTAACTGGAGAGAACTGAAGGGAATTATAAGTAGTGAATAGTTTCTCGAAGTAGATGAAATCAAATTTCAAACTACTAACCAATGGATCCCTTAAAACCATCCATTCATCATCGGGGAGCGCAAAATTAAGGGTAATTATAGGCTGATAAATAATCATCAATATCAGCAAACCAAACAGCATATAAACAATTTTAACTGGTATCGGAGCATTATTTACAAACATCTTCAGGCCGGTTAAAAATTAGTGTGTTCCGTTGGTATTGGTATTCGTATTGGTGTTGGTATTTGTACTTGTGGAATCCTGCGGAATCAGTATATCATCACACTTAGGTTCCAGATAATTCTGATTTGCACTTATCTCGGTACAAGTGTCAGAAGGCTTTGCGCTACCAATACAGTCATTAAGTGCTTTGTATGTGGTATGGGGTGTACCTACTTTCTTGAGGTATTTTTTTCCTTGAACGGTTACAATAGTACCGGCATCATAAGTGCAGGTTACGCACTTCTTCTCCCCACCAACTGTCCCTTTTTTCATTCCATTCCCCCAATAGTAAGATTCAGTACAATCGTTTATCCCACCCGAAGCTGTCGCGCGTGTGTAAAATGTAAGTATTAATGCAACTATACATACAGCTGCAAAAAGACCCATTGGTAAATTTGATTTTTTCATAAATTTAGATTTTAAAGTGAATTATTATGGCTTGAAGATGTTTGTCAAATTGATTTTTTTAGGCTTTATTTTAATCAATACCGGATTACTCAGATTGTTCTGTCTTAGAAAAAACTCCTTTAACTGGTCTGTAACTCCATGTATATCGAATGAATCCCCCTGTTTTTTCTTATAATTGAATAAGACCTCAGCGCTTTCACTTCTGTAAATAGCGTCCTGATCAACTCCCAAAACCTCATCTCCGATGGGTAAAAAATGTGACTGTTCACCAAAAACGATGTTATCCAAACTCAGCACCTTTTCATTATCCAACTGATAAAGACAGTTGAATTCTACATTCATACCAGTGAGCTTAAAAAAGACCACATTATCCAGCTTATAGAAATAATCTATGTAAAAGACTTTAGAATTGTTCCTACTTAAATAATCCATCCTTTTTCCGTACATATTTTCATCTCTGGTGAAACCCTCTGGAAGTGCATATTTCTCATCCAGTTCAATTTCAAACGCAGGAACAGGTTTGTCCTCCGCTACTTGATAAACAGTATAGGTTCCGGGGTTTATATAAAAAATCTCACTCTGGCTTCTGAAGAATGTCGATTTTGGCGTGTAAAGCTCGTTGTAGCCTATGGCTTTGGGACTGTAGCCCATATATTGGCTTTTAAAGTTAAATGCCGTATCGGTGATGATCAGATTATACAGTTCCTTATTTTGTTTCTCTTCATCGGAATGGGAATAATACCTGTAAAACGCAAAGTTTCCAGATGGTAAGGCTATAGCACTACTGAATTCAAATTTCCTTGGGCCGGAATTGATCAGTTTTCCGTCCAAATTGTACACATAAAATTTGGAGAGGTGATTATCCAAAAAGATGATCCGCTCTGATTTATCATCCAATAGAAAAGAAGATATTCCGGAAGATTTAATGCGAAAACAGAACTTACCTTTTTTGTCGAACTTTAAAATGGAACTACCTAATTTATCCAGTATGTAATAGTGCTCTTTGGTTATTTCAAGTTGGTCTACCCGGGCGAAAAGCGAATTCTTTTTAGTTTCCAATGGAATATACTCAATTGAATCAAACAAATATTCTGAGGGAACATTTGTTGTGTCACTTTCGAGCTTGTTTATTAAAGATATCTGACCATGCGTCGCGCTTTTCTGAGTTTTTCTTTTATCGCTGCAGGAACTGAAAGCGATATTTAAAGTAAGAAATATTAAGAGCATTGAGGGATTAAGCGTTTTCAAATTTAGATTCATATGAGGTTGATAGATTATTTCAGAAAATTCTGAATGATGACCGGATTGATTATTTTTTCTTTGGATTTCAATATTAGCTCTAATTCTTTTGACCATCTGGGGTCGTTTATCTTTCCAACTTTATTCTTTATTGAATTTGCATCAACATAAGAGTAAAACGATTTACCATCGCATGCCAAAATATTATTGAATAAATTAAGTTCAGAAAAATCTTTAGGTGGCTCAATCGCAGAGAGTGAGATGAGCGAATTATCGTCAACGTTAAAAATGAACGATTCTGCAAAATTTAATGAAGTCAGTTTAAATATTAAATTTGACTGCATTTTATAAAAATTATTGATCGAGAAAATAGTTGAAGGATTCTTTTTTAGATAATCGAACCTTTTCCTATGATAGAGCTTGTTGGTATCAAAATCTACGGGCAATGAATTCTCTAAAGGAAAAACAAACTGATATGCTTCAGATAGCTTGTCAAAGTTTACATTGTATATATTATAAGTGAATGGCTTGGCAAAATAAACATTGCTTTTTGAATAACTGAAAAATCTGCCAAACTGAAGCGCATCAGCATTACTGATTGCAGTTGTATCATAAGCGAAATATTTATTGACAAGTTGATCACCTGTATTCAATATAATGAGGTTGTTATGCGAAACATCTGTTCCCTCTTTAACTAATTTTTCGGAAGGATCTTTTTCAAAGTTTCTGAAATAAGCCACCGAATTATTAAAAACAAAGAAGTCGGTAAAATCAAATTGCCTTATTTGTTTCTTCAACAATTTCCCGGTATAACTATAAAACAAGAGGCTCCTGCTCCTCCCATTATCAAAAACAATAATTTGTTTGTTTAAAGTATCAAGTGTAAACAGAGAAGTTCTAATCTGATCAATTTTTCCGATGAATTTTCCCTGTTTATCAAAAATTGCTATTTTGGATTGCCAACGGTTATTGATCATTTCCGCATTTTTACATAAAACAATCAAAAGACTGTCTGTCGTTTCCATCTGATCAATATCTCCAATAACAGACTCTTTTGTAGTTTCGAGGGGCAGGAATTTTATTTCTTTAAAAACATCCTGATCGGAAATTCTTTCACCGAGGGCAACCCTAGGAGAAATCCTGATTTCAGTAAATAAATCCGCTGATTGACCGGAAATCCGCTTAAAACCATAGACAAAGCTAAGTCCGAAGCATACAAAACCTAAGAAAAAGATCTTATTCTTACCTGTCATCTCAATTATTGGTTATATTTGGTAATGCAATATAACAATTGGATTGACAAGAACCAATGAATATTACCAAAATTTTAACCTTATTATTTATCTTTATTTTTAAAGAACCGCTATATAGCCAAATAAAAGTGGAGGGCTACATTGTAGATGATCAAAGACAACCCATCGAATTTGTCAGTATCCACTCCAGAAGAACGCTTTTAAGCACGGCTACAGATCAAAAAGGTTATTTTAAAATTAATGTTCCGGATGACAAAGACAGCCTGTACATTACGCATCTTAGCTACCGATCGCAAATACTTGCGGCTGACCAAATTACAACTGGCAGCAGAATTATGATGCAAAAGCAAACCAACTTGCTTGAAGAAGTTGTGATTTCCAACAAACCGAGGTCGAAAACTGTTTTAAACCCATTTTCCAAACAAGGGTCCTTGCAATACGATTTTGGCGAACTTGTTGCCCAGGAATATCAGGTTAATGATGATGGGATACTACTTGATCAGGTCAAGATCCATTTTTACAGGGATGACCATTTCCTCGCAGGTCAAATAAAATTTAAATTCCTGGTATATGATCAAAACCAAGGCGGAATTGGTCCCGGTAAGCTTTTGGCGGAAAAACATTGTACATTAACCGACCTTCGTACGGGCACTTATGTGGTAAACTTATCTGATCCCATATATATCCCAAACCGCGTTTTTTTTCTGGGTGTCGAAAAAATTATCAGCCCAATAAATGAAAGGCCAAC
Source organism: Pedobacter psychrodurus (assembly GCF_032678585.1). Taxonomy (GTDB): domain Bacteria; phylum Bacteroidota; class Bacteroidia; order Sphingobacteriales; family Sphingobacteriaceae; genus Pedobacter; species Pedobacter psychrodurus_A. The sequence goes on along the minus strand of NZ_JAVTSN010000035.1, from coordinate 62,192 downwards.
CATTTATACCGCATATAATTCCGGGATAAAGGATTCATATAATATTAGGTACGCACCCAATATTTATCTTAATCAAAAAGGAAAACAAAAGTATTGGGTCTTGAATACTTCGACAAAGAAATGGCATGCAGATCAGGGCATATTGAGTATTGAAGCTTCCATAAAAGAATGATCAAACTCAAATACATTTTTATTTCGACGATCATTCTGATGATCTTTTGTCAGAAGTCTGAGGCGCAGAATAAATCAATCAAAGTATTAGACCAGCAGACAAAGCGTCCGATCAAATATGCTTATCTGTTTTTCATAGACCGGAATGATGCCGTGAACTGTGATGAAAATGGAAATTTCGCATTCACGGCTGATAATAATTTTAATGATTCACTTACTGTCTCCGCACAAGGATATTACACTCAAAAGCTACGGTATCAAACATCAGATGCAGATAAAATCATTGCATTAACGAGAAACAATTCAGTAGGTCATCATGATATTCACATGAAAATCCCTACAGGTAAACAACTGATTTTAAAGCCCTATAAAGAAAATCAGGTTTTCAACTTTACGGGGCTACCTTCTTATCTTTATCATCCACGATACCAGATTATAGCCCAGAAATTTGAATTACCAAGTTCTCCAGCGGTAATCAATAAATTAACCTTATCGCGACTGATCTTAGCCGTGGATGGTATTACTGAAGATAAACTGACTCAAACAAGATTTCGGATCAGATTTTTTTATCCGGATTCTGTCAGTGGAGCCCCTGGCCAAGAAATAACTTCCTCCACTATCGAAATTGTAGATCAGCGAAATAAAACAATCGAAGTTACATTACCAAAAAATGAAGTTGTTATTGGTAAAAAGATATTTTTTGTTGGGATTGAATATCTTAGAATACCTTACAACCTGCAATTTTCGAGGGTTAACAGTGACGGATCGGCATATGATGTTGATCCTTTTTCGAAAACCGTAACCAGGATCTATCAACCATTTATAGGGATGGACCCTGATAACCGTATCGGAAATAACAAGAATATATGGATCAGGGATTTTGGTGGTAAATGGGAAATTTATGACCGGTTTTCGCCGGATCTGGAGAATCTTGCTATTAAACTGGAAATAAAAATAGATTAACAGATATTTTTTTGGCGAAATTTTTATATTTTGCAGAAAGCTACCATGCTACCTATCTAACCAAATGCTCCAATACGAACTCTGCTTGATTGTGCCGTGTTACAATGAAGAACTAAGGCTCCAGACCAATACGTTTAAAGATTTTATCGAAGAAAATCCATCTATTTATTTTTGCTTCATTAACGATGGAAGTACAGATCAGACAATGGATAGTTTAGACGACATTTCAAAAGGGCTTAGCAATGCTGGGGTAATTCATATTAAAAAAAATATAGGAAAGGCCGAAGCGATAAGATCGGGATATTTGGAGATGAGCTGTAGGCACGGTCATAATTATTACGCCTATTTAGATTCTGATCTTTCAACTCCGTTAGCCGAAGTTTCCAGATTGTTATCAATCATAAAGGAGCAAAACTTATCAATGGTTTTCGGCTCAAGGGTAGCTACTTTTGGCACAAATATTAAGCGCCATTTTTTAAGGCATTACACCGCTAGAATATTCGCGACCCTTGTGAGTTTAACATTGCGTATCCCTATTTACGATACCCAGTGTGGCGTGAAGATTTTCACGAGCGAATTGTCAAGTGCCATTTTCAAGCATCCCTTCATAGATCGCTGGCTTTTCGATATTGAAATTTTTGCCAGGATTAAAAAAATATATGACAACGAACTGATCAAATATGTCCGTGAAATCCCACTAGATCACTGGTTGGAAATTAGTGGTACAAAATTGAAGTTTATTGATGCCATAAGAATTCCAGTTAGTTTGATTAAAATTAATATTGAATATCGTAAAGTCTCTAAATATCCAGCTAATGTATTTTCTGTAAATCAACGGTAAAACGATTTACTATTCCGCAACGTTCTCAAAATCCTATATGCACAATCAGCAACAAAAGACCGCGCTAATCATTGGTGCAGGCCCGGCAGGACTTACCACATCTTATGAGTTATTAAGCAGAACTGAAATTGTTCCTGTAATCATCGAAAAAAGTAATGTGGTAGGTGGTATTTCCAAAACCGTTAATTATAAGGGAAACCGTATTGATATTGGAGGTCACCGTTTTTTTTCAAAATCCAAACGGGTGATGCAGTGGTGGGAACTTTTTTTACCTACTGAATTATCCGATGAAAACCCAAATGGTCCGGACGCATCAACTACTGACAAGGTTATGCTCAGGAGAAACCGCCTTTCCAGAATCTACTATCTTCGGAAGTTTTTTACTTATCCAATAAGTTTAAGCTATCAAACCATTAAAAATCTTGGCGTAATCAGGCTGGGAAAAATATTGTCATCCTATATGGCAATCAAATTCAGCAAAAAAAAACCGGAAGACAATCTTGAGCAGTTTTTTATAAATCGTTTCGGAAAAGTGCTTTATCAGACCTTTTTCCGAGACTATACTGAAAAAGTATGGGGGAAACCCTGTACAGAAATAAAAGCGGAGTGGGGCGCTCAACGGATAAAAGGACTTTCAGTCTCCCGGACACTTATACATGCGTTAAAGAAAGTATTCTTGGTGAGAAAACCAGATATACAGCAAACATCAACAGAAACAAGTCTAATCGACCGCTTTCTCTATCCCAAATTAGGTCCAGGTCAGTTATGGGAAGAAGTCGCAGAGAAGGTGCTGAATTTGGGAGGCACAATAAATTTTAATGAAAATATAGTTGGTATTGAATGGAAAACTTCTGAAAATGTAATTGTAACCACCAAAAACCTCGTTTCGCAGGAAACCAAGGTTTATGAAGCCAACTATCTATTTTCGACCATGCCCGTTAAGGAATTAATAGCAGCATTACATAATCCAATCCCGGACCATATCAGAAAAATATCGGAGCAACTGCAATACAGGGATTTTATCACCGTTGGGTTGTTAATAAGAAAATCTTCAATCGAAAATCATTACGGGAATACGCTGAAGGATAACTGGATTTATATTCAGGAAAAAGATGTCTATCTTGGAAGGTTACAAATTTTCAACAACTGGAGCCCTCATCTGGTAGCAGATACTGAAAATATTTGGCTCGGGCTTGAATACTTTTGCAATCAGGGAGATTTTTTATGGTCGATGCAGGATGATGAGCTCATAAGATTTGCCACTTCAGAACTCAATAAAATTAAAGTGATAGGCAATGTTAGTATTAGTGATGCAACTGTACTTCGCGTTGAAAAAGCCTACCCTGCATATTTCGGATCTTATTCTAGTTTTAACCAGGTGCAATCATTTTTGGATAAGAATTATTATAATATGTTTCTGATAGGCAGAAATGGCATGCACAAATATAATAACCAGGATCACTCCATGTTAACGGCCATGGTTGCTGTAGACAACATCATAAATGGAATAAATACTAAAGAAAATATCTGGGCTGTAAATACGGAAACAGACTACCATGAATCGCCCGAAAATGATTAATCATGATACGAAAGGACATCAAAAATTGGCAATATGTTATTTTGGGCGCTTTAATCCTATTGACGGCTGTATTAATTAGCATTAACAGACCCGAAATATCTTCGGCCAGTTTAACCAGACCGGACGGAAGCATCCGCGCTATCCCATTACCCTTTAATGAAGGGCAACAAGAAAATGGACTATATGTCTACAAGTTTTCCCTTAGAAATACTTTCATATTTTCCGGCAAATTACAGATCATTCAAGACGATTGCCTGGAAAATATTTTGGTAAATAACATGAATTTACCTGAAACATTTTTCAAAAACAATTGCGACCTTAAAAATGGGCAATATGTAAATATTAAGAAATTTTTAAATCCGGGCTTTAATACAATTGAGGTTATTGTTCAGAACAAGCAGGGTAGCCAAGGCCTGAGGGTGATAGACAATGATTTCTATGAGAAGTATCTTATTATCGCAGTTCTTTTCTCATTAATATCATTAGTGGATTTTAAATGGGTATATAAAGGTCTTAACATGAAAATCGGCACCTTTTTTCAGGTAAACCGGTTAAGTGCTCTTTTATTTATTTCAATTCTTGTATTCTCTGTAATCTTCGTCAATTTGACATTACCGCTTGCCAATAATCAGGCCCGTAATATATCGGTATTCCTTTTATTCTTCTTAACAATCACAGCACCGGCGTTTATCTACATTAAAACAAATTTTATTTTTGCCAAGAGCACGCTTATTCTGTTTTCCTGCGCCTTGATGATTGGATTGATATCCCTGTATAAAATACCCTACGATAGGTATACACATGATATTTTCGGCCACCTGGAATATATCAGGTACCTTATCGAACATAATGAACCTCCTATACCTACCGGGGGCTGGATGTTCTATCATCCTAGTTTCTATTACAGGTTTTGCGCATTGATTTTTAAATTCACCAATCCCACAGGTGATTTAAGTGATGCCGCTATAGGCCCGTTCTATCAAAAGTTGTCTTTTTTAATTTTCACATTATATTCTTTCTTTTCATTAGCAACTCTTAATTCTGTTTTTACAGCAATAAAAAACAAATACAGGGATGATATCAAACACGTTTATATCCTGGCAATATCTTTATTTCTATTTTGGACGGCAAACTCAATTGTCAGCGTCAGGGTTGGAAATGATATATTGTTAAATTTACTGTACAGCATATCTTTCTTGTTAATATTGAAGTGGTGGAAATCAGCAAGCACATTTTATTTTCTAATGGCAATCCTTTTATGTTCACTTTCTGTGTGGACAAAGACCAATGGATTCATCATCTTCTTCACATTTGGTATTCTGATTTTTATCAGATTCTATCAACTTTTCTCAAAGAGAGCATTAACGGATCTTTATAGACAAATGATATTTACTTTCATCGTTATCGGTTCACTAACTGCTTATCTTTCTTTTTACCAAAAATTATCTCCGGATGTTGCAGGAACAAATACCAGATTGATCGTTGGAAATACCGATGGGCTAGGTGATAGATTTATTGTAGATAACTCTATCAAAAGCTTTCTGGTCCTGAATCCCGTAGAATTTGTTAAAATACCCTTTACAAATCCTGTTGATGACCACAAGGGGCGTAATCACTTTTGGTTTTACCTATTGAAGTCAAGCCTATTTGGTGAATATGGTCATGATCCGTTAATCATTCAGACCGTTTCTAAAGTCTTGAGTTTTCTCTATCTTATATTGATGATGGCATTCCCTGTGGGAGCATTTGCTTTGTTTAAATACTTAAAACACGATGCGGTTCCGATAATAGTAAGTTTTTCGATGCTGATTCTGTTAATGATAATTTTTAGGATATATTATCCCTATTCAACTTCCGGGGATTTCAGATACATCTATCCAGCAACGCTCCCATTTATTGTTTGTGTCAGCTGCACACTACTATGGTTAAAAAAAAGAAAATTTCTGGCTTTTGTTTTTGAAATATCAGCATTCGGTTTTGTATTAACATCAATTTTATTTCAGATGCTGGTAATATTTAACTTATGATCAATTATTTTTAATAATCTAGACATTTTTTCAACTTACGCCAAAATTAGATCTTTAAAACCATTTTCACTATAATCATAAGCTCGAAAGTAGTGATTCTCCTGAAAATCGACATACGCTATCTGATACTATTACAATATAATGCAGAATGCTCTTGCACTCATATTGGAAATGCAGATTATAAATTAGAAAAACCTTAAAATAATCGGCGCGACGTAGTTCTTCTCCAAAATGAGTTCTCCACCAAAAACACAATCTTATCCACAATTCATTTTTTACTAATATTTTTAGTATTATATTTGCTGTTAAATTATAGTGGCTAATTAAAATAGCTAATAATTTTAGCAATCAATATGGGATCAAAAAGTGAATTGGTACACAAACTGCAACAGGATATCCTGATGTGGCAGGGCTTTAAGCCTGCTTCTGCGGCATGCGCGGAGCGGATAGGCCTTGGTGCTATTGAAGATGCTTTTCCCGGCGGCGTGTTTCCAAAACGTGCCATTCATGAGTTTATCACTGTTTTCCCTGAAGATGCTGCTGCCAGTGATGGTTTCATTGCAGGAGTACTTTCCAATTTGATGAAGGACGGAGCTGCCTGCATGTGGATCAGTACAGCAAGGCGTTTGTTCCCAGCATCCCTTAGCGCTTTCAATGTAGAACCTGAACGGATCATTTTCATGGATGTCGCTACAGAGAAAGATGCGCTTTGGATTATGGAGGAGGCCTTACGATGTGAGGGGTTGGCGGCTGTAGTGGCGGAAGTCGATGGTTTGAGTCTGATCGAATCCAGGAGGTTACAGCTTGCTGTGGAAGAAAGCGGGGTTACGGGTTTCATTTTACGCAAAGATGCGAGAAGGATGGCCAGTACGATTGCCACTGCGCGCTGGCAGATCAGCCCATTACCGAGTGTTTTGGAAAATGGTATGCCAGGCCTTGGTTTTCCGCGCTGGCAGGTCGAACTGTTAAAGGTGAGAAACGGAATTCCGGGAAACTGGATAATGGAATGGGCCGGTGAGGGCTTTTTAGAAGTTAAACGGGTATTGCAGCAAGATGGCTGGAGGGAAGATGAGAAGAGGAAGATTGGGTAAAAGATATGCAAAGGCGTTTTGTTTCGATATGGTTCCGCCAGTTGCTGGCGGATTGGCAGCTTATCCGCCGTCCTGAGCTTAGCTCGGTCCCCTTTGTGTTTGCGGCACCGGATCATGGGCGGATGGTGATCACTGCGGTAAGTCCTTTGGCAACCGAAGCCGGAATCGAGAGGGGCATGCGTGCAGCAGACGCAAAAGCAATCTGTTCAGGTCTGGAGGTAATGGACGACAAGCCTGGCAGGCCTGAAAAACTATTACGGGGACTTGGAGAATGGTGTATCCGCTACGCTCCTATTGTTGCTGTTGATGAGTTCGGTAAGGATGGATTATTGCTAGAAGTAAGCGGCTGCCCACATCTCTGGGGCGGTGAGCGCGAATATATAAAAGAAATTGTTTCCAGGTTAAAAAGTAAGGGTTATACGGTCCGTATGGCCATTGCGGATACTCCGGGCGCTGCATGGGCAGTATCGAGGTTCGGGAAGGTTACGCCACTCATTCCTAGTGGTGAACAGGCCGAGACTTTACTTTCTTTGGTTCCAGAGGCATTGCGTTTGGAGGAAATAGTTCTGGCTAAATTGCGCAAGCTTGGGTTTTACCAGATCAAGAGTTTTATTGGAATGCCACGATCCGTTTTGCGCAGGCGTTTCGGTGAAGGTTTTCTATTGCGGTTGGCGCAAGCACTTGGAACGGAAAATGAAGTTTTAGTGCCTATGCAGGTGCCAGTAGCTTTTCAGGAAAGACTGCCCTGTCTAGAGCCGATCAGAACACGGACAGCAATTGAAATTGCGATTTCTAAATTACTGGAAAGTCTTTGTGCTAAACTTCAGGCTGAAGGCAAAGGTCTTCGCAAAGGCATCTTAACAGGTTATAGGTTAGATGGGCAATTGGTACAGGTCGCTGTTGGCACCAATGCAGCAAGCCATAGTGTTAGCCATTTACTGAAGCTTTTTAAGTTAAAGATCGACCATATCCGTCCGGGTTTAGGAATTGAGCTGTTTATCTTGGATGTCCCAAAGGTGGATGATGTGGCAATTGAGCAGGAAGCTATCTGGAACGCAAAGCCAGGATTGGATGAAGGGAGCGTGATCAGGTTACTGGACCGTGTGGCTGGAAAGGTTGGCCCGGAAGTGATTCACCGTTATCTGCCAGCTACGCGTTACTGGCCGGAGCGGTCAATCAAAAACACTTATTCGGTTACTGAAAAGCCATCCGCTGATTGGCGTTTAGATATGCCAAGGCCAACCGAACTGCTCCCAACTCCTGTCGCAATTGAAGTAATGGCACTTATCCCCGATCATCCGCCAAGGTTCTTTATTTACAAGGGTGTTCAGCATCAGGTTGTAAAAGCAGATGGACCTGAGCGGATCGAGCGTGAGTGGTGGTTGGATCAGGGCGAACACCGGGATTATTACCAGGTGGAAGATGATAAGGGGCGCAGGTATTGGCTGTTCCGGTCCGGACACTATGGGAGCGAAAAGCAGTTTAAATGGTTCTTGCACGGATTTTTTGCATAAAAGAAAAGAGTTATGGGATATAGTGAATTACAGGTAACTTCTAATTTTAGCTTTTTGCGTGGGGCTTCGCATCCCCATGAGCTGGTGGATCAGGCCGCAGCATTTGGTTATAAAAAAATTGCCATTACAGATAGAAATACGCTCGCCGGGATTGTACGGGCGCACGCCGCAGCCCGTGAAAAAGACATATCAATCATTCCGGCATGTAGATTGGATCTATTGGACGGGCCAAGTTTGCTTGCATACCCAACCGATCGGGATGCTTACGGACGGTTATCTGCCCTACTCACTTTAGGCAATATGCGCGCAGAAAAAGGTTCTTGCCACCTCTCCCGTGCCGATATCTATGCACATTCTACCGGAATGATTTTTACGGCAGTAATGCCGGGCGTTTTGAACAGGCATTTTTCTTTTGAAGATAGTTTTATTGCAGCAATAGCAGAATATCGCGAGGCGCTGGGTAAAGGGCTTTATTTAGGTGCCACAAGAAGTTATTTAGGAAATGATGATAAGCTGATCTTTAGAATTTCCCAGCTTTCTGAATTTTATAGTATCCCTGTAGTGGCAACTGGCGATGTGCATTACCATGACCCTTCGCGCAGGGAACTGCAGGATGTACTGACCTGCGTGCGTGAGAAATGCACAATTGAAGAAGCTGGATTTCGATTGCACCAGAATGCAGAGCGGTACATGAAACCGGTGGATGAAATGAAAAGGCTTTTTAGAAGATATCCTGAGGCGATCAAAAACACCTTGGTCATTTCCGAAGCGTGCACTTTTTCTCTGGACGAACTGAAATATGTCTATCCTGAGGAAATTAATAAGAGCGGAAGACCACCATTGGAGGAACTGGAATACCTGACCTGGAAAGGAGCTCACGCGTTCTATGGCGAGATAATTCCTGAAAAAGTGGTGAATATGGTGCGCTATGAAATGGAATTCGTCAAAAAAATGGATTATGCAAACTATTTTCTTTTTGTGGAGGATATTGTGCGTGAGGCACGTAGCCGGGGTATTTTATGCCAGGGACGTGGCTCTGCGGCCAATTCCGCGATATGCTTCTGTTTGGGCGTTACCTCAGTGAACCCTATGAAATTTGATCTGCTTTTTGAACGCTTTATTTCCCCTGCCCGAAATGAGCCGCCGGATATTGATGTGGATTTTGAACACGAACGCAGAGAAGAAATCATCCAGTATATATACGATAAATATGGGCGTTACCGTGCCGCTATTGTGGCAACAGTTACTCAACAGCATCAAAAGGGCGCCATCCGGGATGTGGGTAAAGCGATGGGATTATCGGTAGATACGATTAACAGGCTTTCCGGCTCGTTATGGGAATATACCGATGAATGGTTTGAGGGTAAGCGGGTTACTAAACAGGGATTAAATCCTAAAGATCCCCACCTAAAAAAAACATTGGAACTTACTGCGCAGATGATGGGATTTCCAAGACAGTTGGGACAACATACCGGGGGATTTGTGGTTACTCAAGGAAAATTAACCGACCTCTGCCCAATTTTAAATGCAAGGATGGAAGACCGCACTAATATCGAATGGAATAAGGATGATATTGACGCACTTGGATTTTTAAAAGTGGATGTACTGGCATTGGGTATGCTGACCTGTATCCGTAAGGCATTTGATCTATGTAGGGATCATTATGGCAGGGAACTTACTTTAGCCAACATCCCTCAGGATGATCCGGATGTTTACAATATGATCAGTGCTGCTGATACTTTAGGGGTATTCCAGATTGAGAGCCGGGCGCAGATGTCGATGCTACCAAGATTGCGCCCGAAATGCTTTTATGATCTGGTGATTGAAGTTGCGATCGTACGCCCAGGCCCGATACAGGGAGATATGGTACATCCATATTTACGCAGGCGTAACGGAGAAGAACCTGTCTCCTACCCTTCACCAGAACTGGAAGAAATTTTAGGCCGGACTTTAGGCGTTCCGTTATTTCAGGAACAGGCGATGAAAATTGCCATTGTTGCTGCTGGCTTTACCCCTGCTGAAGCGGATGGACTTAGACGGAGTATGGCGACATTTAAGTTTAAAGGACTGGTTAATCAATATGAAGAGAAACTCATTAATGGAATGTTGGCCAAGGGCTACTCTTTGGAATTTGCCAAAAGGATCTTCAAACAACTGGAGGGATTTGGAAGCTATGGTTTTCCCGAAAGCCATGCGGCCAGTTTCGCTTTATTGGTTTATGTATCCTGCTGGCTAAAACATTATTATCCTGATGCCTTTGCGGCAGCTTTACTAAACAGTATGCCTATGGGCTTTTACCAGCCTGCTCAGATTGTGATCGATGCGCAAAAACATACTGTTGAAGTTCGGGAGGTGGATGTAAATTATTCTTCCTGGAATAACCTATTGGAAGAAAAATCAGGGAAGTATTTTGCAATCAGGTTGGGTTTCCGGCAGATTAAGGGAATCCGTGAAGAAGAAATGGAAGTATTGGTTTCTTGCCGGGCAAATGGTTACCGCAGTATTACTGCACTTCGGGATGTAGGCGTTTCGCTTGCTACCTTGGAACGTCTGGCCGATGCAGATGCGTTCCGTTCGATGGGGCTTGACCGCAGAAAAGCACTTTGGGAAGTTTCTGCTTTACAGGATATGCCAGTAGAATTGTTTAAAGGCCAGCCATCAGAAACTGTATTGGAAACTCAGGTAGAGCTTCCCTTGATGGGAAAGGGTGAGCATGTTGTGCAAGATTATGCAACGGTAGGATTATCATTAAAAGCGCACCCGGTGAGTTTTGTTAGGGACCAATTGGAGATGTTACGCATCCGCTCATGTCATCAGATCAACAATGGGGCTACCGATGGACAACTGGTAAAAGTAGCAGGATTGGTATTGGTGCGGCAAAGGCCCGGTACAGCAGGCGGGGTATGTTTTATTACGATCGAAGATGAAACAGGTTATTCGAACCTTGTGGTATTTGAAAAACTATTTGAAACTTATAGAAAAGAGATTCTGCATTCCAGACTGCTGATGGTAGAGGGACGTTTGCAGCGTGAAGGACAGGTGGTACATGTGATTGTGAGTAAGTGTTTTGATTTTACCAAGATGCTGGGCAAATTACTGCAAAGACAGGCGGATAATCTGCCGATACTTACGCTATCACGGGCAGATGAAAAATCAGCACCCTATCCTACCCAGGACAAACGTTCACAGGTGCGGGAAGATGTAAACAGAGAAACAAAGCATGCTTTCCATAGCGGAAGAAATTTCAAATAGCTGTAAAGCAATTTGGCCTAAACCACATCACTACAATTTTTATTATATTTGGTAAAAACAACACGTTATTAAATGAGGAAATACATCCGTTTTGCTTTAATCGTATTACTATCTACACTGTTTATTTCTCAGGCCCGGGCTCAAAAAAAAGATAATTGTGATTTTTTTGATACGGTTGTAAACAACCATAACCAAATCTTTCCGTATTCTGGTATTCCATCAGCTATTGAACTGGCGCTAAAGCAATGTAAAGCAGTGGATCTTAATTTTTATAAATTACAAAATGACTGGCAAAACAAAACTGATGGTTCCTTCAGTGACTTTGACAAAAAGAAATTATACGGAGTTACATTTTACCAAAAATTTAAATTGCCCCGGAATGGAAATTTCCCATTGGATAGTCTTTTTCAATCTATAGATAATGAATTGAAGTTGGGTAGAAAAGTAATTATCGCATTGCGCGTGGAAAATGGCTGGCCGATTTTTGTTGTACATAAACGAGCTCCCAATGGAGAATTTGTTTCATACAGTAAATTTGGAAGTAATACATTGATAATCAGAAATACAAAAGAAATCGTGAAAAAGTCTAACGGTACGGAAATCATGACTTATAGCACTGGTCTGTAATTGGAGATAAGCATATCTAACTGTAATAATTTAAATGATGAAAAAGATACTCTTGAGTTTAGTCGTGTTATTATCCACATCCGTTATTTTTCATTCGCGTGCTCAAGCACAAAAAACCGATAGTTGTTTTTTTAATACTGTCGTAAATAACCATGATCAAATCTTTGAACTTTCTTGCATTCCATCAGCTGTTGAAATAATACTAAAGTATTATAAAGTTGTAGATTTTGATTTTTACCAGCTGCAAAATAAATGGAAAAACAAAACCGATGGGTCTTTCCATGATTTTGACAAGAAAAAATTGTACGGCATTACGTTTTTTCAAAAATTTGTTTTGCCGCGGGACGCGAAATTTCCGATAGATAGCCTTTTCAGAACAATAGAAAACGAATTGAAGGCTGAGAAAAAAATAATTATCTCACTTCCGTCAAACGCGGGCTGGCATATGTTTATTATCAGTGAACAAACTCCAGATGGAGAATTTGTTTCATATAGCAAACTCGGAAGCCATACATTAATACTCAGAAACACTAAAGAAATTGTGAGAAATTCTAATGGCACGGAAATTATGACTTACAGCATTCGTTTGTAGCGAAGACCTTTACAAGCTGGTTTTTTGTACTTAATGATATTTTGCCGTGCCGAATAGATTTTTTCCTCTCATAACGGAAGGATCAGATCTGTCATCACTAAGAAAGGAAATATAAGAGCAGTAGAAACAATGACCCTAAAACAATCAAGGATCATCCTGGCCTGAATCGGCCTCAAGAATACACTGGATATTGTATTTCATGTCCTCACTGGCCCAGAGCCACTCGTTTTTAAGGATCACCTCAATCAGTAGTTCTTCAGCTCCATAACCTTCAAGTGGCCTTCTCTCAAGGTCATTAACATAAAACATCATTATACCGTCGCTGTCATCAGTATAGAAGATAAATTGATCTGTAATTAATGATTGATGGAAGATTTCTCCATATTCATTTACGATTGTCTGATCTAAAGTAGCCATATTTTTTTTTGCCGGACGAAGACAGGATCAGTGTAAAATGTACAAGGAACCGTGGAATAAATAGCACAGCGGTTATGCCGCGAAAGTCCTTTTACAGATTAACGGTCCTGTAGATTTGCAATTAAAAAATAAGGCGATCGGCAATCGAAAAATCCGGCAAGAAATCAGGACAGATATTCCGTAACCTGACATCCTCAACTTTATGTACCTGAAGAAAACCGGATAATAGATTTTAACATATAATTGTATTGTAGGGGGTGAGAGCCCTACATCCGGCGAAAGCCAGAGAGCGTTAATTTAGATGGGGGTAATCATGAATTTGATTATCCCTTTTTTATAGTCTTAATACATAAAAGAACCGTTGCCCTATTAAAGATTGTATTGTACATCTAACGCGGCCAGAGAGATATAGATTTGCTCGCTTCAGAATCCATGTTTATAAATTTATTTCAAATAATTTATTTAATATTATACAAAATAGTATAAGCTACATTAAGCTATCAATTAGTAACAAAAGTCACCGATATGATTGAGAATTTAAAACAGATCAAAGCCAAAGATTTAAAGGTTGGAAATTATTTAGCGAATTTGGGAGTGGTGCAGGAAATCGAAATAAAAAATGATAACCATGCTGTTGTACTGAGAATAAATAATGAAAAGCACATTTTTAACTTTTTGCCAGGTCGCGACCTGATAATTATCGAGAATGTTATAGTCGATGAGCCAATGGAACACTTGCTATCTCCCGGAATACGAAGTTCATTGAAAAATCTCTTCGAAACAAAAAGAGTTGAAGTAAAAAAGCCAGAAAAAATAAAAGATCAGAGGGAAGAGGAATGATATTATGAGCGCATGACCTATTGGAGATATGTTCTTATGCTTTGATATTTCTAAATACACATATAAAGCGTTCCTTTCAAAAGATTTTATATCGGTAGTGATATTTCTGGAGCAACAGTTACTGAAAGGATTATATGATAAATAAAAAGTCCCGGCCAACGGCCAGGACTTTTATAATTCCCAAAACAGCTACAAGTTATTTAGCGCTATTTTTCTTTTCTGTTACTTCTTTTCTGATATCAGATGCCAAAACTTTCAGGTCCTGCATTGCTTTTCGCACCCGGGTTCCTGCTGCAGCGTTGTTGCCATCATAAAACTTGGTTACATCCGCTTCAACCGAAGTGATTAATTCTTTAACTTTTTGAAATTTGTCCATAATTGTTGTGTATTGCCGGCCGATAAGGACCGGCTGTTTAAATTAATTGATTTAGTTTTACAAAAAATGAGCCGCTAAATTAGCAAAAGCATCTAAACGCCCAAACCCTGGGTAGCAGAAACCTCTTTTCCCTTTGATTTTGTTACCTCTTTATTAACCGATGGCTCTTTCAGAAACTGCTCTCTTTTTTCTGGCCTGCCGCCCAAAGCAAACATATTAAGCTGTGAATAGCGTGGCACAGCCTCTACATGGAGCTTCACCTGTTCGCCATTTTTCTCCACAGTTATTGTAGGACGGTCTCCATTTTTAAGCTGGGCTTCCAGTTTTTCCCTTTCTTTGGGCGTTTCCAACTCCTTGATGTTAAATTTATCAAGCACTTCTTTCAGATTAAATCCATAAGAAGGGTCGTGATACTGGCTCATGTTATAATTTAAATGCCTGTCACGGGGACCGTCAAGATCGAGCTTCATCCACGCTTTGTACGGCAGGCCGCCCTGGGTAAGCATATCCTCACGGTATACCGCACGTCCTTCAATCAGGTTAACCGACTGGGATGCGGTAAAACCTTTACCGCGTTCGACCCAAATGGTCTGTGGCAGCGGAGGGTTACGGAATATCCTGCTAAAATCTTTTTCGATGTAATTAATTTTGCCCTCTTCCATTGAGGCTAGCTTTTCTTTATGTGCAGCATCCTTACCAACTGCGAGCTCGGCATTTCCGGGCTGTTTTTTGAATATCTCGATCGCCTCGGCCACACTTTCTCTTTTCCAGACGTTATTCTTACCAGCGGTTTCACTTGGGGAGATCACCAGGTATTTCTGACCGGGTTCCAGGGGCTTGCCTTCATTCAGGGCAAGATCATATTTGTTGAGGTAATAGTTTTCACTCTGGCCGGACTGCTTAAAGTAGATGTTAATGTCCACCTGGCCCTTGTGCCCGGCAATCTGGTCCTTTAAGATAAACTCGGGAAGATTGTTTTTCATATTTTCTTCCATCTTTTCCTGTAGCTCCTTACTGAAGCCCAGGTTTTTCATCTCTTTTTTGAGATTTTCTAAATTGTTCAAATTCATACTGTTGTTTTTTATGGTTAATGGATTCGCTTGTTTTAAAGCTTTTAAAAATTCATCAGCGTGCTGATAATAAATGGGACGGTCCGGACCTCTACCTGGCAGATCACGATACCCCACCTTTGCATCCAGATAATCAAAGGCATCATCAATGATGGCAAAAGAATTCACCTGGTCAGGATGGAGACACATTTCTGTAGGTAGCAGTTCTACTATCAGGTGCGGCCGTCCAATGTCCAGGGCGTTTTTCACCAGGGCCATAATCGTTTCTGCGTCCCTGGTTTCCAGCAGCATATTACTGTTTTCCATCATTCCTGTTATCTATAGTTCAATACCCTTGTTCCTATTCTTTTCATTCACAATTTTAAGTTTCTTAATAACCTGGGGCTTTTGAGCAGAAAGGGATCTGCCCAGTGACAACTGCTGTCTTAACTTTTCAAGTGGAATAACCTGTTGGTGCTCATCTCGGTACTGCAATGTCTTTAACCTCGGATCTGCCTGCACATAGAAGCGGCCCGTTGTTTCCAGATTGAAGGCCGCCTGCGCTCCTGTCTTCAGTATCTCTACGACCCCCGGAGTGTTGATCCCGTGATAGCCGATTTCGCTGGCTGCCCGTACGATGATCTTTTCGATTGAATCACGGTCGTCGAGTATCAGCTCACACACTGAAAAGTTGCCTGTCGAATCCATCCGCTCAAAATCTAGCTGCAGCCATTTCTCCCCGCTCTCCACGCTGTTGAATGCTCTTGTATCTACTTTTACGGCTGCACCTTTTAACAGATTGATGATCTGGTCTATCTGCAGCTTATATTCGCCAGCTATGGAGCACTTACGGTCGTTATCTTCTGCGCCCATAAGGGTGGCATCGATCCTGGCAAGTTCATAACCAAAGAAGCCATCCTTTTCAAGTTGCAGCGTTGCTGCCAATACATGCTCCTGCTCAAATCTGGCTGAAAGGGGCAGCTCAATTTTTTCGCGTTCAAAGTCAAGCTGGGATTTCAAATAGCCGGAAAGCCCCTTAATACCCATTTCGTGCATTCTTTTATCGAGCATAGATAAATTCTCCTCTCTTTGGGCGCTGAACATTTTGGTCAACCCGGGCATGATCAGGTAGCGCAATTTCCATTCATTGATTTTTCTCAGGATCAGGTTTGGAAAGAACTCCTTAAGCATTTTTTTCAGCATTGCCCGGATGATAGCCGCATAGATCCGTTCATCTAGGGTAGGTGATATATTGAGTCTGGCCAGCCCTGCCCGCAGGTAAACATATTTTTGCAGCGTTATGCTCCTACCCAGACCGGCATCCGGGCCTGAAAGGTTTTCCAGTTCTTTATGGTGTTCATCCCAGTTTTGAAGGATCACCTTTCCACGGTTCAAAGGGAAAGCCATATTATTTCCTGATCTGGTTAATACGGAGCAGGACAACTGAACCAGCCTTCACTTTCATTTTTATCCGCTTTACCTTTTTGGAAAAAAGTCCTTTTGCGGCATCGATCCCGGCACCTGCCACCTGCACCCCCACCGACTGATCCATGCTCAGCAACTGCAGGCTTCTTACCGCGTCATCGGCTCCACCTGAAAGGGCACTATTGACTATTGCATCGGGTGCCTCAATACCCTTGATACCATCCAGGCTGTAAAGGGACAGGTCGACAGGAATAATATTATTGCCGATACGGATGGTTTTGATATCAACGAGCAATCTTTGGTTGGTAAGATTGCAGAGCCCAAAAACTTCCTGGCCTTTTGAAAAACGGACCCCACTGATAGAGACCGTATCGGTGAGTACCAGTTTAAGTACTGCGCCCTGTAACAATGTCTGCTTTTCAGCTATAACAGCAGGTATTGCGGCAAAACGTTCTCCGGGCGCTGCATTCACTTGATCAAGGTAAGCATCACGGACACGCTGGGGATGCTGGATATCCAGCACTTTTTCCAGCATTCCGCTAAGCTGTTTCATTTCAGGATCTTCACCGGCAGACCCCTGCATGCTGGACATCAGCTGTTCCAGTCTATCTACGTCAGACTTCATTCCGGGTACCTGGATGGATCTATTTTGTTTATCCCTGGTAAACTGGCTTTCTACAGGCGAATTGATCTGTTCATTAAGCTGTTTTAACTTCAGATCGATTTCGGCAGTAGGATCTTTTGAAGGTTCCGCTTTAAAGCCCAGGCGGTCAGCGATCTGATCAAGACCGGAATTTTCAGCATTGACTGAGTCCCGGTCCCCCAGATTATAAATACCCATTTTATCGGTTGGCTTATCTTTTGAAAAAGTGGCATCGGGCAACGTTGTATTGATGCCTGCTTGCCTTTGTAAAACTGGGGTGTCCCCCTTTCCCCCGCCCATGGCATAGAATGCCAGTGCAGCGAAGGGCAGGATGAGTAGTGGCAGAACTAAAAGAACTTTTCTTTTGTCCCTGATTTTTTGTTTTTCCATATTATTTATTTAAAGACTATTTAAATTTTGCCCATGATGAGCATGACGAGCAGACTGGCGCAGCTAGAGCAGAAAATGATCAGGATAACCATTAACGCACTGGCTGGCAGGTTACGGCATTTATTGTTCAACCAGTCAGCCACCTTTTTTTGTACCTGTAATAGCTGAAATTCCAAGGCGGCAAGCGCTTTATTTTTAGTACCCTTTTCTTTGTGTTCCATCTGCTTAGGGTTTTAACGGTTCATCTTTGTTTTCCAGGGTTTCCCAGCGCTGGATGAGAAAGCCATGCGGATTGTTGTCGGATCTGGATACATTTCTCAGATTTCCGGAGGTAATCAGTTTGCGTGTAACCGTAGATGTGGCCCTGATCAGGCGCTGGGTGGCATAACATCTAAATGGATAAGGATATAAATTGAGATCAAGCTGGATGCTATCAACCGAGATCTCCTGAGAGATATTGGCCGATATCAGGTTATTGAAATATCCTTTTTCCTTCAGGTTATCATAGGCCTTTTTGGCGCTCTGATCAGCAAGATTGAGTGCCGATGAAATATTTCCCTGGATGACCTTTTCATCTGGGTCAAGGGTAAAAAAGTAATGATGGAACATTTTGATGTGGTCCCTGATCTCTACGGCAATGTTATCCTTCCGGTCTGCCGAGACTGCTTCAAGGACTTTTCCATTGGCCAGGATATAAACCTGTTTTTGCGCGCGCGCAGCGAGGTCAAATCCCTTATAGATTGCAAAAGCAGCTATGCCAGCACATGCGAGGATGAGAAAAATGCTAAAGCGTTTGATATGGCTGAATGCGGTATCGATATTTTTGAACTGTGTAAACATGATATAAATTTTTAAGTGTTTTTACCGGATATCTTGTCCTTTTGATGGGTGCTCTGATCAGGAAAATAATCCCCCTGGGCAGCACCTGCGTAACTTTGGGTCTGGAGCCTGGCCTTATCGCCGAGGGCATCAGCAACCATTCCGCCAGCCCCCATGCCAGCGCTCATTCCGGCGCGGGGTGCGGCTACAGTCAAAGAATTGATCTTGGTCAGGATGGAATTACCTCCCCCGGCGTTCACTACAAAACTGGCTACATTGGGTACCGAAAAATAGCCGACTATTCCAATGATCAAAAAGACGAGATAGGCGGTATCGGTAGAGGAAAAAAAAGTATCCCCCTGAGCTTCAATCTGCGAGAGGTCCACCTTGATCATATTCTCCTGGATCTTTCCGAGTATACTTCCAAAGATATTGGCAATGGGCAGCCAGAGAAAGATGTTCACGTAACGGGCAAGCCAAACGGTGAGCGTCTGCTGAAAGCCGTCAAATACCGCAAAACCGAATACCAGGGGTCCAAGGATAGCGAGCACGATCAGAAAAAAGGTACGTATGGTATTGATGCAGAGCGATGCCGCAGCATAGAGCACTTCCAAGACCTCTTTTAGCCAGCTTTTTATCGAATTGCGCAGGTTGTAACTCTGTTTTTCCATCCAGAACTGCATGCTGTTACTTAGGCCGTCAAGAAAAGTCTCATATTCCCTATCAGGATCCTTGGGATGAGTATATTTGTACCACTTATCACTATCCCCATTGCCGGAATCCCCGACATACATCTGCCAGTTTTTAGAGCGTTTAATGGCCTCTTCTTTGATCTTGAGCAGCCTTTCAATCGCCCTGTTGCTATCGGATACCATCGCCCCTGTGGCAGAAACCGTGGGTTTCAGCACGCCGTTCATGATCCCGAGCACCGCTGGAAACATCATGATGCACAGTCCAAGGGCGAAGGGCCGCAAAAGCGGATAAAAATCTATGGGCTCTGCTGCCGCAATCTGCTTCCAGACGCGGCTGGCGATATACCATAGAGCTCCGAACCCCGCAATTCCCCTGGCCACATCGATCAGCCTTGAACATAAGGGAAGCATATCATCATAAACTTTATCCAGGACCGGCTGCATACCGGTCAGCTCTCCTGCTAACCCTTGCGCAAAGAGCAGGCTGGGCAGCAGAAAAAAAGCAAGGGCGAGCCCTGTTCCCTTGAAAAAGGGAGTTGATAAATATTTCATAAAAAAAAATTAATTGTTGATCAGTAAACCTTTTATGCCTTTCACATCAGTCTTGGCGGCCCTGCGCTGCTGCATCAGCAGCCTAGCTTCCCTGTTGAAACTTCGAAGAAAAGTCAGTTTGTCCGATGTATCCCCGAAAATACGGTCGATGGCCTTCAACCTTTCCTCATCATTCATGCGGAGATTGTTGGCTGTGATCACCATGGTCAGCTCATCCAGGTTATCCAGGCTCTGGGAAAAGAGCGATGCGTAAACACTGGACACATAATTGAGTTCAGTAGTATTGAAGACATCTGCTGAACGGAACTGCTTCAAAGCACGTTTATATTCGGAAAGAATATCCTTTTGATAGGTAATGATATCTGCAACCCGGCGGTATTTACGCACTTCGGGACTGACGAGCATCAGGCCATCAATAAAGACCTCATGGATGGAAAAATTTCCCTTAGAAATATTTTTGACTGCATTATAGCCGGTTGAAATCACAGTATATCCCTTTTTCATATCTTTAAGAATGTTCTTCAGCTGGCTCAGCTTTTCCACATTTAGCAAAAGCTGCTGCGCCTCGGTTGACTGTGCGAAACCCTTGACCTGAACTATAAAGATCAATAACAATGCAACCAGATAACTCCTGATATCTCTAGTTCCCATATCTTACCTCCATTTCCTTAATATTTTTGATTTCCAGGGCCCTGTCCCTTGCCAGTGATTGGATAAGCGCCGAAAAATCGGATGTAAAAATTTTCTTTTGCTGCATACCCAGGTACAGCTGATCAATACGCACCATCCGCTCATCATCGGTGAGTTCTAACCGTCCCGAAGTAATGACCAAAAGCAAAGCTTCCAGATCCTTTATACAGTCATCCATTAGGTTTGAGGAAACCAGATCTATGTAGCGATGGTTGGCATCACTTAGATTTTGAAGCCCCCGAAAACTTGAAAAGGTTTTACTGATGGCGATCTGCATTTCCAGTATTTCCGCTATCCTCACATTCTTTTTTACCAGTGGGCTCACCGTTTTAAGTGAGCTGAAAAATGCGCTGTGGAGATCGAATTCTCCCTTACCCGCATTCTTGATAAAGTTCAGTCCGGAGCTTCCGATCTCATAGCCCTTTTTGAGATAAGTAGCATATAACTTCAGTGCGGCCAATTGCTCAATAAGGTATTTTTTTTGGGTCTTTTTTTGGGAGAACCATTCAGACCAGGTCTGGGCATGCAGCTGGCTTGCCGATAAACATATCAGCAAACAAATACCAAGCATGATTTTTCTGTTATTGCACATCATAAAGTTCCTTTAATTTAGCGATCTCATCCAGTGAAGAGGAGCGCTGGATCGATAGCGATATATTACCTGCATTGAACTGTTTAAGATCCGTGTAATTTTCCTCCATTTTCAGTGCAGCGGCATTGATGATCTCCAGCCGCTTCCCGTCACTCATCTGGGTTTTAAAGGAATTGACCACCAATAAAACCTGGTCGAGGTTCTTGACACTTTCCTCTAAAATGCCGAGGTATACCTTTTGCATTTCATCCAGTTCAGGGGCAGAGAAGTGCCGGTCCTTTTGAAAAAGGCCATAGGCCCATTTGTACTCATCAACAATGGCAATCTGTTTCGCCGTGAGCTCCTTTACACGTTTGTAATAGGTGATGGCAGACTTCACTTTCCAAAGGGAGTTATAATATTCAGCATAAAGCTCCTTTTGTTTTTCTGTCCAGTCTGCAATTTCGGTGAGCTTTAATTTCGACAACTGGTTCTCGAGTACTTTCTGGGCATTCTGCAACCAGATGGTTTCATTCTGCAGACGCTGTACTTTGAGATCGACCGCGCGGATGACTTTTTTCACGCCGGCTTTGATTACCTCCAGAACCGCAATCTGGGCAGAAGCCCCTTTCGGAAGGCTTACACAGATGGTCATGGCGCTGACCGGTAGGATTACCATATAACTTTTCATAACATTCTTTAATTTTGTGAGCAGTAGCCCTGCTTTTCGGCAGGGGTCTGCCAGTGGGTTTCTGAATTTTGTGGTACCTGGCCGGATACCTTTGCTAAGAGATCTCATATTTTGTGTTGTTATTTTTTGATGAACTTGCCTTTTCCCAGTTTCAGGTATCCAGAATCCGGATGAATGGTAATCAGCCTTCCTTTACGGGTTTCAGTGAGGGTTTTAGTGGACTCATTATAAATGGCGTCCCACTCTTCCTTTTCATACTCCCGTTTACCCAGCTGTCCATCATTGATCCGGTTAAAGCCTGTACGGCGGTGAATGAGAAAGTTGTTGCCTTCTGCCGGTTCAACGATCAGCGTGTCGTCTGCGATGCTAAACTCACCTTTGGTAGATTTGGTGTAAGTACCTTTTAAAAAGGCTTTTTCTTTATCACGCTGGCAGGCTGAGAAGTGCAGCAGCACGATCAATGCTAAAAGATTCAGATAAATTTTCATGTTTAAATATTTAGTTTACAATTGATTGATTCCTGATATCACTGGCAAGCGCGGCGATCCCTTTTTTAATGCTGCCGTACCTCTGCGCATATCCGCTCACCTGCAGCTTTTCTTTTTCTTCGGTGGTATAGGCGAGATATTCCTCTAAAGAAACTTCTGTACGGTACACCTGGCTGTGCTGACCGCCAAGGGAGATAAAAACCTCCTTATATTTTTTTGTGGGGTCATTGGCGCGGTTCATGGAAAGGATCTGGGCACGCTCTTTTTCGGTCAGGCCCAGCAGTTCCTGTATGGCATCGAACTTATTCTGGTATTTGCTCTGGTCAAGGAGGATCTTACAGTCTGAATTATTGATGATGGCCTGTTTGACCACAGGTGAGGAGATAATGTCCTCCACCTCCTGGGTGACTACCACCGCCTCGCCAAAAAATTTGCGGACGGTCTTGAAAAGATATTTAATGTATTCCGCCATCCCCTCTTTGGCTATCGCTTTCCAGCATTCCTCGATCAGGATCATTTTGCGCACACCTTTGAGCTTTCTCATCTTGGAAATAAATACCTCCATGATGATGAGCGTCACCGCGGGAAAAAGAATGGGATGGTCTTTTATGGCATCAAGTTCAAAAACAATAAAGCGCTCAGAGAGCAGATCGAGTTGTGAAGTTGCATTGAGCAGGTAGTCGAATTCCCCTCCCCGGTAATAGGGCTTGAGTACATATAAAAAATTGTTGATATCGAAATATTTGTCGCGCACCTTATTTTCTTCCAGGACAGTGATGTACTCTCCGGATAGAAACTCATAAAATGAATTAAAGCATGGAAAGATATCCGGGTGATCTTCAAGATGTTTAAAATAAAGCGTCAGTCCATTGGAAAAGCCTACATATTCCGAGCGGCTAAAGGTTTCGCCCTCTTTTTTGGACAGGGCAAGCAGCAATGTTTTGATTGATTCTTTCTTTTCGGTATCCAGGATATCCCCATCTGCCAGAAAAAAGGGATTGAAAGCAATCGGACTGGTTTCGCTATAGGTAAAATAATAGCCCCCTACCAGATCGCACAGGCCTTTATAGCTATGGCCGACATCTACCAGCAGTACATGTGTTCCCTGCTCATAATAGCTTCTGACCATGTGGTTGGTGAAAAACGACTTGCCTGAGCCCGAGGGGCCTAGTATAAACTTATTGCGGTTGGTGGTGAATCCCCTGGACATGGGCTCATCAGATATATCGACATGGATAGGCCTTCCGGAAAGGCGGTCACCCAGGCGCATACCAAATCCGGAGCGGGAATCCCTGTAATGGCTTTCCATATTAAACAGGCAGGTTGCCTGTTCCAAAAAAGTATCAAAGGTATCGTTCATGGGAAAGTCTGCCTGGTTACCCGGTAGTCCTGCAAACCAGATCTGTGCCTGGCCATCTGTCTCGCGTTTGGCCACAGCATCAATGGCCGCCATGGCAGAGCTCACCTTATTCTTGATATCCAACTGCTCCCGGGGATCTTCTGACCAGGCCATAATGTTGAGGTGCGATTTTACCGGCATCCTCCCTAAAGCCACGGCTTCGTTGAGAAAATCATTTACCGCATCCCGGGAAATGGCATTTTCGCGGGAATAGGTAGAAAGGGATTGCAGGCGCAGTTTTTTGGCTTCCAGTCTTTTAATGGTTTTCTGGCTGTCCCCTATGAAAACATATTGGTTTAAAATGTGGTTGCAGTTCAATAGCTGACCAAGGGGGCTGGCAAATCCCACGCTGAATTTGGAGCGGTCCGTAGAATAATGCTCATAATTGATACGGCTTCCACAGAAAGCAGGAAGATCACTAACATCTGAAAGGGTATAGATTTCCAACTGTTTTTCCCCAATGCGTATTTCATCTTTCAAATGGACATCCCGGATGATGGGCATATTGTTTTCGCCCAGCAAAAAGCAATAACGTTCCAAAATCCCGGCCTTGTTGGCTGTTCCGGCAAGGGCATCATCATCCAACCGTTCCAGACCGACAAACCTGGAATCTTCAAGGATCCGCTGAAACTGTCCGGCCTTATCCAAAAAATCCGATAAAATAGCGGGACTCAAGGTCTGCGGCGGAACAAGGCCTTTACGGAGCAGTCCCGAATTGGCAGAGGTAGAAATCTTACTTCCTTTAGCAGTAAGGGTCAGGAATATAAAACAGCTATGTTCGGCGCTCGGCCTTTGGTTAAAAAACCGCTCACTGGCACGGGAAAGAAAATCATCTCCTGCCCTTTCAAAATCTGCACGGAACGGTTGCGATAAAAACCAGTCCTGTTTATGGAAGATACTACCTGGGGGCAATACCTTTATGGCTTTTACCCAGGCCTGGTGATAAGCATCGTAATCACGGTCAGCGAGGGAAAATATTTCGGGCAATTGTGCCCTGAATGCAATGGTAATATCCCCTTGAAAGGATAATATACATCCATGTTCTATTTTATAGATGGGAAGAATATTGATGGCATCTGTCATGATCGTTCCTTTGTTTTATAGATTGGTCTTAGGATATTTCAATGCGGTAAAAATCCGCCTGGAAGCAAAGCGCAGGTATTTTGGCAATGCCTTTCTGGCAATAAATTTCATCAGTCCATGCTCACCAAACCTGTGGCTTAATCTGAAAGTGACCATAAACAGTGCGCTTCCGAGTATCAGGATAACCGGCAATACCGCAAATAGGCTAAGCCCTGAGATATAGAGTATGGCAAATGAGAGTAAGAGCAATACCAGCCCGATGGCCAGGTAGGCAATGTACTGGGCCTTGAGCCCTTTAAAGACGATCGGTTTGGAAACGCCCTTGTTGATCTGATAAACCGTTGCCATAGTTATATCCCGAAAAATGATTTAAGAACAGTGGCTACCACGACCAGAAAAATACAGCTGCCGAACCAGGCCGCAGCGACTTTGTTGGTATCGGAGTCCCCCGCATTCCATTTATTGAATACCTTGATGGCGCCGATGATCCCGACTACTGCGCCGATGGCATACATCAGATCGCAGCCGGTATCAAAATAACCCTTGACTTTATTTGTGGCTTCCTGGATACCAGCATTACCATCCTGCGCAAAGCCATAAATGGGAAAAATATAATTGAGTGTCAGCCATGCACAGCAGAACATCAAGGACTTTAGCAAGGCATGCCTTCTGGCTTCTTTGATTGGAGTATTCTTCATGATATATCTTCTTTATGATTAAAAACCGAATTATTAATCCCACAGGTGTTCCAGTTCCTCAAGTGTAACCGCAAAAGGCGCGTGGTCACGGATGAAGGCATTGATCTGTCCGATATTGGGATTGGAACCGATCCGGCCATACTTTTCACTGATCAAGGCAGCCAATGAGAAGAAATCCTGCTTGGTTCCATCCTCTTTGGCCAGCACCGCGAAGATTTCCCTAATTTCCTGAATCACGTCCGGCACCAGACCAAGCTGATCGGATTTGGCATCATCCGGGCTGTAAGCTGCATCTTCGGCAACTGAAAAGTTCAGGGCACCCATACTGACCACCTCCAGTCCTTCAGGCATTTTGGACTTACCCATAATCTGATCAGCTATTTGATCTTCCTCTTCCTCCTCCCTTTGTGGATTAGTTGCAAGTACATTTGACACATGGAGCCTTGAACCAGCGATTAGACCAAAGGTTTCTTTCCTGTAAACCGTGATTGCAAGCATGAGGTACCAGAGTGCGCTGAGGATGGCAAAAAAGATCAGGAAAGTCATCCAGGAAAATTGTTGTAACATAATGTGGTAATTTTTCGGCCTGCACCATTACAGGCGTTTGTTAGGACAAAGGTTGAAAAGCAGGGAATTTTTAGCTCAGTAGCACGTGCGTACTACCGTACGATTAATACCCAAAGCCCGGCTCAATAACCATATCGGCTCTTTTGATCATCCGGAATCCAGGCATCACTGTCCTCTATCCGTTTGGAAACAAGCCTTTGCATCTCATCGAGGTAGCGGGTCTTCGACATCGATTTACGCCTTTTGATATCAGCGAAACGTTTAAAATAACCGGAAATATTTACCTGGAAGACCTGACCAAAAAAATCCATGAGCTCTGATAAACTGATCTTGCCACCATTTACCTGGGCGGTTTCGTAAACGCCATATACCAGCTCCACCATATTGACCGCCTCTCCCGTCCACTTCAGTTCTTTGAAGGCATTTTTATGCACGTCCGCATCCCCGCCTCTCCTCATTTCGATATCCTTCCTGATGAAATCCCGGAGTTTTTCGTAGGCCATGAACTTGGAAAAAAGATAATCGGCCACTGTTGAAAAAGACGGGTCCACATCTGGCACTTCGGCAAAGCCGACCAGCTGGTTTCCCCCCGCCCTCGTAAAATACCGGTCATCCAGATCTGTCGCGCCAAGCCTGTAATATTGATAGAGGAACTCATTCTGACGGAAAAACCTGTCAATAAAAAAAAGTTGTGACTCCAGATGGGCGAGCTGTTTCTCCTTGCCCAGAATGGGCATACTGTTTTCTATCGCGTACCGTTCGGTGACCAGGATCAGAAGGGAATAAATCTGCGGCTTACCTTTTTTAAAAAAATAAATTTCTTCCTCACAGTTGGTAAAACCGTTTTTAGTCAGCTCGATCCTTAATGTCGCCAGGGCTTTCTGAACAAGGGATAAGCCACTCTTCAATTGCTCCAGGGCATTTTCAATAGACAAAGCTTCCTCCATCTGGAGTGAAACCTGTGCATACAGTTTTTCTGATAGTTTCTCTAGGTTCATGACAATACGTTTTAGGTTAACGATGTGAGGAGCAGCCAATCAGATACCGGAAAAGAAAAATCAAAAAGCCCCCGAACAACAAAAGCGGGAAATTTCCGTTAAAAGAGTATATCCTTCCGACAGGACAATATTAGCCAGGTAAATGCACTGAAACGTTGATTTGAGACACAATCGACATCGCATGCAAAAGAATGCTATCAAAGAAGCCGATCTACTAGAGACTTTGAGCTTCATTTTACCACTGCCTGCCCCATTCCAAATGAGGGTAAATGAGGAGGTAATCACCGAAAATTTTGGCCGAAAACACCTTTTGCTCATTCCGGGCGAAATTTCCAGAAGACTGTACTTTATCCGTAGCGGATTTGTACGTGCTTTTTTCCTTGATGAGCATGGGAAACAGTGTACCACATGGTTTATGGGAAAAGGAGACCTGATGATCTCCGTATACAGCTTTTTCACCCAAAAACCTGCTCATGAGTACATTGAGGTACTTCAGGACTGTAAACTTCAGTCCATCAGCTGGCAACAGTTAAATGCCTATTATGCGGATTTTCCACAGGGGAATTTATTGGGCAGGATTGTTACCCAGAAGTATTATATCATGAGTGAAGAAAGGGCAATTTTCCTGCGTACACAGACGCCCAACCTGCGCTACGAACTCTTGCTTGAACAGCATCCCGATATCGAGCAACAGACCAGCCAGAACAACATCGCCTCTTACCTTGGAATAAGCCGCGAAACTTTGAGCAGGATCAGGAGGAAAAAAAGGGATATGTGTCACCAGACACAAAACGTCCAAAATACAGCACCCATTTTTCACTAAAAAACTGATATCATGAACACAAAGTTTAAAATTATCACGCTATTTATTTTCCTACTATCAGCCTGTCAGAAAGATCAATTGGAACCAACCCATAAAGAGGCAGATGAACCGATAGCTATAGGCCTAAGCAAAAAGGAAGCTATGGATTTTATAGCCCATATCGATCCGGACAGCAGTAAAGTATTGTCTAAAATTCAGGTAAACTGGGACCTTGCAAAAAACGGAGCAACCAGGGAGGGAAACAAATGGACAGTTCCCTTAAGCGGTCAACCCACCTACCAAAATTACAAACAGGGATACCGGCAACTTGTAATCTTAAGAGATAAAAGAAGCCAAAAGATCGGCGCTAAGATATTGGAGATTATCCCCGACGCTATTTATCTGCAAAAAAACAGGATCTCAAAGGCAGCGGACTTTACAGGAAGGGTATTTGAATATGATCTAAACTACCAGTTAAGGGGAGGCCGGCTCTACCGAGATGGCAGACCGGTCGGAAAAATCCGGCAGTCCTCAGAAGCAGAAAAGACAGACCGGGCAAACAAGATGCTGAAAGAAGTCAACCCATTTTATGGTGCACAGGGAAAGCTCATGAAGATGATGCCTATCGAAACCTGCATCTGGGTACAGGACAGTTATGTTGATGCATGGGGTGACCTCACCATACATTCCACAGAAATATGCTCAACAACCTATGTTGATGGCGGAGGAGGAGGTGATGGCGGTTATTATGATGGCGTCGGCGGCGGTGATTCATCCGGATCAACATCCGGAGGGGGCGGAGGTGGAAGCACCGGACCACCTCCTCCCCCTGCCCCATCCAATCTCCCCGGAGAAGACAACAATGTGGTCAACCCAAAAGAGATGATGGAATGTTTCTCAAAAATCACCAGCGCCAATGCAGCGTTTGTTGTCAGGGTATATGTAGTCGAACCACAGCCTGGAACCGCGTTCAACGTTGGCGTCAATAGTTTTGGTCATGTAGCCATATCTTTAAGCAAAAGCGGGAGCACAACAATCACACAAACGGTAGGCTTCTATCCTACCGGAAGCGGCCTGGATAAATTATCCTCGAAATCACAGATCCTTGATAATGGATTTGATAACTACAATATATCCTCAACGTATTATGTGTCAGCGGAAAGTTTCCAAAAAGTGATAAATTATATTGCCAACCCACCAACGAACTACCATTTTACAGATTTCAATTGTTCAGCTTTTGTATATGGGGCTGGGCAGGCTGGCGGTCTTCCGATCCCGGATCCTACAGGAGTGATCGGAATGGGCTTCGGTAAAACGCCTGCGGGAATGGCAAGGGCTTTGAGGGAACAAAAAGCAAATAATCCAAATTTAGACATTAATGAGGCGGGAGGAAAAATTCCAGAGAGCAATGGACCTTGTAAAATAAATTAAGATGAAAAGAAGAAAAAGAACCCTGATCATTTCAATTGTGAGTGTAATCATCATAAGCAATCTACCACCTATATCATATTTATTCCAAGAAAAATATCATTATCAAAACAAAGATAGAAGCTTTGAATTCACTGAAATGGGTGGGCCAACTCAGAATTTCGAGTCTGCTCTCGCTCGATTTGAAAGTTACAAACGCAAAAATCCTGAAAATCCGAACAGAACCTTATATCGAACATTCACGCTAAAACCATGGAAATTTTGGGAATGGTGGGAAATGATTGCCCATTCCAAAAGATTTAGATTACCATTTCATCCATCACCATAAACTGGAAAAAATGTTTAGAATAAGAATTGTGGTCATATGGAAAAAGGCGAATGAAGCGCATGAGATAGTTCAGTAGATTTCATTTGAAACTAAGTTGTTAGAGAGAATAAGTTATTGAGAAACGCGGAAATTGAGATAATTCGATCTGGGTATCGGTAGCCTTAGTAAGCTGAATATAAATCATTTAACTATAAAAAAAGCTACTTCCCGAGTGATCTGACCATTAATTCCTATCCCTTCTAAAGTAACTTGAAATTTTCCTTTTTCATCCGACGTGTAGAAGTTTATTTTTGCGAGGCCATTGATATCTGTAATGATGTTCGGTTTCCAAAATAAAGGGCTGCGAAAATCTTTAATGATGTTATCAGTTTTCTTACTGTAGTCGGGAGAATAGAAGGCTTTAGAAGCAGAAAAGCCCAATATATTCACTTTAACAATACCTGTTGTTTGTTTAATTGAGGATATTAAACTCGGATTGTGGTGATTAGATGTTAAAAAAATTATACCATAGCATGTGCCCTGTCCATACATACTTTCGCCAAGCTGGTTTGCCATTGTCGCTGATGTGATGCCTCCTTTCATAATTTGCACCCCGATTAAAGATCTTGGATCTATTGAGGATAAATCCTCGATATTCTGTCCGTTTAGCAAAATATACATTGGGCCTTCCCCCCCTTGACATGTGCCAATAACACGATTATTTATTATTTTAACACCTATAAACCGGCTTCGCAGGTAATCAGTTAGGCTTGTTATCTTTTGAAGTTCCTCCGCTTCTATGGTATAATCTGGTGGCGCAGCTGCGACTGGATAAACGGATCCCGGAATTACTGGTCTGCGTTTTGCTGCAATCTCTACTGTTTTTAACTGATTGATTTTTCCCTTTTTAGAATTTAGGCCATGCTGAGGATTTTGAATGGATGCAGTACCTCTATCATTCGAAACTACTTTCCCAGTGCGGCTGTCGGGGATAAATGATAAAATGTTGCTCATTTGATCATCCAGTATAATCTGTACGTTTTTTTCATTACCAAGATTCTTTACTCTCACGACTACCTCAGAACTATCTAAAATTGTAAAGTTTTCAAACAAAAACCTCCCCTGATCATTCGCGACTGTATCGATAAGAATCATATCCTTGGCAGAGAACAGATTTAGTTTGGCGCCCGCCATTGGTTTGCCATTTGTCTTTAGCACCTTCCCAACAATGGACAGACTGCGTTCTGGCTTCATTCCTTGTGATTGCTTTTCAGCAAATATTTCATTCCAGGCATAACTATCTGACCGACGGGTAAGCAACTGCATGTCCAGCTCAGCCTTTCCAGCCTCACTTTTATCATCAAAACTAACATATTGATGATCATTCATAGCCCTTGTATCCGAACTGAAAATTAAGCTCGATAAAATCGATTGGCGACTATCATTTCCATCTAATTCTTCATCGACTTTCGTTACCGAGATGGAATAGCCACCAGTAATCCCACTACCAGAAACATCTGTTATTTTTAAATTTAAACTGACATACTCACGACTGCCATATTCATTTTTAGGAAGCGTGAGTTGTTTATTTGATGATTTCTTCTCTGGCAAGAATATAAACCGGTTTGCAAGTAACACTTTATCTTTTGAAAAAAGAACAACCTCATTCATACCTGCGGGCAACGATGCTATTGGTACCTTTAGCAATAACGAACCGGATAAGAGTGTTACGGGAATGGAGTTCACAATGCTTCCATTGGCTTGAAATGCAAGTAGCACTGCAGGATTGCTTACAAGAGATTTTGAGATTCTTACCGTCAAGGTATCTTCCAGGATCCTATTGACGGCAAGCACATATCCACTATCAATAACTTGGGTCAAGTTAAAATGCTTATTCGAAGCATCTGTCTCTAATATTGCCGCATATTTCACCTCTCGTTTCGGTGATAGTGCAAACAAGCCCATTCCAGATTTTCCCGTCTTAAATTCTGCAACTTTATTATTTTCTTCATCTACCACGTATCCATTTGTTGATACAGGATTGCCGTGAGCATCTTGGCTTCTAATAACGGCTTTCGACCTCAGGTCAGCCACAAATCTTCCGCCCTCAGGGTAAAATTCCAATAATTTCACCACTTTTACAGTGTCAGGTGCTTCACTGTCGCTTTTTGTTCCAACCTTCAAATCGAAGGAATAATATTTTCTGCTACCATTCCCCGTCAACCGGGTGAAAACATTGAATTTGTAAGGTCCTAAATTAAACTTATCCCCTGATAAGACTACGTGTCCATTTGACATTCCAGCCTCTACGGGAAGAAGCATTTTTTGCAGATGTCCGTTTGTATCTGCGATTTCAACATGCACTAACTTACTTAAGGCAGACAATTGATAGGTGAAGCTATTTATCAAATACACCTTATACCAAACCGTATCTCCAATATGGTATGAACTTTTATCAAAGTGAACAAATACTTTTTCTTTTGGATGCTCCTGAACATATTCTTCGAGGAGTGATTTTAAATCCCAGGAGGGTCTAATTTTAGACGAATCTGAAATCAACTTATCCTGAGCCCATAAAGCTTGGGCAAATAAGAATAAAATACCTAGCAAGTAATAACCTTTATTCATTAATTATAACTTTAGCTTTGTTTCAGATCAAGTAATGTAAGTTAATAAAAGTCAACGAAATTGTCTGGAGACTTAAAAATAGTTAGACTTTAAGAGCGATCAACCAGTTTTAATTTGAAAGTATAAAAGGCTGAAGACCTTAAATCCTCAGCCTTGGGAGTTTTTAACTCATTGATTCCATAGAGCAGTAAATACCCGGCAAATATATTTGCCCTTCCCAATTTCTTTGACAGCCGCACCCTCCTGGCCCAATCTCGACACATACCCTAGTGCCGAAGAAGCGGGGTAGCGTGGTATGGCGGGGCCAGCACATAAATTTTGAGTGTTGCAAACAGGTGGAATCCCAATATTGATTCTTCGCATCTCTTCATTTGTTAATTTACTAAAATTTTCCATAATTGTTTTGAAAGGGATTTAAATAATAACTGACAGATACCCCAATTGGTAGCCATATGTAATTAAGCCGTTACTATGCTTAAACAATCCATCACGCAACTATCTTAGTGACAGTTATATCAACTTTCAGTTTTTTTCATGAAGACGCTCCTTTTTTTAATTTCTGTTTTTTTATATTTCCTTTTCGCAGGCTATGCTGTTTGTTATTCGCAAGGGAAAGCTCAATCCTCTGACAAAAAAATAAAGCTATATAGCTTTTATTTTGATGGTTGTGGCGCATGCAAATATATGGACAAGCAGGTATTATCGGATGAAAAGGTTAAAAGCTATCTTGCTTCGAATTTTAAAACGGAGCATGTAAATGGTCTGGTCTCTCCGGGAAGTCTACTATCGAAACAGTACAATATAGCTGTGTATCCTAGTTTCATCTTCACCGATAGTCTAGGAACCGCATTCTACAGATTGGAAGGTGCGTCGGAGAACCCTACAGAGTTTATGGAAGAATTAATGGTGGCTAAAAAACGTTCACTTAAAAAGCAGGCTGCTGTTGCGGATTTTTCCAAGACCTACCAGCTTAAAAAGTACGATCAGCTCTTTGTTTCAGGCTATATCGAAACATTGAAAGCTATGGGTGGCCAACAGAAAACCATCGACAGCGTATTCGGTAACTGGTTTACGAACTCCGACAAAACTGCTATTCTTAAAGATACCACTTCACTTGTGTTTGTACTGAATAACTTGAGCAATCTTCTTACCGACCAGCACAGGTTTTTTAAAGCAAATCGCAGGGTGTTCGACCAACGTTTGGAAGGTCGGCAAGTTGAAAAGCATATAGCCTCCATGATCGAAAATAGTCTGGAGAATTACCTGAATATCTTGGACGAAGGCAACATCGAGGATATTAGGAATTATCTCACTCAAATGAATTCGGTGGGCGACAAGGACAGGCGCAAAATCATTAATAATATAGAAGTAACATTTTATATGTTGAGAAAGGACTATTCCAAGGCTGTCACTTTAATGGAGGGAGGACTAGTTTTCGATTTCGAGCAGATCCTAAGATGCGATGATGGGCAGTGCAGGGAAGCCATTATCCAGGACATTGTATTGAGAATCAACAATAATGTCATTGCTTACATCAAGAAGGATATTTCACCATTTGGTGCTTCAGTTCTTAAAAAACACCTGGCTAAATGGAGCAACAAATTGAAATCGTTGAACAACAATCAGGCGAATAATATGATCAATCATATTGATCAGGCAATTAAATCAAGATTTTGATATTAGAAAAGAGAGTGATTGATTAAAACAATAAGCTTACACCACAGCGAAATAGCTTTGATGATCTTCTTTTGCGAGCGATAGAAGAATTGAAGAAGGAAATTAGGCAATTGAACACTGAGCCAAATATATCTAATCTCCCCATATTCCTTCCCTCCATTTCCAATCTCACCTTCCAGCACTTGACAAGTCAATCCTCTACAAAAATGGTTATGCCAAAAAAACGGCCTTAAAGCACACGTTTTACAGCAAATCAGTTCACTTTTAGAACATATTCAAATAGGAAATTTAATTTTTGGTTTTTAAAGCTATCAAAACATCTCCCATTTAGGTTTTTCAGGCAAATTGAATTTGCCCTTTCCGAATTGAACATCCATTTTCGATAAAGATCTAACATTAGATTTTCCAGATTTCTTTGAGTCTAATAGCTTGTTCTTGTGCTGTCACTTTAATTATTTTAAAAATATTGTTTTTGATTTATGAGAAGTTATCATCATTATTAAATGAATGGGCAGGACTCATAGATACTGATTTGTAACGAAACTCCTTCTTAAAGTATGTGAACTAATTAAATCAAATTTCTTGATCTTTTGAGAAACGACTTATTGTCTATTGTAAAATGATAAGAATCAGATGTGGTGAGGTGGCCAATGTTTAGGCATTTTGAGAGATTTACTCTACCATTTACTGTAAAAACGCAATCAAAATAGTTAAATGGACCTTTCTACAAAAATGGCAAAAAACCAATGTTCTTCCTAGTTTTCCTAACAGCATTATCAAGGTTCTGACCCCGCTGGGATTTGCACCTAGTGCTAAAATCAGAGTTTAAATAGTATTTATAGCTGTTTTGTAATTCTACTCATTGAATTACTCACGTTTTTTTCGATACGTTTTAGTTGCAATCGCTATATGTAAATATAGCCATTTTGTTTGTAAATAATCATATAATTGCTAACCCAGTATCACCGATACGACTGGCCCATCTTCAAGCGATACGCTTGGCCCGGAATCACCGATATATACAAAGTATTAAAAAGTCAGCCAGTTTAATTTCCAAAGGTAGTTGAAAAGCTCAATCTGCATGTAATCTTTTACACCAACATAATTGTTCAATTCATAGTCGAGAATCATATCATCTATAAGTTCTCTTTCGTATGCAAATCGTGTAGCCTGAAAACTATTCGATTGTTTCTCCACTACATTTCTTATAGCTTGAGATAGCTTTTGTAAATTTTGAACACGGCTATTTAAACGATAGTCTCCAGTCTGATTTCGTAAAGTCTCTATTTGTGACAGCAGGTTGACTTCGTCAAAATCTTCAAAATCTGGATTTGCAACTCCAGTCAGTCCTCCTTTGTTATAGTACCATTTTGAGTGTCCGGTAAGCATTGAAACTTTTGGAAATGTAGAATTGGAGACAATGGTTTGATTTGAGGTATGGTTGTACAGCTGCTGTTGCTCGTGAAATACTGGAGCTGCATACACCACCAACGCATCTGCTGCCAATTCTTTTTCCAGTAATTCTAGTGATACCTGCTGATGTGGGGTCACTTCAAAATACCAGTGAGCACCATTTATTTGGGGACTAAGCTTTACTTTCGATCTTGAAGAATACTCTGAACGCTTTGCTTGTATAAAAAGATTCAGATTAAAGTCAGGCAATACTTTCTTTGGCTTCGTATTGGTCCAAATGTAATGGAAATGATGTGACCTTAATACAGAGCCACCAAGTGGAGCACTAAAACCATATAGCTTCCATAAATAGTCGTGTACGCACAATGATGCCCTATCTACACCTATTGTTTTCTCGAAAACCTGTCCCGGTTCCCATAAAAGATGGCTTCCTCGTTCTAGCTGATTGAACAATGGCCCCCTAAATTCACTTTCTTCAAATTCTGTCATTAATGATTGAGATTACAACGGTTTCAACTCATCTTCTTTTACTATTTTAACCTTTTCACCGAACTTGCTCTTGATTTCTTCATCCGTTATTGAATCCGGAAATGCCATTGCTAAAAGATGTCTTGGCCTAGATAGAGCGACATAAATCAATCTTTTGGTCTCGTCGGGAAAACCGTTGCTATTATTAGAGATATTGTCAAATATGATATTATCCTTATGCTTCCTTTCATTGAAAAAAACGAGGATTGAATCCAAAGTCTGTCCTTTCACTTGGTGTATTGTTGTTATAGGGATATTTAATGCAGAAAAAGACTTCTTAAAATGTTGGCTTACACTTTCGGAGAGTGTAGATTTTTCTAGATATTTTGATTTTCTATTTCTTAAATCAAAATCAACATCGTGACCAAGTTCTAATTTATTCTTTAAAAATGTCTGAGTTTCATTTGTCCAATCTTGAATCGTTTTACTAAATATAGGTAGTTCATCTAGGATAGTTATCATTAGCGAATTGAAGTACGGATCTAAGCTCTTCTCTCTCTCAATCTCTTTCAATGCATGGTATTCAGTTTTATCGGAATGGATGAGTGGAATACAGATTGCTCTAATTTCTTTTATTGCATTTTTAATATCACCACTTATATAAAGATTTTTGGCATAAATAATTCGTTTGGGAAGATCAATTCCCCAAGGTCTTTGTTCTGTATTTTTTCCCAACAATGAATCCTTTAATGAATTTCCTCGAACAACGATACAGCTACTGATGTGTTTTTTTATTGCACAACAATCGTCGTAATGCTTGATAATTAATTGATGATTGACACTAGAGTATTTGTAAATTAAAATTGAATCTTCAAAATCCCCACAATCTACACTGTTAATTTTTGAATCTTCAGATCGTCTTACTTTTGAAAATATATCAATTATACTTTGAGGTGATCGTCGGTTATCTGTTAAATCATATGATTGCCAAGTCTGGTCCGTTTCATATTTCCTTAAAAATTCTGATGGTTTTGCATCTCTCCATTCGTATAAACTTTGATAGGGATCTCCGATAAGTTCAATGTTTTTTAAACCCTGTTTTACCAATTCTTCGAATATGGCATGTTGCATTGCCGAATTGTCTTGTGCTTCATCAATTATAATAAAGGGGAACCTCAAGCTAAGCCATTCGCAAATTTTAGGATTGCTTTTTAGCAAATGAAGGGCGATAAACGCAGAATCTCCAGTTGATATTAAGCCTTTTTTAAATTGAGTGTTCTTTATCAGTTTACAATAATTTTCAAAATTAGTTTTGTCCACTTTTTCAGGTGATGGTTGATTTCCACTTATAGAGAAAGCCCCATTTGGTTCAATTCTTATCTCGCTTGGAGGATATAGATGAAAAACACTTCGATTATTTTTCGCCTTATATTCTGCGTTATTCAATGGTCTTAATAATCCCTCAAGTGTTTTACCATTCTTTATATATGTAGTCTTCCACATATCATCCAATATGGTCGTATGGTCAAGTATTTTTGGTCTATTAAAATCACGATTAAGCAGGTTATAAAAAGGGAGCGTGATATACTTATTTATGAAACTGTCAATTGTCGATACATGATTAGGAAATTGGAGGGACCTACCGCTCAACCTTATGTATGCTTCATTAATTTCGTCTTTTGCTGCATTGGTAAATGATAAACAAGCCACCCCAGCATGACCACCGATTTCTTTTGAAATCTCCAGGTTCAATATCTTTTTTGCGATAGTTGTTGTTTTTCCACTACCAGGGCACGCATTTAAAATGACTTTCCCTCTAGCGCTTAAGTAGGCCAGTCTTTCTTCATTTTCAAAATACATTACAATCCATTTTTTAAATGAGTCAAGGCATTCAATATATATGTTGGAACAAGAAATGATGATTTTGCATCTTCCAGATTGTCAATTAAATGAATAGAAAAGTCTTGTGCGAATTCAGCTTTTGCAGGTAATGTCTTCCATAAAAGAATCGCAACTTTTCTCTTTTGCCCATCTGACATTTGATCATCTGTAAACGTTGACATATAATCCACAATTTTATTGACTTTATCATGTTCTACTGTATCAAGATATTTTACTAAGAAATTGTCCCTGAAAGTCCTTTTATCATTACTCACGTTGTGCAATGCTATTTCATATTCCAGAGTTTTGAAAGACTCAAAAATCTTTATGTTATCGGCATTGTTCTTAACAGAATTCAAATTCCTAATTCTTGATACGGCATTACCTTTTTGGATGCAATCATCTAGAGCATCCAGCACTGCTGTGTTGTTAACTAAATTATTAAAGCTATACTCACTCTGTTTAGATTCTGCAAATCTGTCATCATCGGTAAGGATTGAAATAGGCTTG
Organism: Pedobacter psychrodurus; assembly: GCF_032678585.1. Classification (GTDB taxonomy): domain Bacteria; phylum Bacteroidota; class Bacteroidia; order Sphingobacteriales; family Sphingobacteriaceae; genus Pedobacter; species Pedobacter psychrodurus_A. Next base: position 24,033 of record NZ_JAVTSN010000035.1, on the reverse strand, counting down.
CCTATTCTTTTTGATGTATTGGCATGATTGAAAAGATACAAAAATGGATAAAATGATGTTCCTTTTACGTTTACAATTTCTGTTCTATAATCTTCAAGTTTGTAGTCATCCAAAAGAGTAAATGCTGAAATCAAGAGTTCTTCAGATATTCCTTCGATAAATAAAATTGATTTTGCGAACAGAAGCTGTGATTTGGTTACATCAATATACCTCTGAAGCTTTTTCATGCTATTGACGAAATCTGCATCTAACAATTCCCTATTTTTGGTCGTGTCTTCGATTATTTTTTCAGATTCCCTATTTTGAAATTGTTCATCAAGTTTTGTTGCTTTTCCGCAATCAAGTAATATGAGATTTTTTAATGGAACTTTAGAGGTCAGCGTTGGCGAGTGGGTGGTAATGAACAACTGACTGTTTTCGGTGGCGTTCGCATTATTAAGAAAGTTGTAGAGACTCAATTGCAATTGGGGATGAAGGTGGGATTCTGGTTCTTCGATCAATAGTGCAAAATGAGGTAGGCCATTATCCCTAATCTGTTCCTTTATATCTCCTAGAACAACCGCAATATAGATTAGATTGTTCAATCCCAAACTGTTTTGCCACAGGTGGAAACCTTCATCGACCAAAGTGGTTCTATCGTGTGGGAGATAAGGTTTGATGGCATTGACTATATATTCCGTTTTGGCTTCCTCTATCCTGACACCAATTTTATTGTCAATCACCTTTTTAAAAATACTCTTCAGATTAGTATTAACGCCGTCCCTTGTATTTTTGACTTCGGTACGGTCTAATAATTGTGAATTTGCATCTTTCATTATTTGTTCGATCTGTGATTCGGATTTCTCCCGTTTTACGAATCGTCTGATTACTTTTCCCAAAATGTTGTTCCGCGTACTCAGTAAATCTTTGGTACTATCTCTTAAGGCACCCAAATAATAGTGCTGAAATAGTTCAAATGTTTTATAATCGGCTTTTTGGCCGTCGATATTTCCCGTATTGTAACTGAAATGTGGATATTTTCCATCCTTATCTTCATAACAGATCATGATTTTGGCATAATCTTCCTCAATTTTATTAGGATCTATTACCATGTATTCATAAAAGGCGCCTTTTTGTGCGGTTGACAATCCTTTGAAAATATAAGTGATGGTTATCAGGGCAGACTTTTGGATGATTTTGTTGTCACCATTATCCACGAACTTTTGATGGAAATCATCAAACGAAACAGAAAGTTCCCTAATGGGTTCGCCAATATTATATAGTAAACGTATGGCGTCGATTACAGCTGATTTTCCGCATCCATTTTCACCTATAATTATGTTCAGCTTTGGGTCGAATGAAGTTTCTATCAATTCGATACCTTTATAATTTTCAATTTTTATTTTTGCTAAATGCATTTGCGTTAATTTTGTCTTAGATCGAGAGTGTGGTTGGAGCCTAAAATATTCAACTTAAATGGGGTCACTATCCCATTCAAATTAAAAAATAGATGGCAATCAAACTACTAGGCTAATTTAAATAAAAACTTTAAGGAATTCTACATCAGGGAAATTTGGATGTGATCAGGAACTTAACGATTGTATCCAATGGCAATTTCGTGGCGTTCTTTCGCCTCTTTTCTTTGACCGCAGTCTGGAAATAAAAGTAACCATCTAAAACAACAAAAGGGATAATGCCTATCCCCTTAGAAAGTACCGCAACCTGTTTGGAAAAATACGGAAGTGGCAGAATGTGTCTTGTCCTGATATAGCTTGTCATTTTGGCCTCTCTATTTATTTGCTTTCGTAAACACATTATACGCATTAATCAAATATTGCATCGGTTCAGGCATCGGCTGCTTTTTACCTGGATTTAAATTTTTAGTATGTTTAAGAAAAGAATTCTGGATTTTCAACCAATCAATCGGGTATTCTTCTATAAATTTAGATATAAATTGGTCAATCGTTGAACCTTCAGGTAAATCACTAATGATTTTACCTACCTTTTCATTTTTTTTTAATATTACTGTCATGATATATCTCTTAGTAGTTAGCTTAAAGCTAGTAAAGAATCCTGAATAATCTCTGTAAAAGAATATCAGGATTAGGAAAGTCAAAATTGCTAACTAAGATCTAGGAAAGAACCCATAAGTTTCGTTGAAAAGGCAATTATAGATGTATATTAATATTTATTTAAATTGGTATTTTAGGTAATGATAAGGTCTTTACCTTATACGCCTTTTCAATTTGAATCGGCATTTCATCACCATTGAGCTGAGTTTCATGTTTGATAACTATGTGTTTGTAAATCTTCATCTAATTCATCATCCATTTCAGCCATATCGTTAACTAAAGCATCAATATTTTTTTTTTGTAGACTCACACCCGGACGAGACCAATCGTGTATATATTCAAGCACAAGACACTTATGACAATCCTTTTTTCTATTATATTAGCGTCAAACAAAATTAAAAGATGACAAAGTGTAGAATGTGCCCGAAAAAGAAACCCATCCTTGAAAGTCACATAATTCCAAAATTTGTTTTTAAATGGTTGAAAGAAACAGGCTCTTCATACTTGCGAAATCCTTCTAAGCCGAATATCAGATTACAGGATGGTATAAAGCTGAGCAAGCGGAAGTTTTGGGCAGTGGCCCTACTTGTTTTCCCTGGGCTACCGCTACAAGGTTTTCAAGTGTCATCGGGGATACTTGTCACCTTTTTAAGCAGCTGAAAGCAGTAAATAGTATACTTGGAGGTATACCAAACATTCATGCTCCCTAATAATTAATCACTTATTTTCAATAGCTGTATTTCACTTTTGAGAGATTCAATCTCAACCTGCTTTTCTTTTCTTTATAATAACCTTTTAACTGATTAAAAATTCAATCTGCTTAGATTAATGATTTTTGTCTTTTAAAGCACGGTTTTGCTCTTTTAAAGAGTAGAGCTCTTCAATCACCGAATTATGTTTTTCCAGAAGCGCCGAATACTTCGCTTGCAACTCCTGTAAATCCAACCTTATTTGGTCTATAGAACCTAAATTGTCTGAATGCTTAGTTATTTGAGGAAGAACTAAATTAGACATTTCTGGAAACTCAGTTGAAAAATCTTTTCTCATTGCCCGACCGTATTTCGCAATGATAGCATATGATAAATCTTTTATCTGGATATGCTTAAAGAAGGTACCATACTTATAGCCCGCAGCTTCAACTATCTCTTTAATTGAACTAGGATAAACCTTCGTTGCTTCATGTAAAATCTTGCCTCTATGCATCTCTCCAAAAACCGACTGCTACTGAATTATAGTTTAATGCAATATAAATCGACATTTAGCAGAATAAAAAGTCGATTAATATTTGATTTTGCTATATTTTAACTGTATTTTAGTGTAATTCGAATCTGGCTTGTGCGATATCGCCTTCGTAATTGAAGGGTATTGTGAAGATCTAAAAATAAAAAAACAATTAAAGCCGGTCGAAAAAATTATTGATACTTTTGCAGTTGATATATTAAAAAACAAAGACTGCTAAACGAGCTTCGCAGCTAAATCTGGTAAATTTAATCAAGCGAGGTAAGTAATGCATCGAATCCTATAATAAAATATGGGGTACGGTGCTTGCTTATACTTTACTTGATGCCACTTTAAAAAGAGTGGTTGGCCCACCAGAGCCATGCTGTAAAGGATTGCAAGTTGCCGTGCCCCATTTTTGTCGCACTTAGTTTCAATCCGTTTGAAGCTCACTATTATTATGATAATACTGAGCATGTCGAATTACAAATCTCTTTCTGATATTGATTTACTAATCCAACTAAAAAACGGAAACCATTCAGCATATACTGAAATTTATGATCGCTATTATTATTTAATGTTCCTATTCGCATATAAAAAACTAAGGGATGAAGACTTAACCAAAGACTTTGTCCAAGAACTATTTATAAACTTATGGAGCAAAAGGAATAACTTATCGGAAAACGGAAAACTTTCTTCCTACCTATATATATCTATTAGAAGTAGAATTTTAGACTACTTTACACACCAAAAAGTTGAGCATAAGTATTTGGACTTTTTAAGAAACTATCAGATTTCAAGTTCTGAGACAGCAGATTACTTAATAAGGGAGAAACAGCTAAGCAATTACATCGAAAAAGAAATTCAGGCACTCCCCAGAAAAATGAGACAAATTTTTGAGCTCAGTAGAAAAGATCATCTCAGCCATAGGGAAATTGCTGAGCGTCTTAAGACATCTGAGCATAACATCTCTAAACAGATCGTCAATGCGCTGAAGATTTTCCGGACAAAGCTTACCAGTTTCCTGCCATTCATAACCCTTTAGTTTTTTTAATAAAAATCTTCCTACCTCGCATTCCCTTCCCGTACCAGTCCCAAATCAATTCACCGAAATGGATAACGAACAAGCTAGGGCGCTTTTAAAAAAATACAATTCCGGCCAATGCACGGAAGATGAGCAGGCCTTAATTGAACAGTCCTTCTTCGCATTTAACGAACAGGATATCGAGGTATCATTTGAAAAACTAAAATCGATAAAGAAACAGATTGCAACAGAGCTGCCTAAACCTGAGGCGAAAATGAGTTTTTTAAAAATATCGGTTGCCATATCCACCGCCGCCGCGATCGTTGCTTTCGCGATTTATCTTTTTACGCCCAGATATGAAAACAACATTGATAAAAGCCTGGAGATAGCCGGCAAAATCTTTTCAAAGGGGAACGTAGCGGTTATTACATTGTCTGATGGAAAAACCATTGAGTTGGATAAAACCAAAGTAGGTATTATGGTAGACGGTTCTAATATAATATATAATGATGGCTCAAAAATTACGGCAGCAAATCCAACAGCATACCAGAGCATCTCCACTCCTAAGGGTGGAGAATATAAGATAGTGTTGTCCGACGGCACCAAAGTATGGCTAAACGCCGCTACAGTTTTACAATATCCTACCAGTTTTAGAGATCGGACTGAACGTAGAGTGAAGCTGGTCAGCGGCGAGGCCTACTTTGAAGTTGCAAAAGACAAGGACCATCCGTTTATTGTAGCATCAAGAAACCAGGATCTCACGGTACTAGGAACGCACTTCGATGTCAACACTTACGAAAGCACGGTTAAGACCACGTTGTTAGAGGGATCCGTAAAACTAAACTTGAATGGAAAAAATGATTCTTTAAAATTGGCACCTGGAGAACAATCTGCTACCAGCGGAACTAGCTTTGAAAAGAGTGAAGCAGATCTAGGCATAAATCTGGCCTGGCGGAACGGGAAAATAAAATTTAGGAATAAAGATATAAAATCGATTTTACAAGAAGCCGAGAGATGGTACAACATCAAGGTTGAATACGAAAACGGAATGCCGAACATTCATTTAACAGGTGGCATTTCAAGAAAGTCCAGTCTTGCTACGCTATTGAAATTACTACAAATGAGTGGCATCGATTTCACAATGAAAGAAGAACAAGATATTAAGGTTCTAATTATTAGATCTTAATAAACAACCAATATCCACTAAAAACCGAGAAAGCCTATGTAGAAAATTTGAAATTTAAATTAGTTAATGATTCCAGATAAAAAAGCCGGAGGTGTTTTCGAAGAACACCACCGGCAAAGTCTGGTACATTATATCAAGCACTAACCTAACATTTTATCCACCAAACCAAACAAAAGTATGATTTTTAATCAACTGACAAGAAAACACGTCCAAAAATTTCCATACCCACCACCGGAAAAAGTTGGGAAAAGTATTTGCTTACGTTATTTAAACCACATTTTTAACAATAGATTTATGCTTGCGGGCACGCTATTGTTGTTCATTTCTACAACTGCGCAGGCACAGAATATCACCTTAAAAATTAACCAGTCAACATTTCGCTCGGTAATGGATAAAATTGAGCAGCAGAGCGGCTACGATTTCTGGTACAATAAAACCACCCTTAACGAAAACGAGAAAATAAGCATTGAAGTTAAAGACAGGCCAATTAAAGAAGTGCTCAAGCAACTCTTCAATCCACGAAGGCTGAACTTTGAGCTTATAGACAAGACCATTTTCATCAGAACTGCGCCGACTTCAAAAACCTCAAATCCTAACGATAAAACAACAATCTCCGGAACAGTGGAGGATGAAAAGGGAATCCCCATTGCAGGAGCTACAGTGCGGATCAAAGACAGCAAGCTCACCTATATAACCACTGAAGCAGGAAGTTTTAAATTTAGCAACCTGTATGAGGGCGGAATACTCGCGGCGAGTTCAATTGGTTTTGCCGACGTTGAATATCCCTATACCGGGCAGACCTTATCCCCAATTCTGATCCGTTTGAAACCAAAGGAAAATATTCTAAATGAAGTTCAGATAGTCAGTACAGGTTATCAGAATATCCCGAGGGAAAGGGCGACTGGAAGTTTTACACTTGTGGATAATGAAATGTTGAACCGGCAGGTTGGCCCAGGTATCCTGGACCGGCTCGATGGTATCACAAGTGGAGTATTATTTAATAAAAATAAGCAGAATGGCTATACCCCAGACATCAGCATAAGGGGCAGAAGCACACTTTTTGCCAATGCGGAACCACTGGTGGTGCTGGATAACTTTCCTTATCAGGGAGATATCAACAACATCAACCCCAATGATATCGAGAATATCACCATCCTAAAAGATGCGGCAGCTGCATCTATCTGGGGTGTAAAGGCAGGAAACGGGGTGATCGTGATCACTACCAAAAACGGCCGTAAAAATGCTCCCCCAACGGTAAATATAAATTCCAACATTACCATTGGAAGCAGACCCGACATTTATTACCCACCACAGCTTAACAGCAGCGACTATATTTCCCTTGAACAGTTTCTGTTCAATAAAGGTGCTTACAATTCGGCTATTGCCACAGGTTATTCGGTAATCTCCCCCGCAGTTGAAATTTTTCTAAAAAAACGGAACAATACGATTTCCAGCGCGGATTCCTTAAGGATGATCAATGAGCTGAAAGGAAATGATGTGCGAGAGGATATTGATCAATATCTACGTAGAAAGTCCATCAATCAGCAATATTCAATCAATATCAACGGTGGTGGTGAAAGAAACACCTATTACATTTCTGGAGGTTATGACCATAATAAAGAAAATTCTGTGGCCAACAGTTCCAACAGGCTTACCCTTAATGCCAAAAACACGAATATATTTTTTAAAAACAGACTAGAATGGACATCGGCCATCCAATTAACGAACAGCAAAAACATGGTTAATTATGAGGCTTTTGCGCCATTGACACCTTATGAAAGGATCACAGATCAGAACGGCAATGCGGTACCAACCGTAAAAACCATTAGCATGCGGTATGCCGACACAGCTGGGAACGGGCGGTTGCAGGACTGGCATTACTATCCATTAAATGAGGCTGTTCCAAGGACAATAAGCAACACCCTTGATTACCGCTTAAGTACAGATCTCAATTACAAAATTATTGATGGCCTTAAAATTTCTGTTTATTATCTTTTTCAAAAAGGAACCACCGAAACCACCACCAATCAGCCGCTTGAATCATTCTACACCAGGAACTTAATCAATTCCTTTTCTCAGATCAATCAAAGTACAGGCATTGTTACTTATGCTATCCCATTGGGAGATATAGTTGACCGGGGAACCAGTGTTTATCAAAGCAATACCGGGCGTGCACTGTTAAGCTATAGCAAAAACATTGGAATAAAACACCAGATCAATGCCTTAGCAGGTTTTGAAGCTCAGGAATTTACCAGCTCGGGCAATGGCTACCGCCTGTATGGCTATGACGCTTCAACTGCAGCCAATGCTAATCAGGGGATAGATTATAAAAGAGATAATCCACAATATTACGGTGGTACAACAGCACGGATTACCAACGGAAGTATAAGTGCCAATACGATCGACAGGAGCAGATCTTATTACCTCAATGCGTCTTATTCTTACCTTAAAAGATATATTTTGTCCGGAAGCGCCCGTTGGGACGAGTCGAACATCTTTGGGGTAGCGGCAAAACAGAAGGGTGTTCCCCTTTGGTCAACTGGATTGAGCTGGAACATCAGCGATGAGCCATTTTTCAATATGGAGTGGTTAACCTATCTGAGGCTAAGGGCAACCTATGGTTATAATGGAAATACCGATAAAACTACATCTGCCTACCTGACCACTACGGCTTCAGCAATAAACAACTTCACCAACCCTACATTGATTGTGATAAATCCACCGAACCCTTCTCTAAGATGGGAAAAAGTGGCTATCAGCAATATCGGTATCGACTTTTCGACTGCTAAGGGATGGTTGAGCGGATCCATAGAGTATTATCAGAAGAATAGCAAAGATCTCATTGGTACAAGCCCGATCGCACCCCAAACGGGTATTACCCAGTTTAAGGGCAATTCAGCTACGATGCTTACCAAAGGCATGGAAATTTCACTGAATACGAAACTGCTCGATAAGGATCTCAGATGGAACGCCACATTGTTGTTCAACTATGCCACAGATAAGGTTACCAAATATGAGGCACGTGCAGGATCGAACCAGAGTGTGGTAAACGGGAATTATATCAACCCATTGGTAGGGTACCCCTTTAGTGCCATTTTCCGCTTTCCATATGCGGGATTAGATAACCAGGGAAATCCGATAGGATATCTGAATGGCCAGCAGAACAATAATTACAGCGGGATCCTCAATTCTGTAGACCGTAGTAATTTAAAATACATGGGTTCGCAGACTCCTTTGTACTTCGGCTCCCTGATCAATAATTTTAGCTATAAAAACTTTGACCTCTCTGTCAATATCACCTACAAGCTTAGCTATAGCCTGGTGCGCAAATCTATTGACTACACCTTATTATTTAGAGGAGCTTACCAACAGGCAGACTACGAAATAAGGTGGCAAAAACCTGGAGACGAGCTCGGCACAAATGTTCCCTCGCTCATCTATCCCTCGAACAATAACAGGAACGACTTTTATCAGGGCGCTGAGGTACTGGTAGAGCATGGCGATCATATCCGGCTGAGGGACATTAGGTTTGCCTACAACTTAAATAATGCCGTTACAAAAAGATTGCCTTTTCAGAAACTCCAACTCTTTGTCTATGCATCTAACCTGGGCATTCTGTGGCGGGCCAACCACCTTAATCTGGATCCGGATTTCCCGAACACCAGTCCCGTGAGAGCCTCTATTGCCTTTGGTCTGAGAGCTACGCTTTAATTTAAATTCAAACGACATGACAAAACAAAACCTTAACAATACTTTAATAATGGTACTCACAGTACTGACATTATTCTGCGGCTGTAGAAAGGATTTTCTTGATGCCAAACCGAGCAGTGATATTGTGATCCCATCCAGCCTCGGAGATTTCCAGCAATTAATGGATAACAGCTTAGTCTGCAAAGTCCCTGCACTACCGATCCTTTCATGCGACGATTACTATATCCTGAGCGAAGCTGACTGGAGTTCCCTATTTACCAGTACAGAAAGAGAAAGTTACATCTGGAGCAAGGACGTATATGGAGGAGAAGTTGCCCGGCAGGACTGGATACTACCATATACTGGTATTTTTTATACCAATAGTGTAATAAATGGACTGGCTAACATTCCCATCACCGAAAAAAACAGGGCAGCATATAATTACATCAAAGGACAGGCCTATTTTGCCCGGGCATTCACGTATTTTGAACTGGCCAAAAGCTTTGCCCATCCCTACGATATAGGAACCGCAAGTACCGAACTGGGTGTTCCGTTAAAATTATCTCCGGATATTGATGAAATCAAACAAAGGGCAACACTTTCAGAAACCTACCAACAGATCCTTGAAGACCTGAACAAGGCAACTGTCCTGCTCCCTTCCGTAATAACAGCTAGTAGGAACAGGGGCAACAAACCGGCTGCTTATGCCCTGTTTGCCCGGATTTACCTCAGTATGCGGCAATATGAAAAGGCTGAGGTTTATGCAGATAGTTGCCTGGGGATTTACAACAAACTGATTGATTACAATTCAGTGAGTAAAACAGCTACCAATCCTTTCACCAACACCAATGATGAAACCATGTTCTGGGCGACGCACGTTAGCTTTTATGGTCTGGCAAGCTATAACTCAACCGCGAATACAAACGTGGATAGCACCCTGATAAGAAGCTACGCGGCCGATGACCTGCGGCGCAGCCTATACTTTATTGCAAATGGGAGTAACCTTAAGTTCAAGCGGGGCTATTCAGCAAATGCAAACTCTTTTGCCGGCCTGGCGACTGATGAGATGTACCTGATCAAAGCAGAGTGCTTAGCAAGAAGGAATGAGTATCAGGCGGCTATGGTTTCCCTGAACAATCTACTGATCAAAAGATTTACTACAGGTAAATTTATTCCTTATACCGCTAGCTCACAAGCAGAAGCACTAAACAAAATATTAACAGAGCGAAGAAAAGAGCTGGTATGGCGGGGCAGTATGCGCTGGGACGACCTCCGCCGACTCAACCAGGAAGGTGCGAGTATTAATCTTACCCGTAGACTCGGAAACAATACCTACACACTTTCACCCAATAGCTTAAGATACACCTTCCCAATTCCCAGTGATGAAATTGCGCTGAGCGGAATCGAACAGAACATCAGATAATTAAATAAAAAGACATGAAGAAAAATCAGCTTAAAAAAGCAATAACATTACTTTGCCTGACATGCTCAATGATCAGGCCAGCCGCTGCAGTGGAAAAAGAGAATACTGACGTCACTATTAGTGTGGTGATGGGATCCAAAAGCAACGTACCGGATGGAAGTACGTTTGAAGTCCATCTGGTTAAAAACAACACCTACTACAAGTGGAACGGCACAACAAAAACTTATGTCGATACCATACTGAATGGAAAGTGCAAAATCATCGTGCCTGCTTCGGACAAAATTGCATATGCGTGTTTTGAATTGCAGTTTCCGGATGGAAGCCGTAAAATTCTGGATGAAAACAATTATCTCAATCTCCCCTACTTATTGGAAACGGGCGATCAGATCCAGATCAATATTTTCCAGATCAACAAGATCAGAGATTTCATCCAGTTTAGTGGTAAGGGCGCCGAGAAAATCAGTTGCCAACAGCAAATCTATCAACTTCGAAATGCGCTACCATTGGGTGCCCAGATGAGGGCAAACCAGCTATTGAACACGGTCACCTCGACGAGCCTAAAAGCGACAGAAAAATTATATGATATCAATCTTAGCATGAAACTCGCACTATTGGCTACCTATCGCGATAGGATCTCGGATAAAGCATACCAGTTAATTTATTACGATTGCGTAGGTGCTCGGCTATACTCAAGAGCTACAGATTTCATCGCCGCCAATGCCAGAAAAGATTTTATTACGATCAGACCGGCTATAAAGAAATATTTCGAAGAAAACCTGTTAGAATACACGAAGGAAGATCCCAATAACCAGGATCTGATCGGATCGGCATTATACTCCATGTCTATAACACAAAAGATCCTGGTGATGCAAATTCTGACGGATGATAAATTCTCGAAAGACTTCAGTCCGATCTATGCAATGATCAAAAAAAACTTTGATGGTGCACTGAGAGACCGGTTATGGCTTAATGCGATTATGGAACACGGGAAGTATAAAAATGCAAATAATTATGTCGATAGCATATTTATCCAGATGGGCAACAATTCAAGTAAAGCGATATTGAATGAGTGGAGACAAAAAAATGATTTAGGGCGCGAAGCCTATCCTTTTGTAATAGAAGATGAGAAAGGAAAAAAGTATACACTTGCGGATTTTAAAGGCAAAATAATTGTTGCCGATTTCTGGTTCAGGGGCTGTACAGGCTGTAAAAGTATTGTCAAATCCCTTTCACCGGTATCCGCCTCCTTTTCGGGAAACGATAATATTGTGTTTTTGAGCATCAGCGTAGATAAGACGCGTGACAGCTGGATTGGCGGTCTAAAAGATCGTGAATATACGATTCCAAACTCTTTGCACCTATGGACTGGCGGAGGCATGATTTCCAACACTAGCTTTCTAAAATATTATAATTACTTCAGTTTCCCCCAATTACTTTTAATTGATAAAAAGGGAAAACTAATCGCTTCACGTCCTACCGACCCGAGAAACGACAAGGCAGAGGCATTGATCCGGCTGATCAAAGAGAATATGTAAAAAAGATTGGGGATCCAGACATTGATCCCCAATCACTATTTATGGTTACGGAGTATATGTACCATCAATTGATCCGGAAACGCGGGTAGCGCCAAGGTCATCCCACTGGTCTTTTGGAAAAGGTGCAGTCAATGAAGTTGTTGATTGAACCGCACATGGATTTGCATCCCCCCCAGAACAATCATCGCCCACATTAGGCGTAGTGCCGTCTGAAAAGAGAACATAATTGGTACCATTGTTCACGTAATAGAATGGTGCCAGTTTTGCATGTTTCTTTTCATATGCTTTAAATGACTGAACACCAATAGCCAAGCCAACTATCAGAAGGCTCAAAGCTAAATGTTTGATATTTGAAACGATATTTTTCATCGTAGTTTAAATTTAAGGATTTTTGAATTGTTGGTTTTCAACCAGAGTTCCAAGAAAGCGAGCAAAATAAATGCTATATTGAAAATAAGGTGTTGACCAAAGCTTAATTTTTCGATGATCAGATTACAGTGACAGGGCAGTTTTTCGGCCCATAACAACATGACCGCGATATGTAAAGTAAAGATTCCCATCAGCCCGATGAAACCATAAAGTCCTAGCCGAACAGTTTTAGAGATGGAAAGCAAAAGGCATACAGCGATTTCACCTATCGGAACGAGATACGAGACCGCAGGTGCAAAATTCCCAACATACTTTACTTTAGCCAATCCTTTTAAAAAACGTTCATGATCAGTGATCTTATCATAAGCAGAAATTGCAAATAAGAATAAGCATGACATCCAGATCAATGTTCCAAATATCTTTCTTAATCTTTCCCAATAAAATGCTGAAGTATTCACAGAGATCGTTTCCATGATGTAGGGTATTTAATTGTAACTGATCATCTTTGCTTTGAGGTAAACATTTCCCGATTATAGCCAGCTTGCACACAAGCCGGGATAATCCAGTTGGGTCTCGGGAAGAGTGCATGTTTACAATTGTGTACGGCCCTATTATGCTTTGCCATTTCAGCATTGAGACTGAAAATGGCAGAATGCTTTTTTAAAATGATAATAATGCAAGTAAAACTTGAGTCAAAGAAAATTGTATAAGGCAAAAGGATTGCAGTTCCAAAAAACCTATCGATTCTAGCTAACATCTTAATCCCCTTAAACCTTGCCATTTCGTTAATTTTTATTTTTCTTCATGAAGAAATATCATACTCATTTATGTTGATCTGTCAAGGATTTTATAAAAACCCATGCTAGCCCCTGACAGATGCATATCCAAAATTAGGCAGGAACATTCCTAAAAACGCTATAATTCTGTGGAGATCGGTCACCACAATTGTGGCAAAATGGTTCCACAACAAGGCGTCCCTCATAACCCTTTTAGATACCTATATATACTCTTATCCCTGATCCCGAAAAATGAAGCGAGATCCTTATGGCGCACGAAATTGAAAAGCATCTGATGACTATCATAAAACTTTTTTACATGCTGTAGCCTTGTTAATTTGGAGAGATCACGGAGATGTTCGTGCCGGAGACTCATATTGAAATCAGTTAACGCACCTTTGATCAGGGTAAACTCTTCCAAAATCTTTGTGTTCTCCGAAAGCGCGATAAGGTCAATTTCCAATAAGGCTGATCCTGAATAGAAATCAATAGAAACCTCCGAACGTTCCCCGTTGACAAAGTGATTATGAAAAACGAAATCCCCTGACTGCCAGAACCAGTTTGTAGCCTCATTACCATCATTGGGATCATTTTGATATTCCCTGGCAAATCCATGAACAAGATACCAAAGGGAATGCTGGATACTTCCCTCACTGAGAAGTGTTACCTTTCTATGTATTGAACGGATGTTGGCAGACTCTTCCATAGCCTTTAAAAGCGGCAGGGATACCATATGGACTGACTCCAGATCGGAGAGCATTCTGATAATATTTTCTTCTCTTGTCATTGGGATAAATTTCGTTCACCCCAACTTTTGATCTATAAAAAAAGAGGGGTCCATAACCCCTCTCCTGTTCCAAGCTTCCGACGGCCAGTAATGAACAAAGTTGAAATGAAACGGTTAATATTTAACAATTTCGAATGGCAAGTTGATAAGAAAATTTTGTCAAGATCATTTTACTGTGCGGATCACCATATTCTTATGTAAACAGCCGGCCCCACCATCTAAACGACATACATATAGCCAAGTATTGCTAATTAAAAATACATTAGTTAATTTAGCATACATACAAGCCGCGAAAAGATTTATTATGATGGAGCTAAAATGCATTGTTATCGACGATGAACCGTATTCACTTGAACAGATTGAAGGCCTGATTTCCGCAACTCCAGGGGTAACCCATGTGCAAAGTTTTGAAAATGCCTACGATGCAATGAACTTCCTGCATATCCATAAGCACATCGATCTGATAATTTCTGATATTGGCATGCCATTCATTAATGGGATCCAGGCTGCTGAACTATTAAAACCATATTGTGATTATCTTATATTTATCACTGGACACCGCGACTATGCGGAGGAAAGTTTCGAGATAGGTGTTGATGGTTACTTACTAAAACCGCTGACAAAACTTAAGTTCGTTCGTCAAATACAGCGGTTACTGGCTATTAGGTTTGTTAAACCTGGGACAAAAAAAGACGATAGCTTTGTGCTGGTCAAAGGAGGGCTTAAAAGCAACTACCTGTCAGTACAATATGAAAGTATCATGTATATTAAGGCTATGTCAAATTATATTCAAGTGTTCCTGACGGATAGGATCCTGACAAGTTACCATACACTTACGGATATGGAAAAGGCTATAAGCGAGAGGACTGAATTTCTTAGGATCAACAGATCAGAGATTATATCCTTTAACTATGTCAAGCAGATTGATGGGAATCTCATCAGCCAGAACAACGGGAGCAAATTTACCGTCTCTCGAAGTTATAAGAAGAAGTTCGATGAGTTTATCCGGAACAGGTTACCCGGTAGTGGGACAGGTTGAACTATCTGTAGTGGTTATGGTATCTGTTAATGAAGTTGTTGGGTCGGTTGCATTTCTCCTGACCGTACGGATTGACTTAAAAATAAATATAGTTCTTTTACACAACTTAGTAGTATTTACAGCTTTCATAACCATTGTTTTAATGGTCGATTTTAGCAAGAGCAGAATCCGGAAGCATTTTAATTATCTGAAATGATGGGTAAATTATCCGAAGTGCGTATATCACTTGATAAAGGGCAGATTGTCCATTTAGCATGCTGGGCGAGTCTTATTTTCCTTGAAGTTGTCGTTGCAGGACTGGTCAGACAACAGTTTAGCAGCCTGCCTTACTACATCCTATTTTACATCCTGAATATCCTACTGTTTTATTTTCATGCAGGCGCAGTAATGCCTCATGCGAACAATTTAAAACTGACCAGATTAATTAAATTTCTATTGTTGCTCTTCTTTGAGTTACTTGTATACCTAATCGGCGCCATTATCGCAGGGTTGATACTAAAAGTGGTCTTTCATGAAAAGACAACAAACCCTTTCCCGCTCAATATGCGGTACATTGCAGTTGTGGGTTACAGAGCGCTTTTCTTTATGGTATTTGGTACCGGATACTATTTTTTAAAGCAGCATATTGATCGCAGGGAAGCAGAAATGCAACATGCCCTTGAGCTGGAGAAACTTGAAAACAAACTCTTGACGGCGCAAAAGGATTATTTAAGGGCACAGATAAATCCCCATTTATTGTTTAACACCCTTGATTTCATCAAAGCTGTTTCAAAGAAAAACCCAGATCAATCGGACGAGGCCATCGATTGCCTGACAGAGATCATGGACTATGCTCTGGAAACCAGCAAAGAGGATTTTGTTGATGTTGAGCGTGAAATTGAACAGATAGACCATATGATCCGTTTGAACTTATTAAGAAGCGGTAACCGTTTAAATTTAAAATTCAACAAAGAAATACTTGTCGGTTCCGCACCGATCATTCCAATTGTATTATTGACATTGGTGGAAAATATTTTTAAGCACGGCAACCTTTTAGATAAAAACAATCCGGCTATAATTGAACTCATAATAACCGGCAAGGAATTGTCATTTAAATCCATAAACCTTATTGCAAACACGCCTCCGTCCAAGGGAGAACACACTGGGCTGAAAAACATTAAGGCGAGACTTGTTTTATCGTATCCTGAAAATCATTTTTTTCAGGCGGTAGTTAAAGAAAATATTTTCCACACCGAGCTTAAAGTCAATTATATATAATTCATTTAGCAAATTGATAAGGAGAAGGCTATTTCTGTTCAACATAACCTAATAGCAGTTTAAATAAACTACATAACTTTATAATTAATTCAATAGACGGTTAACACATATTAAATAATTTCATGAAAATCCACAAAAGACTAATCACTTTCTATAAAAAATCAAAAGAGCTTGAAGCAGCCAGATTAAAATTAAAGGAGCTGAAAAAAACGGCCATTAAAATAAACAAGAACAAAACGCCGGATCTGTCAGAGATCCAGGATGCGATCGATCATTACATGGAAACAAAGGCGTTATCAGATATCATGCATAAAATACCCAGTGACCTTTTGGGGATCCAGACAAAAACCTTGACTGTTCTAAGAGATATAGGCTTGCCAGCCAAAACTGTTATTCGAGTTAATGACGAGCATTATGGCAACATTGTTTTTTGGTATGAAGGAAGCAATCTTCGTTTTAAAGAAGAGAACAAAGACCTTTAGTATGGTTTATAACGAAAGTGTGTTGGTAGGCTTTTGCTTATTTCGCCTACCGCTTCTGCTCTTCGTTTTTTTCTCCTTATCTTTTCTACTGTTGATATCGCCCGCCACAGCGGTATCCTGACCTGTTTCCATGATTATCGATTCAGCCTTCAGCAAAGCCGCAACCTGGACTTTTATACACTCATAATTTTCTCTTATCTCTTCAGCAGATACTGTTTTAACTATCGGAATCGGTTTATATTGCTGCTCCTCTCCGGCAATGGCATCATGATCATTCTGGATTTCACCATGAAACATCTTCAGTGCAATCTTTTCTTCAGGATTATCTGCAACCATGCCGACAAATTCACCAGATGAAAGCGAGGCGATCTTGGAGGCTGGGATTGCATAATCCAGCTGTGTACTTTGGGAAAGGGAGATATCGCTACTGTTGATGCTCTTTGACTGCCGGTCCTGCATAATTTTACCGAAAGTCTCGCTAAGGGTTTTTGCTGTACTACCGGTTACCTGCCCCGAGATAATATTCCCTACGATCCCGGTAATCACTTCTGACTGCTCTGCACCATAATCTTTTTTGAGCTGGCTAAAATCCTGTACCGCTAAAGCTGTGGCGACCTTATTGCTCCTGGCAGTTGCAATAAGACTATCCATATTGTTAAAAAATATAGTCGGAAATTCATCGAAGATCAAGGCGCTTTTCAATTTCCCCTTTTGATTGACCAGCTTGATCATCCTGGAAATATACAGGGAAAGAACGGCTCCATAAACCTGCAGTTTTTGAGGATTATTGCCCACGCAGATAATTTTCGGCTCCTCCGGATTATTGACATCCAGGGAAAAATCATTGCCGCTCAACACGTAATATAACTGTGGCGAAGACAGTCTTGCCAGTCCGATCTTTGCCGAGGCTATCTGCCCCTCTAATTGGGCCATTGCTTCGTTCCGATAAGCACTGATGAAAGGATTGATCAGCACCTTTATTTCTTCCTCTTTTTGCAGGACATTAAAAAGCTGCTCATAATCCGCCTGCATAAGTTCGATCACATGCGGAAGGGTGCAGTACTTTCCATCCTTATATTTCTTGAGGTACCAGATGATGGCAGTCAGGAAATTTATCGGGCTCTCCACAAAGAAATCCCCTTGTTTTTTGATCCAGTCGCGGTTCAAACCCATCATTATGGTTCTGCTCGCCTCGGTCGCATCGGTGATATCTGTCATGGCGGCCGGGTCTAGCGGGTTACATCGGTGCGTGCGGTTCAGGTCATCAAAGTTTATCACATAAAACATTGGTTTAACCTTATATCTTCCAATATATTTCAGCAGACAGTTATATGCGATGACCGAAAGATCATCATATTTAAAGTCATAAATAAACATACTGAACCCCTTGCCCATCAGCTGGTCAATCAGGTGGCGGATCACAAAGTAAGACTTTCCCGCTCCCGGAGTTCCAGCAACAAGTAAACCCCTGAACAGATTGATCAGGTTAATCCAGCTATCGCGCACTTCCCCTTTGTACCTGTATTTAGCAGGAAGGTTCACAGAGTATTCATTTTCAAGTAACCTTTCCTCCTGGGGAAAGGTTTCATTTTCTGAATTGAATATATCCTTGACCAAACTCTGCTTGATCCTTCTGGATATCCATGTACCCGAGGCCAGTGCCAACAGAAAGCCAATGACAGTAACCAGGCAATATAGACCGACCAACAGATTAGTTTGCCAGTGAAAATAAAACAATAGAATGGCACCGAAATAGAGAAGCAGTCCTACACCCATATAAATACAGATACGTTTAAGCGTGATATCCTCATCCTTCTTTCCTTTAACCCCCAAAAGTGAAATCACCAGAAAAACGAGTGCCGCAACCTTTGCAATCCACCAGCCATCAAAAACATCAAGTTTTGCAAGCTGCGCCACTATTTTATCCGTTATTTCCGAATGCCATCCCCAGCCAGAAAAAACCAGAAAAAACCGGATGTAAAAATGCATAGCCAAAAGAAAAACACTGATCATCCTGCTTAAATCCAATATCTTTCTAAGTCCCTGGGTATCTTCACCTGTATTCATAATTTAAATTTAGTTTGTTAAACCCCTGTTTTGTGCGCGCCCTTTTTTCTTCTTTTTCTTCTTAAATGATACGGTTGACAAAGGTTCTAACACCGGTTTTTCGAACAAAAACTGTAAAAGGCTATCACCTGCAGAACTGCGGGCATCATTTTCAACAGCAAAAGAAACCTCCGATTTTCCTTTGTTTAGAACTGGAACACCAGCCTTCAGCTCCGCTACGCCAGATTTGCCATGATGGAAACTTTCCAGAATGGCCTTCGCGCTGAAAGGTTTACCCAGATCGCTTCCGTTAAATACACAGCGGCTATTATGGTCAATGTATGTTATGCCATAAATCCTCTTTTCACTGTTTTCCCGGAACAGTATGGAGATGCCCTGTTTTCCCAGAACATTAACGAAGCCATCTTTTGTTATCAGATGATCCTTTTTTAGTGCTTTTGAAACTGCCAGCCTTAACTGTTCAGCATAACCCTTCCTTTTTTCAAGGTTACGGGCAAATTTGCTCTCCACTTTATTCAAAATTGGTCTTCCGGCAAACGAGCTGGCTTTAAAAGGTATCCCTATGCGGTTACCATCAGCATCGAGTACCGAATAAACCAGTCCCCTTTTCTGAAACATCACAGAATCTTCAGGTCCACGGTCTGCAACAATATTAAAAGTTTTAAGTACCGCATTGTACTCAGCAAAAGAGGTAAACTTATAGCTTCTCAAAACTGCCGTTACCACATTGTAAATAGATCTTTTGGTCTGTTTCTCACCATAAGCAGCAATTTCGATATTGGCCGGTAAAATGAGTTGCTCCATACCCCGCCCTTCTGCTTTGAGCAATCGGTATTCAATTTCAATCTCCTTTCTTGCCTTTTCCGATAGGGTCTTGCCGATGTTATGCATATCTATTCTGGTCGAATCAGCTTTCATGTTGGTAGTGACAATATGGATGTGGGGATGGCTCGCATCCTCGTGCTTGTAGGCCAAGAAAGGCTGGTCACCAAAGCCAATTTTATCCATATAGTCTACTGCTATTTTTTGAAGCGTCTCAACTGGCAAAACCTCAGACTGATGAAAGTTGAGCATAATATGGACAGCATTAGTCTTTACCCGGCTATTGAGCTTGGTCAAGTGTTCAAACCTTGCTACCTTATGCCGTAGTTCGAGCTGCTCAATGTCCAGCCCAAAGCGGCTGGCCAAAATTGGGGTCACCGTCCCTGAAGCCACCCGTGATTCATTGTAGTTAATGAGCCCCCTTATACTTTCCCCGGTCAATATCCTCGCAACCATCTCATTGACATTTGGGTAATTATTTCCAACAACCTATCTACCTTTACTCCGACGTTTTTATAAAGATCACTGGTCTTCATAAAATAGAAAGACCGCTGTACCTCATTTTCGGAGGTATGAAAATGGTGAGTCTGCTGATTAATATTTACACCAATTGCTTTTAATTCCTTACGGATAGAGGCAAGTTCTTCCATCGGCGCATTCATCGTTACATCCCGGGTGAGCATGAGTATCTTTTCTTTTGAAAGTATATTTCTGGCGACCTCTCCTATCGACTGACAATTGCTATGGGTTTGAATTTTTTCCAAACGTTTAAAGGTGTGTTCATTCACCCTCACTATTATCGGATGGGTCAAGAGCTGATCTGGATTTTTAGATTTTTTCCTTGGCATAATCTTGCTTTTAAACTGGCTTCAGCATTTTCGAGTTCCGAGAAAAATGCCCGACCTCAAGGGCGCAAGATTCTTTTGTGTATACAAAAGTACATCTTGCAAAACACCCGGGTGGTTAAAGTATTCCTGTAGGTAGCTCGAATTTGTGGGTATTTACTATTTTTGGTGCCCTGAGAAACCAGGCTTTTCAATTGCACTTTCCGGGATTGGAATATTGGCAATTGTTCTCCGCAGGTTCAGTCTTAATTCCCGGTAATAGCCAGATGAGCCAGGCTTGGTTCTTGGTCTGGGGGGAAATGCTTTTTTCGGTCTGATCATAATCAAAGATTTAAAAAGCAAAAGTGATGAGTTAAGAAACAGGAGAATGGTACTCCCTTACGTACTATCGTTATTTATAACGATACCCGATGGCATGGATCAGTCCATCACTTATTGTAGATTAGAAAAATACAGCCAGCCTAAAACAGGGTCAACTGTACTGAGGATATTTCCAGTTTGTCAATATCCCTAAGCGTTGCAGCAATTACTTTTTGGTTATAGTTTGTAGCGTCTTTATCACCAACCTTGGCTAGCATCATCTTTTTGAGCTTGGCTCTTGCATCTTTAAGTGCTTCCTCCCTATTGGCAAAGGTTTGATCGTATACGCAAATTCCAGAAGAAGATCCCGCAGTACCATACGCACAGGATAATCCATAAGTCCAGATTTGATTCGGTCCATGCCCTAATGTGATTGTGCTGTAATTGCCATATCTACTTTTGTCTGGCAGTCCAAACCGTAATTCTTCAATATCCTGAAATGGTGGTCGCCTTAACCAGTCATACTCATCAAATTCAATATTTTCAAAACCAAGCCTCAAACCCATGCGGTAAGCGTGGACATTGAACAGGATTTTTCTAAAGGTATTGCCGAACTGGGCAAACCAACTGATTAAAGTATCATTTTCATTTTCCACTGCTGATAAGATTTCCTCTATGAGCAGTCTTTCATATCCAATTAGATTGTAATTCTCAACATGGTAGGTTAGTGTTTTTTTTGTGAGCAAACTGACATTTGTTTCCATAACAATAAAAATTAGTTTTTTAATGCAGGAAATCATAGCTGGCAATTACCTGTCAAGGGCAACCGACCAGGTTGTTTATATACCCTTGCGGGTAAAAAATTGCCAGGTATATTTTAGCATTGGAAAAACTGATTGTTTTTAAAGAATTAAACTTCTGCGGATACTTATTCATGAAATACATTCATATTTTTTTTCAAATATGCAGCTGGTTGACTACTATAAGATACTAGATGAATGGATCGAAATATGGGAAGTCGAGACCTTTACGTTTTACCCATCAATTTTAGCTTCACAGGAAATTACACTTAGTTGGAAAAACCAATTAATTTGACCCCATAACAACATTTTTTAATTATCTTTAAGTTTATTGATAAGATGTTATGAGAAATATATTTTTGAAAAAAAAGGGTCAATTGACATAGGTTTATCCAGTTAAAAGAAGTAATTACTTAATAGTTGTCATCTTTCCTGATCTCCGTGGGACACAATACACGGTATACAATACTGATGATGGTCAACACTTTTCGAAATAACTATTGCAAGAAATGAACGAGTATATTCTAATTATCTATCCGTATACGTCATGATAGATAATTAGAATATCCTTTTCTCCCAGCATGTCCACAGCATTTGATAGGTAAATAAGTATGCTCTCATTGCTAGCCTGCTCATCACAAAAGGGTTCTTTAATCAATTCAAAAGAATACCTGCCTGTCAGTATTTCAACCGCAGCTTTGGAATCACTTACTGCGTTATTGAGCATATCCTAATTGCCCTGATAATTGTCGATATCTATTTCTTGAATATAATTGATGATTTTATTATTTTTTGCTTGATTGCGTTATTAACTTTTGTTAGAGTTCCAAAGGTTCGATGTGATCTTCATCACTTGAGATATCAAGTTTAATGTTAGGCTTGAGAATAAAGTTCCCTTCCTTCTCTGAAAACCGTTCAACGATATACTTTTCGAATTCCTGAGGAAATTTCCCGTAACCAGTCGTCAAGATTACTTGGTAATCTTTTAAATTACCTTGCTCATCAGCGCCTAACGCGATAGCATCTTCTAAAAGTGAAAGATTTAGGTTAAGGTGGTCAGTATCAATTCCCGAGTCTTCTGGAGTATCGATAAGCAAAAATCTGGGATGCTTAACAGACCCCATTTTTAAGGCTAAACTTAGTATCGTAAAATAGTACATCAAGCGCTTAGGAACTTCGCTACTGTTGGCCTTGTATTCACGGTTGTCAATAAATGGCATATAGTTATCATCGATATAAGCTTCTTGGCTCTTATAGGATGATTTTGCTAAAAGCGTACTGTACACTTCATTGAAAGCAGAAATAGTTTCGGCATTGTTTTTCTCATGGGCTTCAATCGCTTTATTTAGACTTCCTTGAGCAATCCCAAATAACCTGTTTTTCTCAATGAAATCTGCCTCCAAACGTGCATATTGCTCACTGTTCTTCATTCCAAAGTTGATCTGCAGCAATTCTTCCTTAAGCTTAAAAATGCGGTCGTTGAGATCATCGATCACCGTGCTGTTCCCGGCATATTCTGCTGTATTTATGATGTTTCTCAGTTTAATGGTATATTCATCGATGCCCTCATTCGTAGCGTTCAGTCTACTGGAAATTTCCTTTACATCATCCCGAAAGGCGGTCTCGGCAACGGTGATGGCCTCAATGCCTTTCTGTTTCCTAGTAAGGATATCTTTATATTCATTTGAGTTATAAACAAATTTTTCATAGTCTTCATTATTGAACGGCGAACCGCATATGCAAAACCCTTGCTTAACATCCTTTTTAGCCATACAAAAGGGACATACCTCCATCGCAAAAAGATCCAATTTATCATGGGTAAATATAATTTTCTCGATTTGTGTGATTTCATCGAGCAATCCTTGGTGTAGCGAGGATACCCTTTGCTGCTCATTGGAAATATTTGCTAGCAGAACTCTATCCTGGGAAGCCTTTACTTGAAGATCAACAAGCCTGGCCTGGACATCCGCCAGCTCTTCCACCTTATTGTCAACAGTTGTATTCTGTTTAAGTTCGCTGTTTCTCTCTTCTTCTAATTCAGACAAGATTGCTGAAATTTCAACTTTTCTGGAGCTTAGTGTTTCGTAATCACCAGAAATTTCATGATTATCTTTAAAGCCTTCAAAAAGTCCCTTCGCCACATCCCGAGCTCTCATTGCTGCCCTGGCTGCATCTTGCATTTTAAAAAAGTCTACAGAAGAAATTCCCAACAAAATTTCGAAAATAGATTTTCTTATTACAACAGAATCTGCAACAAAATTTTCTGCAACAGGCTCTTTGTATATTCTCCTGGGTTCTGTATTCTGGTCGTAATTTAGCAGGCGAAAAAGATCGCTAAAATTAAAAAACCAATGTGTTGCAC
>NZ_JAVTSN010000034.1:0-88031 GCF_032678585.1 Pedobacter psychrodurus | reverse complement strand
GATACTTAAATATACTATTTTACTGCCATGGTTACAAATTTTTCAACGATTAATTATCGAACTCAGGTTAAAAGGAAAAGTGAAACAGGCCTATGCAGATCTGACCGAAGATGATCTAAAGTACGAAGAAGGAAAAGATGATGAGCTTTACGGAAAACTGCAACAAAAAACGGGAAAGACCCGTGAACAGGTTGTCGATTGGCTTAAATCCTTATAGCACCTGTCTGATAAAAGCTCCAAAACGGTCGTTTTGGAGCTTTTTCAATGTTAAGCTAATTATTGTATTTACCCGGCACTCCATTTAGCGGCCACTATGCACGGAAATGGAGGGTTAACTATTAGTGAAATATACATTTGATTCCTAATTCTGTTAAAAGATTAACAAATTGTATTTTTTAGATAAAATCGAAGAGTATAGATATATTGTTGGTTCGATCTATCCCGAAATGGAGAATTTTTAATTATGCTGGACAAACCGTTAAAACAAACCCTTCAATACGACTTATGCACCTGACAAACAATTACCTAGAACACAAAAAGCCTTAGAAAAATCAAAGGCTTTAGTCAGTACCGATCAGTGGGAGTACTTTCAATATTTAAAAGCCTTTTTATTGCTTATTGAACCCATAGTGGACGATTTAAAGTTGAAAGGATTCATATAATTGCGTCTAAAATTTTAGAGATAACATCATCAAAACACCCCACACCGGGAACCTTTGAACCGAAAGAGTTGTCCGGGATTAAAGACCTGAACTACTTGAAAAGTTGATTCTCCGAATTAATTCTATACACGCCCTGCTGTTATGATACGGGCATTTCCAGATTCCGACCTTATCTTCAGCGTTCATAATTGCTCCGTACTCATCTAGCCCCCAAAACCATTCGCCTTTTTCATGATCAATGATTTTATCTTTTATAAAGGCCCAGTTTTGAATACTAAGTTCTAAAAACTGTGGCTCTTCTGAAACTTGCCAGGCATTAAAGAAGCCAACCATAGCCTCAGCCTGTACCCACCAATGTTTTTCTTTTATGATATGATTTTTGGAAGGCTCGTATTCATACCATAAACTGCCATCAGCATCTAGTCCATTTTTAGCCCCCTGACTCATTTTTACCGAAGCGCACTTTATTGCTTCGATAAGGGCATCATCACGTACAGCTTCTGCGGCTTCGAGCAATAACCAGGCTGCTTCAATATCATGCCCAAAAGAAATAATATCTGATTTAGGAGTCCAGTTTTCATCAAAAAACAGGATTAAATTTCCGGTTTCATTATTAATGATATGTGAGGTGAAATTATGAATGAGCGCTATAATTTTAAGCCTTAAATCTTCATCCGGCCAAATTTTATAAAGCGTTGTAAAAGCTTCTAAAACATGCAAATGCGTGTTCATTGTTTTCTTTTCATTCGCATCTTTTTCACTCAATCTCAGGTCTTCCAAACTCTTCCATTCTCTGCTGAAAGCTTCAAAATAGCCACCATTTTCAACGTCGTAACTATGATCGATCAGGTTTTTGTACAAATTAACAGCCTTTTCTTTAGCAAGCTCGTGATTACTGACCATAAAATATTCGCTAAAAGCATAAATGGTAAAAGCTATGGCATAAACCTGTTTTTTAGTGTCCAGGGGCTTTCCTTTTGCATCGAGCAACCAATAAACACCGCCAAATTCGTCATCAATAAAATGCGCTATTATGTATTCAAAAGCACGACCTGCAATTTTGAGATAATCAGGGTTTGGCTTTAAATGATACGCTGAAGAAAATGACCAGAGAATCCTTGCGTTTAATACACTTCCTTTCGGCGCGGTATAATCGATCTGGTTATCGTTATCAATCTTTCCAATAAATCCACCATTAACTTCATCAATTGTGAATTTCATCCAATAACTCAGAATATTTTCCAATTCTGAGCTTAATTCTTCCCGGTATTTTGCTAAATCTAATTTCAAACCTGTCCCGAAATTACTGTACTTACCGTATTCTTTTCAATATTTGCTAAAATTCTGTTCACCGTAGCGGCTGAGCGCAGCTTATCTGCAGGGGTATTCATTACATAATCTACAAGGATATCCAATGAGCTGGTTGCCACATGCATCCGTGTATCAGAAGATGCATAATAAATAAATACGGTTCCATCTTCATCCAAAATCCACCCATTGCTAAATACCACATTGGAGACATCCCCAATACGTTCCTCCCCTTCAGGAGCCAAAAAATAACCTGCCGGTTTATGTATGACTTTGGTCAGATCGTTTAAATCCGTCATAAACATGTACAATACGTAACGTAATCCAGCAGCTGTATTTCTTACCCCATGAGCTAAAAACAGCCAGCCATGTTCAGTTTTAATCGGTTCAGGTCCCATTCCGTTTTTAGCTTCATAAACGGTGTGGTAATTTTTATTATCAACAATCAGTTCTTTTTCGATCACTGCATTTTCAATGGAAGCGCTTAATCCAAATCCAATTCCGCCTCCGGTTCCACTTTCAATAAAACCATCCTGCGGACGGGTATAAAAGGCATATTTTCCATCTACAAATTCAGGGTGCAGCACCACATTCCGCTGTTGTGGGGATGGCGTTTTTAAATCAGCTAAACGTTCCCAGGTTTTTAAATCTTTTGTACGCACAATACCACATTGCGCAACGGCCATGGATTGATCATGCGCAGGCGCAGTAGGATCTTTTCTTTCGGTACAGAACAAACCATACATCCAGCCATCCTCATGGGCAACAATACGCATATCGTAAACATTGGTATCTGGTTCGCTGGTTTCAGGGAGCGTTACCGGCTGGTCCCAAAATGTAAAATGATCAATTCCATTCTCACTTTCGGCAACAGCAAAAAAGGATTTACGGTCGGTTCCTTCTACCCTTACAACCAAAATATATTTATTGTTAAATTTAATTGCGCCTGCATTAAACGTTGCATTAATGCCTATCCGCTCCAACAAATTGGGGTTTGTTTGCGGATTGAAATCATATTTCCAGTTTAAAGGTGTATGAGCAGCGGTTAAAATCGCATTTTCGTACCGATCGAAAATACCATTCCCCAAAACGGCCTTTTTATTTTTTAGTGCAACTAAATATTTATGCGCCTCTTCTAGTTGCTGTTTTCTTTTTTCAAAATCTATCATAAAAATATTTTATTATCTTTTTTAATCTTCTAATTTATTCCACCAGGTTCTTTTCAGGATGATCACAATTACCGCTAAAATGGCAATCGTGATCAAAAGTGGTGTGTGCATAGTCAAAATGAAATACATCGGCAAAATGGTTAGGCAGAGCTGAGCAATTATACCCAGCACCACGTTGAACATGTCGAGTTTAAATCGATTATTGGCCTGAAATGTTGGATCATCTGCAACAACCAGGTTATGGACTGGCGTCCAAAATCCCCACGGTCTAACGGTTTTATAAAATGATTTTAGTATCGCTTCTTCCGTTGGAGGTGCGGCATAAGTACCCACAACACATCCGATCATAGAAAGTACGAAAAGCAATGGCCACCAGTAAAGTGGCAAGCCATGTGTTACATAAGGCATTGCCAATGCCGCTGCAATACCAACTGCCATTCCCCAGAAAAATCCGTTCGCATTAAAGCGCCACCAATACCATTTTAAACAGTTTGCAGCTACATAACCACCGTATAACCCGCCAACTATCCACTGCAGAATATCGTTAACATTGTTGGCGAAAAATCCCAGGATCACACCAATTGCTACCACTACAACGCCAACGATATAATTCATGTTGATTACCTTTTTGGTACTGGCTTTAGGATTGATGTATTTTATGTAAATATCATTTACGATATAAGCCTGTGCAGCATTCAGCGTTCCACTAAAAGTACCCATAAATGCGCCGAGCAAGCCTGTTAGTACAATCCCCAGGATGCCGACCGGAAGGAAATTATTAATGGTAGCAGGCAAAATCCGTTCGAAATCGGTAACGCCATCCGGGCCTTTTAAATAAATCTGATTGTAATATAGCAGCGCCAACACGGTTAAGCCGATCACCATAGAATAACGGATGGGCAATAAGATGATGCTTACAAAGCCGGTCATTTTACTGGCATCTTTCGGGCTCCTGGTACTCAGCACCTTTTGCATATCATAGTTTGGCGCCGGCCCCGCCAGTGATGCAAAAACACCTTTTAAGAGCATCATGCCAAAAAAGATGCCAAACAGGCTGAATCCATCATCCGCGATTTTTTTATTGGCATCGGCAGCAATTTTACTCCAATCCAGGTCGAGTTTCCAACTGAAAAACGGATCATCCCAGCCCTTTGGAACATTTAAAGTCTGTCCGTGCAAATGGGTCATTGCGATTACTGCAATGGCAACACAACCGATCGTCATAAAGGCATATTTAATCATATCTCCCAAAACGATACTGTGCATTCCACCCAAAATGGAATAGAACATGGCGAAAAGCGTAAACACAATTCCGTAGAAATGTGGGACGTATTTTGCAGGAACATCAAAGGGCACATAATTTTTCACATGATCCCATGGAATAAAAATTTCCATGAATTTCCCCAGGCCAATAAAACCATAGGCAAGGAACCCAAAACAGCTGATCAATGCAAATGCGATTACTACGACATGAGAGCCCTTTACCCCTTTCCCAATCGAGCCAAACCTGGTTTGCAGCCATTCTGCACCTGTATTTGCATTACTTCTCCGTAGCCATTTACTTAAGAACATCATCATAAAAACCTGGTTGAATACGGGCCACAACCAGGGGATCCAGATGCTTTTCAAGCCGTAAACAAAGCACAAGGCAACCATCCACATAGTTCCGCTGATGTCGAACATATCTGATGCATCACTCAGTCCAAGTTTATACCAAGGCAGTGATTTTCCGCCCATCATGTAACTTTCCTTGTTCTGCCTAGCTTTTTTCCGATACCAAAAGCCAATGAAAATCATAGTGGCCAGGTACAGGATAATGATTAAAACGTCTATTAATTGTAACTTCATTATTTAGGTTGGTTGGGATAGAAATTGTTTAATTGGATGATATCAAAGGATTTATTGTGCCATATATGTCCCCTAGATCTTTAAGAAAAAGTGTTTTGGGATTGTTATAAAATTCTTTGAAATCATTTTCGCTGGGATGGCCGGGATATGGTGCATAAAAATGGCCTGTATGCGCATTTCGCCAAACCATCAGATAAGATATTTTGTAGGCTTCGGTATCGTTCATTATTTTATTAAAAACTGTTGTAAACCATTTGGGCTGAACAATTTTCTCCTGCCCGGTTTCTGTTAATGCGGCAATTTTGTTTTTTGAAATTGCGTAATTACAGATCTGCCCAATTGATTTTACAGCTAAATCAATTGATTTTTCATCATTCAGGTCTTTAAATTCGTAATAGTTATCAAAGCCAAGTACATCCACAAGGTTATCGCCGGGATAACGCTCCATGTAATTTTCGAAATTCCCCGAAGTTCGGTCGGGAGAATAAGCGTATATAATGTTATGCAATTGCTTTTTATCCCTAAGGTATTGAACCGTAAATTGCCATAACGCTTTATATTCTTCAGTGCTACAAAATGGTTTGCCCCACCAGAACCAATTGCCGGTATTTTCGTGAAAGGGGCGAAAAATAACCGGAATGGAAGTTCCTTTATCGGTTTTCAAAGATTTAATAAGCAACGCTACCTGATCCAGTGCCTTTGTAAATGCCGTATGTTTTGCTCCTCCGGGCAAAATAGAAGATACGCATTTGGTGGTATCATAAAAATTCTTCCCCGTTACAAAATTCTGAACATGCCAGCTTAATGTATTGATGCCACCTATTTTATAAGCCTGCAAACAATAACCTTTAAGTTTTTGGGCATTTTCATTTAAATTTTCATCTGTATCATCTTTGGCAATGGCTTCCAGGTCCCAGCCAAAAAGAGCCGGATGAGCGCCTGTTACCAGCTTAACATCGCTCTTATCGTATTCGCCTTTCCAGCCAACGCCATACATTAGCGCATCCTGTTGGCCAAAAAGAACAGCTTTTCCTGCCAGATTCTTTAAATTAGAGAATAAGGCTTTCGTTTCGGCAGTTGCTTTTGCATCGATGGTATTATTTTCTATAACAGTTTTTTGTCCATAGCAAGTAGAAAGGACTATAAAAAATATGAAAACCATTAATGGAGATTTTTTTTTCATGCTCTACTTTTTATAGATCGAATATTTTTGCAGTCCTCTTTGGAGAAGAATCTTATTTTGCCTGACGAACTTTAAAAAATCTGTTGCAGAAACCTGGCCCGGATAGGGTGCATAATAATGATTGTCCTTTTCCTTTTCGCGATAGCCTGCATTGCGCCAAAACAGCACATAAGAGGGCTTATTTTCCCGAATAGCGGCTGCAAAAACATTTGTCCACCAGTTTGGATCTGGAACTTCAACGAATCCAGTTTCAGCTATTGCACTTAATTTTTTACTTCGTTTCGCTATTTTATGCTGGATGGCTAAATTCCTGGCAACATCTTGACTATATGACGCTCCCATTTCAGCCCCTCCATACTGGTAGTAATCAAAACTCAACACATCTACAAAATCATTGCCGGGATATCGCTCCAGGTATTGCTCTTCTGTTGTAAAATCGCAGGGATTAAAAACATAAATAAGGTTATGCAGTTTTTTCTTGTCCCTTAAGTAAGTGACTGTAAATTGCCAGAGCGCCTTATATTCCTGAGCTGTGCAAGATTTTGCACCCCACCAGAACCAACCTCCACCGTTTTCATGAAAAGGCCTGAACAATATCGGTATCACTTTGCCATCGGCACCTTTTAATGTTTTGACAAATATCGAAAACTTATCCAGCCAGCTTTTGTATAACA
The DNA here is from genome assembly GCF_032678585.1 of Pedobacter psychrodurus. Lineage (GTDB taxonomy): Bacteria > Bacteroidota > Bacteroidia > Sphingobacteriales > Sphingobacteriaceae > Pedobacter > Pedobacter psychrodurus_A. The sequence continues at coordinate 81,187 of NZ_JAVTSN010000034.1, read as the reverse complement.
TGTGTTTTGAACCTGTTGGAAGTATAGATTTAACGGACATTGAACTGGTATCCCAAGAATTTTTACTGTTTACCGGGTTATCCATATGCCAACTCAAAGTATTTATTGTTCCTAGATCGTATGCCTTTTTGATGTATTGTTTCATTTTTTCGAAGGGTACACCATCAATATTTTTTTTTTGGTCGGTTTCCAGACCAGAAACATCCCAACCAAAAACGGCCGGATATTCGCCAGTCAAATCTTTGATATCACTCTTTCCATCCTGATATTTCCAACCTACTCCATAAGCCAGATCATCCTGATGCCCAAACAACACTTCTTTACCAGATAACCTGCTTAAATTTTTATACAAATTGCTCGTTTGCGGCGTTGCATTTATATCTGTTAACTGACCAAAAACAGTAAGAAAAGGCAAGCAGAAAAACAGGAAAAATGGAAGTATCTTTTTGGTCATAAGGTTATAATTTGGCTAGTATATTGGCGCATAAAATAATAACCTAAAATACCGATGTAATTCACTTAAACAATAATACTATTTTAACCAATTAGTATATTATATATATTATTTAACCTCAAATTATGGCTTAATATATTAATAGACAAATATATTTTTATTACATTGCATCAATGTTCTTTTATCTTAAAGATATTTTTTTTGAACTTATATGTTATGACGAGCATCATTAAAGAAATCACTCCGCTTACGCAAAATGATTGTTTCACTATTTTCTCAAGGGTAAAGCAAGACTTTGATTTTCCGCTTCATTTTCATGAAGAATTTGAACTGAATTTAATTTTAAATGCTCCGGGTGCGAAACGGATTGTTGGTGATAACATTGAAGAAATCACCGACATGGAGCTGGTGCTGGTTGGACCGAATCTCTCTCATGTTTGGACAACCCATAACTGTAAAAGCGAAGAAATTACCGAGGTAACGATCCAATGGCATAAAGATCTTTTTGACGATAAAATGTTGCGTAGAAATCAGCTCAGCTTTATCCGAAAAATGTTCGAACGCTCGGTAAGAGGGATTTTATTTCCAAGAGAGACTATTGAAAAAGTATACCATCGCATTTTGGCCATTAACCAGTTGCAGGGATTTGATTCTGTTTTAGAACTGATGAGTATTCTTCATGATCTATCAACGTCGAAAAGCCTGCGGGTTTTATCGGATGCAACTTTTAACAATGACCAGGTTTTAAATTACAACAGCAGAAGAATTGATAAAGCATTTGAATTTATGAATGCTAATTTCGACAAACCCATCACCTTAAAGGATTTATCAAAACTGGTGAGCATGACGGAAGTTTCTTTTAGCCGGTTTATCAAGAAACGTACTGGAAACACATTTATTGACAGCTTAAACGAAATCCGGCTTGGCCATGCTACCCGGATGCTTATTGAAACCACCCATTCGGTTGCCGAAATTTCTTACAATTGCGGTTTTAATAATATTTCGAACTTTAACCGCTTGTTCAAAAAGAAAAAGCACTGTACACCCAAAGAATTTAGGGAAAACTTCTCGGGAACAAGAGTTTTTATATAGCTATTTGAAAATGGTTAATATAGGTTTCGTCCCCTTTGTCAAAATGCATCAAAATAAACACTGATCGATAAAATTCATTGAGAAAATTTTACGGCACCAGAACTATAGTCAAAACATCATGGGGCGGAACTTCTGTTTTTAAACTATTTTTTGTTGTACCAACAGATTTCCCTGACCAGGCATTTTTGATTTTATATAAAATAGATGCTGCGTTTAAGTCTTTATGAAAAACCTCATCCTTAACCTTTTCATTATGCCAATTAAAATCTATCTTTTTAGTTTCGGCAGCGCGGTTTAAAAAAGTGGCGGCCCATCTCCCATTACTTAGTGGCTTAAACCAGATTTCAAAGCCATCTTTTTTCGAATACCTAAAACCCTGAATCCCCAAAGCGTCCTGATTGATTGCAATAATATCTTTGTTGATCAAAACCGAAATAGTTTCCCTGTCCATATTCCGAATATCGTTGCCAGCAACCAATGGAGCAGCCAGCATTGCCCACATCGCAAAATGAGCCCTATCTTCCCCAGGTGTTAATTTCCCATTTCCGATTTCGAGCATATCCGGATCGTTCCATTGTCCAGGCCCTGCGTATTGGCGCAAACCGTCCTGTTTATCCAAAATCTGCATCACCCCCCAAGATTTCCATGTGCCGTGATCCTCAATACAATCAAAACAATTAAAAATATCTCCGCTGGTACGCCAGAGATGACCAACTGCTGGCCCCCAGACCCAAGGTTTATCTGATCCCCATTCGCAGATACTCAAAACCATAGGTCTGCCTGCTTTACGCAAGGCTGCCGTTATTGTTTTATAAGCACCTTCGGCTTTTAATCCATCTGTATTGCACCAATCGTACTTTAAATAATCAATTCCCCATCCAGCATAGGTTAATGCATCTTGAAATTCGTACCCTCTACTTCCAGGGCGGCCACCACAGGTTTGAGAACCGGCATCAGAATATAATCCCAACTTCAATCCTTTACTGTGAATGTAATCGGCCAAAGCTTTCATTCCTGAAGGGAATCTTTTTGGATCCGGGTGGATAAAACCTAAGCTATCACGGTCTCCATGCCAGCAATCATCAATGTTAATGTAGGTATAACCGGCCTGCCTCATGCCCGAACTTATCATCGCATCAGCCGTTTCCCTGATCAATTTTTCATCTACATTACAGGCAAACTTGTTCCAGCTGTTCCATCCCATAGGCGGGGTTAATGCCAGTCCATCGAATTTATTATAATTCTGAACATAATTATTTCCCTGTCCATAAGCTACATAGCTAACAAAAAAGGCAATTAATAGAAGAAATCCAAATTTCATAATTGGCTGTTATTTATTTAATTTTTTGAGTTGGGTCCTGATATAAAGCCCTGCAGGGGTAAGCATATCAAGCTTCCAATTCCCTGACAGAGATGCGCCTGGCTGTAATATTGCGGTAGTTTCTTTTTTATCTGTAATGTTCCAATTTGCCCAGCTTAATTTATTCTTTTCCATCCAGTCAAACCATTTAGCCGTTTTCCCGAGATCAAATTTCCCATCGCCACTGGCCTCACCTACACCCCACTCGGTCACAAAAATAGGCAGACCGGCAACAATTGCTTCGTTGGCCCGTTCCATTAAAAGTTCCTGATGACTAGGTTCTGAAGCATAAAAGTGAAAAGAATACGCAATATTGCTAAATCCTCTAATGGGGTCTTGGGCAACAACATCAATATCCTGATCCCAATGTGGACTGCCCACAATAATTATATTTTCAGCATCATATTTTCTGATTTCCGTAATCACTTTTACAGCATAATCTTTAACCGTTTGCCATTCTATTTTTTCGGGCTCATTAAATATTTCATAAATAATATTCGGCGTACCGGCATATTTTCTGGCCATGCCGGCAAAAAACTTCTTTGATTGCTCCAGATGTTCATTTGCGTGGTGATCGTGCCAATCGATAAGCACATATAAGCCTTTTTTTATGGCTGCATCGATGGTATTGCTCACCAGCTGTTCCTGCTCAACCGGGTTTTGCAAATAACCACCATCTGGCTGTACTGCCATAGAAACACGCAATAAACTGATATTAAAATCAGATTGAAGCCAGTTTACCACATCGGCATTGTAATATTTTTTCCCTCCCCAGATACTCCATGATAAACTTACACCCCGGAGCTGTGGCTCTACATTTTTACTGTTCAGAATCTTACCTCCCATAACTTTTAGCGCGCCATTACGCTTGACAAAATCTACATTCTGTGCAAAACCAGCACTAAATAAAAGAGACGACATAAAAAACAACAAAACTTTTTTCATAAAAAAATTTATTTAATTTGATACACTGAAGGCATTTTGTCTGCAAAAAGTACAAAACCATCATTTTTAAAATTCATAAAATCGTTTGTTGCCGGATGCCCGGGGTAAGGAGTCCAGTAGGCATCTTTGGTATTGGCCCAAAGCAGGGCATAAGCAAATTCAAGGTTCTGGTTTTTTAACGATTTAAGCAACTGTCCGGTAAACCAATCTGCCCTGGTAAGGTTCTGCAGGCCCGTTTCGGTTAATGCGGCCAGTTTGTTATGGGCTTTTGCATAATCAGAAACGATTTTAAATTTCGATGCAGCAATACCAGGTGAAACATTAGCTTTCATATCCTCATAATTGTCAGTACCGACCAAATCTACATAATCATCGCCGGGATAGTAATTAAGATATTGCGATTGAGAATTGAAATTCCGATCTGGCGACCAGGCGAAAAGAAAATTCCTTACGCCTAAATCATCCCGGAGATATTTTACTGTGTATTGGTACATGGCAATATATTCGGCGGCGGTACAGTGGCCACTTCCCCACCAAAACCAATTGCCATCCATTTCGTGAAAAGGCCGAAAAATAATCGGTATTAATTTTCCATCTGCTCCAATGAGTGTTTTGGCATAATCGGCTACAATTTTCAGTGAGGCTTTAAAAGTTTCGTTTGCCGTTCCGCCCGGCAAGACCTGATTAACCGCAATAAATGGAGAATCAGACCAGTAAAACCCACCTTTAGAAACCGGATTTGCGTAATGCCAGCAATAGGTATTGATGCCACCACGGTTATAAGCTTCAATCGTTAAGGTTCTGGCGATCGATTTTTCGTAATCAAACCAATTGCCAGTGGCGAAATTGGTCATGTGGATAAAATCGTGACCATAAACTGCGGGGTAAGCACCGGTAATTGTCTTTACATCACTCTGGCTTGTAGAAACCCCCGTAAACTGTTGCTCATTTGCCCATTGTGTACTTGCGTTGGTAACGCCTCTTTTGGTATCGTCCTGATGCCCAAAAAGCACATTTCCTTTTGCAATTTGTTTCAAATTATAAAACAGAGATGCGGTTTCGTCTGTAGCATTCTTATCAACCAGCCAGGTTTTAACTGTTGCCAAACCCGGTACTGTCGTAACGGGCACCACAGGTGTTACCGGTACAGGTCCGATAATTTCTGTATTTTTCTTGCAAGAAATAAATACGGTACTACATGCTGCAATCCCGAATAATATTTTTTTAATCTTCATAGCTTTTGGTTTTTGAAACCGTAGTTTCTTTTTCAAAATCATCAATAGAAATTACTATAGCGCTTAAATCATCAACAAAAAAAGTCCCCGAAGCCTCACTTAATGCTACCATTAGCCTAAAACCTGTTGCTTCATCCGGCACTCTTAAATTTTTCTTAAAACTGGTCCAATCTGCTGTTCCCGTTTTTTCGACCAATGGAATTCCATCTCCAAGCTTCCTATCGCCGGCCGTAAACTCTAAAATAATTACAGCGGTGTTCCAGGGGTTGACACCCTGTTCTACCTCATCCAATTTATAAGATCCTGTAATTACAATCGCCTTTGAGTTTTTTGGCAGTTTTACTTTCTGATCGGCCCCCTCCCATTTCCCCTTTACGTAAGCTACCAGTGCTAAACTTGCTTCACCCGATTTACGGACCATATTCGTCACTTTAGCATTACCTGCCCCCCAGCTGTCTAAGCCATCTTCGAAGCCTCCGTTACTCAGCAAGTTTTTTTGCGCAGCAACTGAAAAGGTGTTTAGAAGCAAAATTATTACGGAATAAAAGACATATTTTTTCATTGCAAAGCGGAATGGTTAATATTAAAATAGGTTTTTATCATGTTCCAGGTCGATCGATCTGAATCAAAAACAGAATTTAAACCCTGTTCTTCCTGTGGCGGATCTCCAGAAAAATCATCGCCATCTTTCCAAAATAATTGTCCATTTATTGGTCGCGATGAACCAGCAAACGACCAAAAATTGCACCCTGCAATTGCTCCGTTATGCGTTCGGCTATTTGACCAAAGCGAGAAAATATGATTGAAATACCCATCGCGTAATGCTGTTGTACCTGAAGGATCAAAGGCATGGCCATCTCTTGGCAAACCAAATTCTTCAATAACCAGAGGTTTTTTTAATTGCAGCGCAATGTTTTCATGCTGCTTAATATAGGCTGATGTTTTTTCGATTACTGCAGGTAAATTTTCAGCTGTTGGCGCATCTTTAAACCAGCCCCAGTTTTTCGGCCAGATGTGAATGGTTAAATAATCAATGTTTTTATTGGCATGAATTTCTTTAAACAGTAACCAGTTTTCTTCGGTACCCATAAAACCTTCCGTACCGATTGTAACAAGGTGGTTTTTGTCAATTGATTTAATGTAGCCGGCCGTTGCATAGATCCAATTTTTATAAGCACTAATCGCGTCGGGCCGCATTGGCCGCGGTTCATTTGCAAGTTCCCAGGCCATAATAGCGGATTCATTGATATACTTTTTGCCGTTGTAAGTATTTCTATGCTGAAGTATAAAATCCAACTGCTTTTGATAATCGGTTTTGCAAGCTTCGCAAGAATAAAACTTACTCGTATAATCACGCTGCTCATCCCAGGTTAATTTTCGTTTTAATGTTTCGTTATCAATTTGCCCGTTCCAGTTCAGGTATTGCATAAAACCACCACTCCACTCCCAGTTATTGCTTAAAAACAAAACTGCAACCATTTTCCTTTTGGCCATTTCAAACAATAAAAAATCCAGTCCTTTCAAAAGTGATCCGTTAAAAACATTATGACGGGCCTGCAGCACGGGCTTAACACGATCTACACCGTTTATTTTACCCTCACCTTCAGAACCAACCAGTACACGCAGGTTATTGATACCTTTTGATTTCAAAAAATCAAGTTCATTGATCAGTCTCTGTTTACCCCTTACCGGATCTTTTTCCAAAGCAAGTAAACCACCATACCAGTAGTTGGCACCGATGTAATAATAAGGGCTTCCATTAATCTTGAACTGATGGTCAACTGATCTTACAAAAGCAGTCTTCTGGGCATTTGCTGCTGAAATTAAAAATATGAACCAACAGCACAAGATGATCCGAAATGTTATTTTTTGAGCTATATAGGTCATAAATAAATATTATGGGCATAAAAAAACCCGGCTCATCACTTTGTTTCATGGCGAACCGGATTAAGGTTATCTAAGGTTATTTTATAAGAACCCAATCATCAATATAGAAGCTTTCATCCTGTGCATCCGGACCTTTAATCCAGAAACCCAATGTGTTTGATGGCGATCCGGTAGTCCAGAGGCCAAGTGAAGACAGCGGAAGTTTATAATAATTCCAAACGCTTGCTTTTACAGTTATCGGCGTCGATTGATCTCCGTTTCCGTAAGGCGTTGCACGTTTATCTCCAGTGAGATACAGCGTGTAATCCTGACTACCTCCTTTGATGTAAAACGAAAGGTAAGTAAAACCACCGTTACTTGGCAAGCCTACATTCCAGTTGGCTACGCCATTAGCGCTCCAGTTGCCTTTTGCGTAAGTTAGTTTTAGCGATTTCACTCCCGATTTCGCAGTTGCTGAAGAAACTTCTCCGCTTCCCCAAAAATTACCGCTCCAATCTGTACCATAATCTTCAGTAAAGAATTTATAGGCCTGATCCAGATTTACAAAAACCTGTTTCAAGGCCACCTGACCACCCGAATAAATCAGTAACAATGTGGTAGAGGTTGATGTAGAACCTGGCATTTTAACGGTTAGCTGTGTATCGCTTTTAGATGAAATGGTTGCTTTACTTGCTGAAGTGCCCAATTGTACGTCGGTAACACTTGCAAGGCCAATACCTGTTAAAGTAATTTCAGAGCCATTGGAGAAGTTGTAATTAGAAACATCCGTAACCGTTGGCGGAGGAAGCAGAATTGAAAATTTATAATCTACTTTTCCATTAAGCGTGGTAACCGACAACGTATTGCTTTGCGTTGGCCCTGCTGGAGTTGTTTTAGGAATGCCTATCAGAATGGTGCTATCAGAACCTAATGCTTTGTTAAAATAAACCGAAACACCATTAAACGAAACCGTAGTAACACTTGCGAGGTTTGTACCGATGATGGCATACATGTTTTGTAAATTCCCATCGGTAGTGGTAGAATCCATCGCTACAACCTGTGGCGTAGTATTCGGATAAGTAACCGAGGTTGCTTTTCCATTGGCATCGTAGGTTGTAATCGTTGTTGTTAATTTACTATCGATGTACGATTTACTAATGGTACGCACCCTCAAGATCGTTGGCGCACCTTTACCAGCTTCAGAACCATCTTTTTTACAGGCGGTCATCCCGATAACTGCTAAAACAAATAATAGCAGCAGCGTTCTGTGTTGTTTATTAATTAAATTTTTCATTTTCTCTTCTTTTTAAATGTGATGCTGTAAATCATATTTTATTTAAAAGTGTAAGGTACAGGAGGTTGATTCAGTGCAGGATCGTTTGCAACTTCTGTTGCTGGATATGGCAACAGGAAATTTGCATCTGTAGGAGTAAAATAGCCATTTCCGTACCTTACAGGTGGCGTATCGTTACTAGAATCGCCTCTATCCTGAGCTTTAATAATCGCGATTGCTTTTGGGTGGGCAGTAACATTAAACCCATCAATCCGGCACAGATCGAACCAATAATCTCCTTCGATTGCAAATTCCAGTCTGCGTTCTTTCAAAAGGTCCTGAAAAGTGAAGGTCGAAACCGAGCCCAGGCCTGCCCTGTTCCGGATGGTATTTAAATATTTAACCGCTGTAGCATCACTAGTACTGGCAGTTAACGCCAATCCAGTAGGGCTACTTCCTGCTGAAGCACCTAGAATAGCTTCAGCAGCAATAAGGTACATATCAGCCAAACGCAACATATAAGTATTCATACCGGTAGATTGGAATGCACTTTTACCGCCATTATCTGCAGGAGAACCGATTACGTACTTTTTAATCTGCGCATGGGTTCCTTGCGAACTTGCATTGGCAGGAACGGTATAACCACCGCCAGCCTGGTTTAATTCAGGGTAATAATCACCAGGCAACATGATGGTTGCTTTTCTTCGCTGATCGTTAGACGGATAAGCATCTATCAGATCGAAAGTTGGTGCTAAAACGCCATAACCATCACCGGTTTGGGTAATTTCAGAGCTATATGCCAAAGAAGCCTGCATACCGTTTCCAAAGCCATAACCACCGTTAGACAACCACTGTAAAGCAATAATAGATTCTTTATTGTTATTGTTGGCAATCTTGAAGAGGTCAGCGTAAGTTCTGCCTGCAACATCTACTCCAAACAGGCCAAATTCGTGGCTGTTGATTACTTTTTCTGCCTGCGCTTTTGCATTTGCATAATCTTGCATATACAGATAAACTTTTGCCATCAAAGCCGATGCGGAACCACTTGATACGTGTCCGGTACCTGCAACATTTGGATTACAGTTCGCCTCTCCGAACTTCAGATCGTTTAAAATAAATTTATAGATATCAGTAACCGGATTTGTTCGGATGGTAGACGGACTGCCCACAAAATCAAGAGGGTTTTCGATAATTGGAACGTTACCAAAAATTCTTACGAGGTGAAAATAAGCCAGTGCACGCAGAACGTGGGCTTCGCCCAAAGCATTATTAACTACCGCAACAGGAACCGATGCCGGAACCGTTGGCAAATTGTAAATTACGGCATTCGATTGTGCTACAACGGTAAATAATGAATTCCAGGCAGCGCTTAATTCAAAATTACCATTGGATACAGAAAAATTTCCAAATGCTTTAACATCATCAGAGCCACTTCTACCGTTTCCACTTGCCAACTCAGTTATCGCCCAACTTACTTTGGTATTCCAACCAAACCAGGGCGCCGCATAAAGTGCATTTGTGCTCGATTGAACCTGAGCAGCCGTAGTATAATATCCGCCAACAGTGTACTGATCTTCCGGTGGGCGGTTAAAAAATTCTTTTTTACAACCCGTAGTCGTTACCCCAACCAAGGCTGCCATTGTTATGATCTGTTTTATATAAAGTTTCATATCGATGTCGTTAATAATTAAAACTGTGCGTTAACTCCGAATGTGATGGTGCGTGGAATCGGATATCTTCCCATATCAATATTGCTGTAAATCGGGTTCTGATTCAGTGATCCGATTTCAGGATCCAGACCTGAGTATTTGGTGAATACGTAAAGGTTTTGTCCACTTGCAAAAACACTTAGGCGGCTTAGTTTAGCATGTTTGATCCATTTTTCAGGAAAACTATAACCTAACCTTACATTCTGAACACGTAGGAAAGATGCGCTTTCCAAAAAGCGGTCAGACATCACCAGGTTATTATTGGCAATACCACCTTTTGGTGCAGGAATATCGGATGTTGGATTGCTTGGGCTCCAGAAGTTGCTCGAAGAGGCCAATTGGTTGGTGTACAAACCTGATAAACCTGCAATCTGATAATTTAGCGCATTCAGGATTTTCCCACCGTAAGATCCGTTCAGAAAAACAGATAATTCGAAATTTTTATATGTAAAGTTATTCGTGATGCTATAAGTAAAATCAGGGTTCGGATTCCCCAAAGCAACCTGGTCATTTGCATCAACCTTACCATCGCCATTGGTATCTTCGTACATCAGATCGCCCAGGTAAATGGAATTGGCAATTGCCGGATCGTTAGTAATCACCGCTGGGGACGTTCCGCCTGTTACATTTTGAGGATGTGAAGCGATATACTGTAAATCTGCATCGGTTTTAATTACACCTTTCACTTTATAACCAAAAAACTCACCAACAGGGCCACCTTCGGTTGTTTTGGTTACCGGCAAGCTTATAAAGCTACTGTTGATGCTACCGATTAACGCTGGTGATCCATTTAAGGATACCACGTTGTTTTTATATTTAGAAAAGATTAAAGTAGTATTCCACTTAAAGTTCTCATTTACGATATTTTTTGTGTTGATGCTAAATTCAAAACCTTTGTTTTCAATCTGCCCTGCATTATAATAAGGAGATTTAATGGCAGCAACATCAGAATATTCAGCAGATCCGCCCAATAAAAAAGCCGGAAGCGGTTTTTGAAATAAGAAGTTTTTAGAGTTTTTGATATAGTAATCAAAACTTGCATCGATTCTGCCTTTGAACAAGCTAAAATCAACGCCTGCTCCTTTCTGGATAGCCGATTCCCAGGTTAAATCTAAGTTGGCTACGTTATTGGTTACAAACCCTGTACCTAAGCCAGTGGCAACCGCTTTGATAGATGATCCGTATAAGTAGTTTGGAATGTTCTGATTTCCGGTTTCCCCATAGTTTAACCTGATTTTAATATTGTCGATAACCGATTTTGTACTTTCCATGAAAGACTCTTCAGATAATCTCCAGGACACCGCAGCAGCCGGAAAATAGCCTACTTTATGCCCTTCAGCAAATTTAGAAGATTTATCAGAACGGATACTAGCTGTGATGCTGTATCTATTGTTATAGGTATAAATGGCTCTTCCTAAAAAAGATTCCATTACCTGACTTCCTTTGTTCTGATCGATCAAAGCAGTTGTCTGATCACCAAAGCCTAAAGTCTGAATCGTATTTCCTGAAGCAAAGTTTTCGATTTTGTTAGATACGCCACCCCATGTAGCCTGCCAAACCTCATATCCTGCCAGGGCAGTTAAGTTATGTTTGGTACCAAAAGTGTGCGCATAGTTCAGGTATTCCTTCCATCCCCAATAGGTACTGTTCGAATTGTATTGATCCAACCTCGCTGTTTGATTAGAAAATGCGCCCCATTGATAGGTTGGCTTAAAAGTCTGTGCTTCCGACCAGTTAAAATCTCCGTTGAGTTCTGAACGTAAGCTTAAATCCTTAAAAATCTTTAAGTCAGCATATGCACTACCGTTTATATTGTTGCTTAACAAAGTATTGGTTAAACTTAATGCCTGTGCAACTGGATTAACCGTTCCCTGCGCTAAACCACCTGCATCAAGCGTTGGTCCTGCGAAAGATCCATCAGCATTATAAATCGGATTATCCGGCGCGCTTGACAATGCATTGTACACAATACCGGTATTGCTTCCTAAGCCAATGTTTTGATTTGTTCTGGCCGCTCCGATTGTACTGCCGATTTTTAACCAATCTTTAACCTGGCCATTCACATTGGTACGGAAAGAATAACGTTTAAAATCACTTCCTATAATTGTTCCTTCTTGCTTTAAGTAGCCTCCCGAAACATAATAATCTACACCATCTTTACCACCAGAAAAGGACAACTGGTGATTTTGCTGGGGAGCGGTCTGAAAAATCGCGTCCTGCCAGTCTGTTCCTGTTCCCAAAATAGTTGGATCTGCAAATTCGACCCTTCTCTGCAGACCGAATTTATCAGCCAAAGCATTCTGTAAACCGGCAAACTGTTTGAGATCCATCATATCCAGAAACTTACCCTGCTCCTGAAATCCATAATAACCATCGTAGCTAACTTTTGCACTACCATTTTTACCACGTTTTGTAGTAACGATAACAACTCCATTTGCACCACGGCTACCATAAATAGCGGTTGCAGAAGCATCTTTTAATATATCTATAGATTCTATATCACTTGGATTAATCCTCGAAAGGGGACTTACCCCGGTTTCTTCCTGGCCACCACCAGTACGTGTTAACTGAGGTGATCTTCCGTTACCACTTTTATTGGTTGCATCACCCTGAATCGGCACACCATCAATCACATATAAAGGTTCACTCCCGCCAAATGAAGTAATGCCGCGGATACGCACCGAGGTAGCGCTGCCCGGACCGCCAGAATTTTGTGTAATGGTTACACCTGCAGCTTTACCCTGAATCAACTGATCTAAACTTGGCTGGGGAACGTTGGCAATATCTTTAGCTAAAACTGATGATACCGAACCATTAACATCCTGTCTTTTCTGGGTTCCATAACCGATAACAACAACATCAGATAAAGCGGTTGATGCGGATTTCAGATTAACATTGATCAGTGTTTTAGCCCCAATTACCACTTCCTGACTTGTAGAGCCAATAAAACTATAAACTAAAACGGTGCCGTTAGCAGGTACCGTGATGGAATATTTTCCATCAATATTGGTACTTGTTGCTATGGAAGTCCCTTTTACCATAACACCTACTCCGGGCAGGGTTGTACCTTTTTCATCATAAACTGTTCCTGTGACTACCTTGGAGGCATTTTGTGCAGCGACTCTGGTTAGAAAGCCTATACACATCACAAACAGAATTACTGTTCGTAAAGTTGTACTCATAATGTTTATATTTAGTTGTTATTTATTAACTCAAATTTAACAGCAATGTTAATGGCTTTTATAGTATTATTTTAACTTATGATAATCTAAAAAATACAATAAAAAACATACACACCCCATAAAACTATCATTATCAAGGTTTTTAGCTCAAATAACAGAAACCGAAAGTCTATACTTTTTTTTCCTATAAAATTCGATATTAATCACCCAAAATGTGATAAAGTAAGATCAGCGCTTTAATTAATACGCTAAAGCATAAACAAGAGAACCCTGCCAATCATCATTAGGTTAATTTAAAAGTGCATTAGTGGGTATCAAACTCCAACCAACAACCTTTTATCTTTCAAGAAAAAATGCAGGTCAAAAATACTGTTCCAAACCAGGTGTGCCTGAATGAGGACTTGACTTTTTATACCTCTATTTTTTCATCAGCTTCCGAAAAAATGGTTCTAGTTGCTGAGCTAAAATAAGGTGATCTGCAACACTGGGGTGGCCCGTACAACCATGAGCCTGCATCAAAGGAAAGAAAAACGTTGCAACCGGCTTATCTCCTGGGTACAAAACATCAACCTTTGACTTTATGGATGAAAGACATTTTTCTAAAATTGCCCTGGATGAACCTGACACCATCGGGCTGCTTAACAATGCGATTTGAGCCTTCGGGTATTTAAGCTTTATGAAACGGATAAAACCCACAAAATCATCCGTAAAAACTTTTTCATCGAAAGGTTTTCTTGGCGATTTCCCATCTCCATTGCTCAAGTCATTTGTACCCAGAGCAATGCTTATGATGCTTGGACTGTAAGTTTTAAAATCCCATTTAAGCTGATTATCAATCTGAAAATCGATGTTTTCATAAACCTGAGGCATGGAAGGGCCGTCCAGATTCCATGTACGGTAAATCCCTATACCGCTTACACTGCTCATAATGTAGTTTAAACCGAGAGCTCTTGCTACCCTTGGTCCGTAGGCCATGTAGGCATTGTGCTGGTCTTGGTACACCCCTTTGCCACAGGCAACTTCAGATGTGTCTGCTGCTGCTCCACAAGTGATACTATTGCCAATAAACTCAATTATAGGCACCTTGTTAAGTGATACCGGCTTTATATTGCGCGCTGCAATTTTTGAAATTATTATTGCCCCAGTGTGCGCTTCGGTGGCTTTATATATCCAGATGGTATGAGAGCCCTTGCTCAAATTATTTATTATTATCGGATCCTTTAAACCACCTTCTATCCGGATTCGTTTTTGATAAACTCCATCTAATTCATACTGGATATAATTATGAGTACCCTGATTGCTTACCGAAACATAAACAGCACATTGACTACCTTCAAACTTAAAGCCTAAATGTACAGCAGAGCCGATCATTTCCAATTTATGCTCTTTATTAATCAGAGACCTTCCAAAAGGCCTTAATGCAGTTGCATAGATCGTATCAGTTGTTTTCTGTATTTGTGCCCAACCAACTTGAGCAAATAGTAGAGCAGCTGTAAACAGCACCTTGATTTTCATTAGAATTTATATTTTCTTCAATTATAGAGAATTGGAATTATCTGACAACTTATTCGCAAATTAATATCATTAAATGCTTAAAAAGTACCCATTTATCCTCTTTTTAACATACTCACGTAATAACTTTTAATAGATGAAAAAGGAGAGTTAAAAGAATATCTGACAGAAAGAACAAATTTAAGATTCCAGAAGCAGAAACCATTTTTGAATTTAGTATCACAAATTATTGTTCAGATTATTTTACAAAGATTAGATGAGGAAGAAGACCAAAATTCACTCAAATTTCAAGAGAAACCACGTTCCAAAAATGTCTATAATTAAAAATTCAGTTTAACACCGTCACCAGTAATACTTTCAAACTAATGGACAACAATAAATTATGCTAAAAACATTGATTTCAAGACAAAAAGCAATACTTTATTAATCAATTGATTTATTGATACTTATGTTTTTTTTTTGTAAAAATGAATTTTACAGGAAAATCAAGCGGCTCAAAGTTAATATTGTAATATAAAGCATTAACAATCAATACATTAATAATATACGTTTCACGCTCTGTACCCGGAGTCGAACCAGCACGGTTTCCCGCAGGTGTTTGAGACCAGCGCGTCTACCACCCCGATAGCTATCGGGGCCGCATCACCGATATTTTTCAATTAGCTTTGCAACGATATCTGAATACTTTTTTAGATTTTCTATATAAACAATACTTTTCATTTTCTTCACATGGGCTTCAATAGATCTAGCCTGTTGATAACTCAGATCTGCAACTGAAAAGAATAACATTCAGTCATCGGCTTTTGTCGTAAAACTATCCTCAAAATCTTTATTAAAATGCTGCTCCAGTCGCTGCGGTAAATTATTACAGCTACCAGTATAAAATCTATTCAGATTCCTGAAGTATAAAATATAAACTGATGCCATATATGAATAAAAAAAGCCTTAGATTTCTCTAAGGCTTTAGTCAGTACCGATCAACGGGAGTACTTTCAATATTTAAAAGCCTTTTTATTGCTTATTGAACCCATAGTGGAGGATTTAAAGTTGAAAGGATTCATATAATTGCTCCAAAAATTTCAGTCATTATTTCTTTAAAAAACCTTCACCGGGAAATTTTGAACCGAAAAACTTGACATTTTAATTGGTAGTAAATTATCTCCCAATTTTCTGTAAATTAAATTATCGAGAACTCATTATCAAAAACTGAAAAATTCACTTGATTAGTGGAATGAGTTTATGAGAATCATTCACTGACGATTCAATTTTATGAGGCTATGTATCACATTTTGATTTAATTTTCCCGATTCATCGACTATTATCGACTAATGAGGGAATAATGGTAATAGTGTGGTATTTTGATATCCCAAGTAGCATTTCTGTTCAACCCGATGGGAGGCCAAATCTGTTGAGCCCTCATGCACAATCAGAATATCTCATCCTTGGTTATATTCGTTGGTGCATAGCCGAAATGCTTCTTAAACGCCCGGGAAAAGTGGGACAAGTTTTCAAATCCAACCTCATAATAAACGTTGATCGGTTTGAGGTGATTTTCTGCAATGTAATAATGTGCCAGTTCCAAACGTTTTTGAGTTAGCCACCGTTGCGGGGTGAGGTGGAAAGCTTTTTCGAAATCTCGTTTAAAAGTGGTCAAACTTCTACCCGTCAGCGCGCTGAACTTTACCAATGGAATATTAAAAATGTAATTTTTTTCCATAAAATCTTGTAGATTGATTCTACCTGGCTCTGTGAAATCCGACAGAATACTGTCCACATCCTTACTTATATTTCTCAGTATTTCAACTGCCTCAGTAATTTTAAGAGCCAGTATTTTCGGCGGTAATTGCTTATCAAGATCGAAATATGGTAAAACCGAAGAGAAAAAACTTTCCAGTAAAACATTTTTTTCCAGAGGCAGGATCCCAATAGTATGCGCGAGCAGCTGATCATATTTATTCTTCGTATAGTACTCCCTCAATTGAGGAGAAGCCAGCCTGATCACGATGGATTTATAATCTCTACCATCCTTTGCTGTTTTGACCAGCGTCGATAACTGATTGCGTGGAAACAGTAATGTATCACCTGCATTAAAGAGGAAAATTTTATCAGCCTGTATAACTTTCAGCTCACCAGAAATGACACGGACGAGCGCATGATCTTCAAGTACTTTCTCACCCCGGTACTGCTGATCTTCACTGCAGGAGAAAACCATTTCTGCATACTTGTTTTCACGTTTTAATGCCATAGTAAATAGCTAATATTTATAAAAAATCAGGCTCCGAAATGCCTGACTTTTTAGAGTAATAATTGTTAAGATAGGTTAAAGACCACTCCGCTCATCTCCTCACTTATTGTCCAAAGCTTTTTAGCCGATTCTTTTTCCAGAGCATAAGGCATTACGCCTTTGATACTTTCAACATTTTTTCGCCAGTCAACAGTCGGATCAAAATTAACATCCAATACCGCAATATCGGTATTTTCGCAATACACCCCACCAATATCATTAAGTTGCGCGCTTACTGCGCACCAGATCTGTGTAGATATTCCTTGTTGAACAGTTTTAGCACCAGGAACCGCTTTTAAAACAGGTTTCCCATCTGCATCCAGCATACCCAGCTTTTTCATATCCTCCAGGCTGCGTGAACGTGCCAGACCGGTACTTTGCACAACCCCCGGATGGATCGCATAAGAGCGAACACCGAAGGGCTTCCCACGCTCATCCAATTCCAGAGCAAATAATACATTTGCCGTTTTAGACTGTCCATAAGATCTCATTGTTTCATATTCCCTGCGAATAAAATTGATGTCTTCAAAGTCGACTGGTGCATTATGATGTCCCCATGAAGAAGTGTTCACTACTCTTGCACCTTCAGCTTGTTTTAATGCCGGCCATAATCGGGCTGTCAGATGGAAATGTCCCAAATGATTGGTTGAGAACTGACTTTCGTAACCCCTCGAATCGCGTTGCAACGGTACCCACATAATACCTGCATTATTGAACAGGAAATGCAAAGGCCTTGCAGAGGCAATAAATTTGGCGGCAAAACTTTCAATAGATCCCGAATCGGTTAACTCCAAAGATACCAGCTCCACATTAGCTATACCTTCCAAATTTTCTGCAGCCTTTTCAATGTCACGTGCTCCAACGATCACCGTTGCACCAGCCGCGACAAGTATTCTAGTAGTCTCTAATCCCAAACCTGAATGTCCACCTGTTACTATGGCTATTTTACCATTGAGGTCTACACCTTTTATAACTTCATCTGCGGTTGTATTTCTATCAAAACCGGAATTGATTGGAAACTGCATTTTCCCATCATAGTTATTTTTATATTTTTCCATTTTCTTGTTAAATTTTTTCAAAGGTCGACTTTGAGTTTTTATTGAGCTTTGCCCAAACGTCGTTTTTAACTTTGCTCAAAAGTTCATTTATTATTAAGTCATTGTTAAACTATCATACTTTCTAAGACCTGCCTAAGTAAAACATCTTTCGCGTGGGTACCGATCGCCCCTTCCACCCGATATTCGCGAACAACTTCAAAACCAATTAGGTCAAGAACAGCTCTGAGGTATGGTGTTGCAAAATCAAGAGATTTTAGCGAGGGATCACTGAAATCCCAGCCGGCAGAAAAGGCAATATATGCTTTCTTATTTTCAAATATCCCAACCGGACCTTTTTCAGAAAACCCAAAAGTTACACCAGCTCTCACGATATGGTCAAAATAGGCTTTCAAGGCTGAGGGAATACCATAATTATGCATTGGGGCGCTAATAACGAGTATGTCGGCATCAAGTAATTGTCTGATGGCCTGATCTGACCTATGGGCCGTCTGGGCTTGCTCTGGTGTCAATTTATTAACGGGAGTATGGTAGCTTTCCCACTGCAAGGAACTGAAATGAGGAAATGGATTTAAAAGTACATCCAACTCGTCAACATTAATTTCGTCTCTCTGCTGCAATTTGATTTTATTGATGATCGCTTTTCCAAGTTTTGTAGTTATCGAGTTCTGCCCTTTGTGACTGGAGGTGATATGCAAAATATTAATTAGCATTTATTTTTTTCACAAAAGTAGATACAGAATAAATGCTATATTTTGCTTAAACGTCCTATTTCTTTTTGCTCAAACGTCCATTGAGGTGGGTATTTCAGGGAAAATGGCCGCTCGTTCCGTTTTCAAAGTGACGCTCCATTTCGCTTCAAACTGACGCCTGATTCCGGAGCAAAGTGGCCGTTTTGGTTGTCTCAGCCTCTTTTTTAGACCATAGCATCAAGGAATAATTCTTTGAATTTAAGCGAAATTGGAGCCTCTGGGAAGTTCTTATGATCAAAGGTATGGTGTTAGTTCATCAGCCCTTGTGAGCTGCTTATATCGCATTTTTTGAGATTTCGTAACTTGAGGTATCCAGAGGGTCTGGTTTTGGGCTATTTATGAGTCCAGGATAGATTATTTGGTAAATAGCTGAATCTAAAAAGCAGTTGGGAGGAGTTATTGGTATTTGTTCAGAGGGAAAGGAACAATATTGCATTTACTCGGCAATCCATTTGGCCACTTTGCACTGAAATGGAGGGGTCACTAATAGTGAAATATGCAGATTGGGACAGGTATCATAATATTGTGGGTATCACATGCTTTTTTGATGCGGATAATTGCCTGACTTTGCACCTCTAGGTAATTTACCTGCTCTGCTATGCTAATCCAAAGCCTGATTACGTAGTTAATAGAACTGTCGCCAAATTCTGTAAAAAACATCGTAACCTCATCATCCTTTGTCAGTCCTCCTATATCTCTAACCGCCTCCAGGGTAGTAGACGGAACCCTTTCGAGATCTTCACCATAGGAAATTCCGACTTTGATATCAATTCTTCTTTTACCGAGCAGGGTATAATTCTCAATTGGATTTTGAAAGACATCTTATTTGGAATTATCGCCATTTGACCTTAATAGGTACGGATAACAGTGTCTCTTAGGTTGATTTCCTCTACCTTGCCCATGTAATCTTTTATTTTTACAATATCACCAACAAAAAGAGGTCTGCCTGCGAACTTGCAATCCAGTTGATGTTCCCAGTAAGCATCGGGGTGAAACTCTGGTTGCTATCGCGAATGTTTACTTTTACTGTGGGCTTAAAATCAATATCGGCCAGTATATCTTTGTAGATCCCACCGGTTAACCAGCTTCCCCGAATAAAAACTTTTTCTGCCGGATAAGAGGTAATGATGTTTGGAGCTTCGTTTTTATCCAGCTGAAAAAAAAGGGAAAAAAGGTCCTTCTCTATTTAATTATTGCTTTATCAACTTGGAAGGGGAAAGTCCAAACTGTTTTTTGAAAGCCACTGCAAAATGAGAAAGATTCTCGAATCCAAGGTCCAGATATATCTCAGATGGTCTACGTTTTTGTTCCGTCAAACGATAATAGGCTTCTGTAAGTCTCTTTTGCATCAACCAATGGCCCGGCGTCTCATTGAAAATTTTCTTAAAATCACGCTTAAATGCAGATAAGCTCCGGCCTGTCAGAAATGCAAACCTTTGAATACTTACATTGAAAGTAAAATTACGGTTCATAAAACCCTCCAGATTTATTTTTTCCGGTATACCAAAATCAAAGAAAAACGTTGAGAATTCAGGATTATTTTTCAAAAGGATAATTATTAATTCCTCGTGTTTTAATTCACTAAATGCGTCCTCAAGCTGCATGACACCTTTCTGATAAGGTCTCAATGAACGGATGAAGCTAACCAGTAAATCCGTCTTTTTAATTTTGACAAGACTTCCAGCTAGCGGCACATTCTCGCGCTTGATATTGTGCCTAAGTTGAAAAGCCTGAAGAAATGATACATCGAAACAAAAAACAATTGGTTTAAATACTTCAGGGCTCTCCAAAAATTCAAATCTCACAAGCGAATTTTTACGTATGATGCAATAGTCTCCTGCTATCAATGTCTGCCCCTCAAATCCGTTAAAAAAACGAATAGATCCTGTAATGACGTACAGGAAAACATGATCGTGAATGAATTGTTCCTTCAATATATTAATCTGGCTTTCTTTGACCGAGTTAGGCATATTTTGATATCTAATTTAAATTGGCTGTTTTCGCAAGTGGATGTCCCAAATAAATCAATAATAACGGCATGATTAAAAAGGGAACCTCAATCAATGCAAATTTATAATTATCAGCCTTTAAAGCCAAAGCCATCATTGCCACAAGTAAAATTGCTCTGGATAGGTTTCCAAGGAAAAATGTGTTCGGAAACAATATCAATATTGCCGATCCGATCGACCATAAGCCCATGCAAATACGCAGTGTATCAGAAATCCCTAACCTGGACATCATTTCAAGATAAATTTCCGTCGGCTTGCTAAATACACGAAGACCATGGGTTATCCCTATATATGCGGAGGATAAGATTAATATACAACTTATTAGTTTATTCACCATAATTTACATTTATTTATTATCCAAGAGTTTATATTTAGCAATGCTTTGCACGGATGCTAAAATGGCCTCTTCCTGTGATGCAATTGGACTCCATCCCAAAATGAGTTTACTCTTGGCATTGCTTACGTTCCGGTTCATCTTCAAGAGCATCAATCCCTCTTTAGCTTTAGCATTAAAAAGGGAGGCAAGACTTAACACCCAATTAGGGACTTTATTATTGGAGATTTTTTTTGAGAGACCCGGGTAATTATCCTTTAACATCCCGGCTATTTCTGGCATCGAAATATGGCCGTCTGCAGAGGCTATAAATCTTTGTCCGTTAGCTGCAGGGCTGGTCATAGCCAGAATGTGAAGATCAGCTACATCCCTAACATCTACAACATTCAGCTGAATATCTGGAATTGCTTTCATTGACCCATTCAATAAATTTATAAGCAAATGAAAACTTCCGGAAACATGGGCATCCAGGGAGGGTCCTAAAACAGCTACAGGATTTATGGTCACAAATTCCAGCATCCCACCGCTGTTTTTTACATAATCCCATGCAGCTAATTCTGCTAGGGTCTTTGATTTCTCGTAAACAGACAGCCCTTTCGTATTAGTATCCGTCCAGTCAGATTCAGTGGTCTCTACCTGTTTATCCGTTTGACTAAATCCAACTGCACCGAAATTGGATGTCATTACGACCCTTTTAACGCCAGCCTGTTTGGCAAATTTGAGCACTCTTAAAATCCCCTCCACTGCCGGACGGATCGCCTCGCTTTCAACTTTGGGAACTTCAAAAAATACTGGTGATGCTACGCTGAGGACAAAGTTGCAGCCGGTCATCGCCTGGAGCCAATTGTCATCGCGGGTTAGCTCAGTTTCAAAAAAAGTGAGGTTTTCCAGGTCCATAACTTCATTTCGCCGAAGGGTTTCCAATACTTTAGCTGCGCTTTTCAGGTTACGCAAGGTCGCCCTGACTATATAACCTTTTTGTAGCAACTGCAAAATAATCCGCATTCCAACGAAACCATTTCCACCGGTTACGAGCACCGTTATATTCTTTTTCATTTAAAATTATTTGATTACACAAATATCAACTGATCGTGAATGAGAAAGTATTCTAAAAAGTCCTTTTTTCTATCCTGAAAGGTCCAACACAGATTTACCTATCGCTGCTTTAGGCACCGAATCTGCACTTCGCAAACAAATACGGAGATCGATGGAAATGAGTTTCAAATGAGCCTCGTATTCATTGTTAAACGGCCTTGGATATAACACACTCTAGATCCCCGCTGTTCAAAGAGAAAACATCGGTTACATTTTCTAAATTGAATAAAGAAATGATGCACCGGGCCCTAACGCATTTTTCAACATAAACAGCGGCTTAAAGGATGCTTTTACGATGGCAACAGTATTATTTTTTCTTAACTGAAAAAGAATAACCTACACTGATATTAACCACCAAAGGTGTAAATCCAATTCCGGGATCCAAGGTTTCCAGGCGCTCAGTGTCATTGGTATGCTTATTGCGATATGTGAAGTTATCATCTTTAAGTGTTGAGCTTACTGTTGGCCAATATCTCACACTTGGGGAAATGAGCAGACCACTTAGAAAGTTTTCTTTGTGTTTAAAAGGGCGGTATGCTCCATATAATCCTAGTCCCAGACTAAAAGTGTCATAGGAAATAATTTTACTGTCCACATTTTGAGTTTCGCCGTCATAGTACAGTTCAAATCTATGCCATTTTGGTTCGATCCTTACATTCAGCCATTCCTTTAATCTATATCCGATACCAAATCCGGTAGTCCATGGCAAATGAACAGCAACATGCTGCCCCCGCAATTCTTTTGTTGCAGATGTGCCCGAAAAGTCAAGTGAGACGCCATGCGAATAATCAAAAATTAGCCGGTTATGAATATAATTACCTTCCACATTAAATCCTTTTGCCAACAATGGCTGCGTTAAACCAAAAAGGACATTTACTTTTTTTTCTGATTTCCATTCCTGTGCAATAACGCTGATAGCAGGAATCGTCAAAATCATTGCTAATGCCGTGCGGGCCATTTTTAATTGAATCTGTGTCATATAAAATTGATTTGTTTGACGCAAATTTAAATGGAGACCGGCGCAGTTTCATTCACATTTGTTAAGATCGTAAATGCTCAGATTTTCGTAGCCGGCTTAAAGATTGTGGTTTCATCCCCAGGTATGCTGCAATATAATATTGGGGGATCCGCTGATTAAGCTCAGGTTTCTCGAATACAAATTTATGATACCGTTCTTTGGCATCCAGCATCGCAAAATCTGCTGCATGCCGCGCGGCGCTGAGAAATGAAATTTCCGTGTAATAATCCTTAAGCTTAATAAATCTGGGGTATAATTTGCAAATTTTATCAAAATCGGAAGCAGACAGTTTCAGTACTTCGGTATCTTCGAGAGTTTTGATGCCCAGGTCTGAAACCGTCCTGTTGGTAAAACTGTCAAGATAGCTGGCCCATTCACCTTCATTTGCAAAATCGGTTGGAATCTCAATCCCATTGTGCAAGCGGTAATACATCAGCAGACCGGACTCTACATATCCCAGGTACCGGCATATCTGCCCCTCCCTTAAAAAATGATCTCCTCTAGGCAGGAATTGGGGTACTAGTAAACTGGTAAAAAATTCAATTTCTTCTTCGGTAAAGTTGTCAACCGCTTTCATTTTTTCTATCAGAATTTCATACATAGGGTAAGGATTAATGCTCTGGGACAACGCAAAGGTAACAAGAACATTAGATGTTATTTCAATAAACCGGCCGCTTCGGCAATTCTGCATGCCTCTATCGCATTTGTTGCGTTCAGCTTTTGAAAAATGTTTTGCCGGTGTCTGTTTACGGTATTGATGCTGATATCCAATCTGCCTGATATTTCTTTACCCTTAAGGCCATAGCCGATTAATTGGAGTACTTCCTTTTCCCTTTCGGATAAAATACCACTGAACTTTTCCCGGTTGAGATCCGCAACGACTCCAGTTTGGCTATTTATGATCAGCGCGTCCGGGCCTCCAAGATCCGGGTGTTCAAAAATCCTATGGTACAAACAGAGCGCCAGCCGGATCCCCCCTTCAGCTGTGCTGCTTAAGTAGATCAGCCTGTGTTTTAAAAAAACTATGTTCCCGTCCGGCACAGTCAACCTAAGTTTGGTTAAAGCTTCGAAATATCTACGTTCCTGTGGAAGGACAGCATTGAGCAATTGAAAAAACTGCAGCTCCAGCCTGATTTTTTTTTCCATGTCCTCTGGATGTATATGTTGTAACAGATCGTCTTCCCAAATGGAATTCAGCTCTGGATCCATTTGCCCCAAACCTAACTGATCTGCGATAGTTCCATAATATATGTAGCTTCTGCGTCTCTGAAGATCACTGAGCACACTGATACAGTTTTCCATCCTTGCATATATCTGAGCGATCATCATCCCCTCTTCCAACTCCAATTCCAGCTTTTCCGGATCATTAAATTTTTGGCTTAACAATTTTACGTTAAGCAGGTTGCGGCTATCTTTCATGTAATTTAAATGGTTAAATATAACCATTGAAGCGTAAATTCATACTTATTAATTTGCGGAGCTAAAAAGCAAATATTAATTACAAATAAGTATATGAAAGAAATGACAAAAATCTTTACAGCAATCGCCCTCCTGTTTCTGATAGGTAAAGCCCACGCACAGAGCCTGGAAAAAATGCAATGGTTCAACGAACCCGAAAAATGGGAAATAAAAAACAAGGGCCTGATTATGCAGGTAACACCTAAAAGTGACTATTGGCGCATTTCTCATTATGGTTTCACCGTCGATGATGCCCCATTTTATTATAGTACCTACGGCGGGGAATTTGAAGCCAAGGTAAAATTGACCGGGGCTTATAAAGCGAGGTTCGACCAGATGGGACTGATGGTCCGTACCGATCATAAAAATTACATCAAGACCGGTGTGGAATATGTTGACGGGAAATTCAATGTAAGTACCGTTGTTACGCATGACAAAAGTGACTGGAGCGTAACCACTTTGGATAAAACTCCCCCATTTATCTGGATAAAAATAATCCGAAGGCTCGATGCAGTTGAAATATTTTATTCACTGGACGATAAAACATATATCATGACCCGTAATGCACCGTTACAGGACAATGCACCGGTTCTGGTAGGGCTTATGGCTGCATCACCTGACGGTGATGGTTTTGAAGCCAGATTTGACAGCTTTTCGGTTAAACATCTGCCGGATCAGCGTAGGCTTGATTGGCTCCAAAGCCATAAATAGAAACCTGATTGATATTTACCGGGTTTACAACTACAATTAAAAAGCTAAGTCACTATGGTTAGTTTTAGCTGATAAAAATTGAACACACCGGTTATTCTTCTCTTACCTGATAAAAACCCATCTTTAATACACTGATGAGAAAAAAATTATTGATTTTAATTTACTGTTTATTCAGTACTACAGGGCTGTGGGCCCAAACGAGTTATGTTGATTATGTAAACACCCTCATGGGTACTGACTCCAAACCTCTGGTTTCGAATGGCAACACCTACCCTGCTGTCGCAATGCCCTGGGGGATGAATTTCTGGATGCCACAGACGGGAAAAATGGGTGACGGATGGGCTTACACCTACAATGCCGATCGAATCAGGGGATTTAAACAGACCCACCAGCCAAGTCCGTGGATTAATGATTATGGACAGTTCTCAATCTTACCCATAACGGGGAAACCTGAATTTGATGAGGATAAAAGGTCCAGCTGGTTCAGCCACAAAACAGAAGTTGCAAAGCCCTATTTCTATAAGGTTTATCTTTCCGATTATGACGTTTACACCGAGATTACTTCGACTGATAGAGCAGCCATGTTCCAGTTTACCTTTGGGGAAGAAAAAAATGCCTTTATTGTAGTAGACGCCTTTGACAAGGGGTCTTATGTTAAAGTTGTTCCAGGCGAAAACAAAATCATCGGATACACGACCAAAAACAGCGGCGGGGTGCCCGAAAACTTTAAAAACTACTTTGTCATTATCTTTGACAAACCGTTTAAATACACCGCGGCTGTCGATAATAAGGTTATCAAAACGGATCAACTGGAATCAAAGTCAAATCACTCGGGCGCAATAATCGGTTTCTCAACAAAAAAGGGCGAACAGGTACATGCGAGAATAGCCTCTTCTTTCATCAGCGCTGAACAAGCGGAGCTCAATCTAAAGGAGTTAAAGCCAACATTTGAGGAAAACAAGTCCGCGAGCAAAAAAATATGGAATGAAACCTTGGGTAGAATTGAGGTACAGGATGATAATCTGGATAACCTGAGAACGTTTTATTCCTGCCAGTACCGGACCTTGCTCTTTCCACGTAAATTTTACGAGGTGAATGCAAAAGGTCAGATTGTGCATTACAGTCCTTTCAACGGCAAGGTTCTCCCTGGTTATCTGTTTACAGACATGGGATTTTGGGATACCTTTCGGGCACTTATCCCTTATGTAAATCTCATCTATCCGGAAATGGGTGAAAAGATACAGGCAGGACTGTTGAATTCATACCGGGAAAGCGGCTTTTTCCCTGAGTGGGCAAGCCCGGGCCACCGGGAAAGCATGGTGGGCAACGCATCAGCTTCGGTGGTGAATGATGCTTTTATGAAAGGGCTCATCAGAACTGATGCGGTCGAAATGTACGAAGGTATGCTGCACGGGGCCAATAATGTGCATCCTAACGTACCCTCATCAGGAAGACTTGGCTTTGAATATTATAACAGGTTAGGTTATGTACCATATGATGTTAAAATAAGAGATAATGCTTCCCGGACCCTTGAATATGCATACGACGACTGGTGCATCTATCAGATGGGAAAAAAATTAAAACGCCCTGCTTCCGAACTTGAACTATACCGGAACCGTAGCCTGAACTATAAAAAAACATTTAACAAACAGTTCAATATGATGAGCGGAAGGAATGAAGATGGATCTTTCCCTGCAAACTTTAAGCCCATCAGCTGGTGGGATGCCTTTACTGAGGGAAACAGCTGGCATTACACCTGGTCTGTCTTTCATGATGTGAACGGACTGATCGGCCTGATGGGTGGGCAAAAAACATTTGTGAAAATGCTGGATTCTGTATTTGTTCTTCCTCCTACCTTCGGTAGTGCGGAGAAGCCTGGAGATTTGGTCCATGAAATGCGAGAAATGCAGGCGGTGGGAATGGGTCAATATGCTCATGGTAACCAGCCTATACAGCATATGATTTACCTATATAATTATGCAGGTGAACCATGGAAAACACAATATTGGGTCCGTGAAGCAATGGACCGTCTATATCATGCTACACCTGATGGCTATTGTGGCGATGAGGACAATGGACAGACCTCAGCATGGTATGTATTTTCGGCACTCGGCTTTTATTCTGTCTGCCCCGGAGCGAATGAGTATGTAATAGGCTCTCCATTGTTTAAATCAGTTAAGATCAAGTTTGCCAATGGCAAGCAGTTGGAATTAAAAGCGAGCAATAACAGTAAAGAAAGCAGGTATATCAGTTCAATCTCCCTAAATGGACAAAAGTATAACAAGAATTTCTTTGCGCATGAGGATCTGCTAAAAGGAGGCGTCATAAGCTTCAAAATGTCGCAAAAACCTAACAAAGAGCGTGGAATAAGTGCGAAAAGCTTCCCGTATTCATTATCGACCGAAAAATAGCAATAGCATAATCATCATTTTAGGCACAGTAAAATAGGCGGATAAAGCACCCGCCTATTTTTGATTTTTTTCTGTACCAGAATTTTTCCCGTATATTTATAGGAAGCATCCAAATGCCATCGACCCCGCCTACAGTAGCGATACTCACAATAGTCATTTTTCTACATCAAAACTTGTCCTGCAGGATTTCTAGGTCTTTCAATATATGGATAGTCTGATTGTACTAAAAAAAACATTTATTAATATTCCAAATTGTTCCTCAACATAAATTTAATCGCAAAAAAATCCGGTTGCTCTATATTAGATCAACCCACACGCCCGGCTCGATCACAATTGCTTGAATATTAAGGCTTATAAGTTTTTCAGTTAAACGCATTGTAGGATTGGGTGTCTCCGTGTACATCGGTGGTTTATGCAAAGCCTGGTAATGAATCGGCACAACCGCTTTGGCACTGAGTAGGTTAGCGGCGACTGCTGCCTGTTCAGGAGTCATAACTGCTGCAAGAGAACTTGATGGCTGCAGGAACGGAAATTCTACGATCGGACCGTTAATTGGCAGAAACGCGATGTCAAATGGCCCGTATTTGTTTGCGATCCGCCACCAGTAACCATGAAACATCGTATCTCCCGCATGAATGATCCGGCGGTCACCAAATTCTACAATCCAACTGATCTGCCGGTCGCCGAATCCATCCACTGCAGGTGCCGAAAATAACCGGAACGGTCCAACACTGCGCTCTTCCCATTCGCCAACAATCTCGGTCGCGAGCTTATATTTTTCGAATTGTTTTTCTGCATGCAGCGTCAACTCCAGGTCCGCCGGAACGCCTTCTGCTTTTGCTGGCCTGTATACCGGCGAGCCATCCTGGATAGCCGCGGCAACCGCTCCAGGATCTGCATGATCTGCATGAAGATGTGTTAACAGAGCGCCCACTGCTGAGCGAGGCTGGGAAGATGGCGGAAACGGTTCATCTGGGCCCCTAAGTGGCATAAGGGGTGAGGTGTCACGAATGTAATCGATCAGAAGCGTTTGATCATTGTATTGTAATTCTACTCCTGCCCAGCCTAATCGCCTGAATCTTATTATGTCCTTTTTCATATTTTATAACTTGATACTGTTTACGCCATTTGTTACTAAAGCGCTTTAGTGAACATTTTTTATGGCATTAATAGGCGACTGTAAAACGCTGACGGCTATGGTGCGAATTTTCAATTTCATCAACAACTGCTAAGGCAGTATCTTCAACTGAAATAATACTTCTTCCGTTAGTATCAAATACCGGAGTGTCTGTACCTATACGGTAACTGCCTTTTCGGATTCCCGAGGTGCCGGGGTGCATTTCAATCGCAGGGCTTAAGAATACCCAATCCAATTCTGTCTCGCTCATTAAGTAATTTAAATATTCACGTGCCGCCATCGCACCATCTTTGTATTCAGCAGGAAATTCAGGTGAATCTACCAGCTGCTTCCCGTCGATAAATAAACTGCCCGCCCCACCAATCACAACATAGCGTTTTACACCAGAGCGTTTTACACCTTCCTGTATGGCTTTTGAGCCGATCAGAAAGTCTCTGTACATGTCAGGATTTCCCCATCCGGCATTAAAAGCACTGATCACAACGTCGCTGTCCTTTACTAAGTCCGTGAGTACCTCGATATCCGTAGCGTCTGCCTTAACAATGTTTAAACCATTTTCTGACGCCAAATTTTCGACATTACGGACGACAGCGGTTACTTGATGCCCTTTTTGCAGTAATTCATTTAAAACTGCTTTTCCTACGAAGCCTGATGCTCCAATTAGTGCTACTTTCATATTTGAGATATTTAATTTTATAAGTTGTACTGTAAGCATACATGTTACAGTATGGGTTAAAAAAAATTTATTTGAATTTCTTACTAAAATCAGCCAGCGTGATCGAACTCAATTCTTTGATCAACGCATGGTCTGCCCGATGATATAGTTTGGTCAGGTGTTGATTGATCTGTTTACCCACTTTGCATTCAGGATTAGGTTTGTTCAGTTTGCCAAGAAGAAGAGCCTCGTTGACCGCCCGATAGACGTCCGAAAGCAGCACTTTATCTGCTGGTTTTGCAAGTGAGGATCCGCCCCCATTTCCTTCCTTAGTTTCTATTAAGCCATGCATGCGTAGCACTCCCAATGATTTGCGCACCATCGCGGGATTTATGTTTATACTACCGGCAATATATGCAGATGATAAATTCTCCTTGAATATAGCCAGCAATGTTAGTATATGAAGTGCGGTAGCAAATTCGATGTTGTTCAACTGTATTAATTTTAATTACAGTACAAAAGTAATGCTTAATGTTATAAAAGCAAATTTATTTTAATAAATAAACAGCTTTATTAAACAGTTAATAAGAGCCTCCAACTGGGAACAGATTAAATGCCATGAGTACAAGCGAACTGTCCATGTATCAATGCATTCAAGCTAAATGAAAAATACATAAAAAACTATTTCTCACCTGAGGACTTTGTAAAGCGTTGTCTGACAGACGTTAAATCACTAATCCCTAACAAAAACTGAGGATTAAGCCTCAAAGCATTCTTTAGATACTCCATCTGAAAATGCCTTCATTCATCACAAGCATTTATTTAAGCATCCTAAATTAGCGACTTGGACAACTATTGTTTAGACAACGACAATAACTGCATCAAAAATTTAAAAGCATTTGGCTTCCCTTAATCTACGATTAAGGCTTAGCTTTGCAAGCTAAAATTGAAGGGATGATACATCTAATATTTGGCGAGCAGGGCGCTGGAAAGTCTACTTATGCAATAAAACTTGCCAGTAAGGTAAATGGGGTCCACTTATCGATTGATGATTGGATGCAAGATTTATTCAGCCATGATTTGCCCATTCCCATGGATATTGGCTGGATTAGGGCAAGAGTCAAAAGATGTGAAAAAAAGATTTGGTCGACAGCCTTACAGATTGTCCGATCTGGCGGAAATGTAATTTTGGATCTCGGTTTTATGAAAACTGAAAATCGAAGTTTATACATCGCCTTAGCGCAAGAAAGTGGGATACAAATAGAACGGCATTACATCACCGCAGAATTATCTACCCGTTATAAACGGGTTATGAAACGAAATTCAGATAGAAATAAAACATATTCTTTTGAGGTTACCCCTACTATGTTTCACTATATGGAAAATGAATTTGAATCTCCAACTGAGGATGAATTAAAGACTGTTGTAATTGTTAATACAGATGGGTACAATTTAGACGGGGTGGTAAATTTATAAAAAATCAATTTTGGAAATTCTCACTTTATCAGTGGGGATAAAATGAGAATATTGCACGCAAAAACAAAAAATCAGCTAATATAACCGTCCCAATCTAAGGAAGCAACTCTGAGAGTTGCCTAGGTGGAGGTTGTCAAATGTAGGAGATGTAACGAATGTGACAGAATTCTACCCATATCTTTCTTCCTTTAAAAATGCCAGCACCTACTTGTACACGGTGGAGCGAGAAATTAATTGTTATTAAACTCACTAAGATTGCGGGAATATTTCTGCAAAGTCATGCCCACAGTGGAATTTTATCTATCCAAGGGACTACAATATGATTTCTGCTGTCTTTGATGCGCTTACCGAACCAGATCAAACCCATGATTATAACAGCCGTGGGTTGATCAGAATAAGTTGATACCAACATAACATAGATAATTATTCCGATAAATAACATAAATTCTGGCTGTGAAGAGGACTGGAAGGACTTGTTGGGTGTCCTAAGCGGTGCAAGTGGAGAAGTATACAGAATAGTCGATTATGAGTGTTTGATTGTCAGATTCCATTTCGACACCAGCCCACCCAAACGGCTAAATCTTATTTTATTGTATCATTTTATTTTTGCTGACATTCGCTTCTTTTAAAAATAATAAGAATTGTTTCCGAGTACTTTGCAGTTATTATATGAAAACAAAACGGTTATCCATATTTGCTAACGTGAACAAGCATGGATCTTGAGTGTAAACGTTTAAAAGAGTAAATCTTAACATGGGCGATATTTGTTTTCTTTATTCGTCATTTGGCCGGAGATCGTGGTCAACTATTCCGTCGTGGATTCAGGACGATGGGTTTTGATGAAATCCCTGGGGGACATACCGTAATGTTTTTGGAAGATTCGGGTAAAATGATTTGGTGAACTGAACCCTGATGCATTGGAAACCTCGGATATCCGGTAATTATCAAGCAATAACAGCCCTGCCGCATTTTTCAGCCTAGCCAGATTGATCAGTTCGTTCAGGCTCTCTGGGGACAATGATCTGACTTTACGGTAAAATGTTGGGCGGCTCATATTCATTTCACCCGCGAGCAGTGCCGCATCCAGATGTGGGTTGGACAGATTCAGCATAATTAAGTTATTGATTTTCTCCAAAAAGATTTCATGTGTCCTGGATGTGCCGGTATGCTGAACAAGTGAAAGCGGGGTGCTAGCGAAAAAAGCCTTAAGCGTGTTCCTGTTGTTGATCAGATTCGTTGCTTGCGCGATCAGGTGTTTCGGCGAAAAAGGTTTGTCGATATAAGCATCCGCTCCAAGCTCAAGTCCTTCGATCCTCGACATCATCGTGTTCTTGGCCGTCAATAAAATGACAGGGATGTGGGCGTATTCGCTGCTGCCCTTTATTTTGGAGCACAATTCGAAGCCATCCATTCCGGGCATCATGATATCACTGATGATCAGCCGGACGGGAATCCTTTCGAGGCACTCCAAGGCTGCGATTGCATTAGTGAACTGTAACACATTGAAATTGTTCATAAAAATTCTTTTAACAAAATCAAGAATTTCCTGGTTATCGTCGATAACTATAATTGAATCGGTCATAGATCGCTGTTTTAAATCTCCGGATCGGATTTCAGTTTAAACTCTATCTGCTGATGAACCGGTAAGGTCAGCACAAAAATATTAAGGTTACCTCTTGGGGACATAAATTCAAGGGTTCCATTATGCATATCGGCGAGGGCTCGGGCCAGGGGAAGACCGATGCCTGAGCCCTGTTTGATCTCCGGGTCTATACGGTAAAAGGGTTCAAATATTCTTTCAGCCAAATGTCCCGGAACCACGTGTCCATCATTCGAGAACTCAATGGTGAAGTTTCCCGCAGCACCGTCCAGCGATATCCTCACCGCGATAAAAGTTTCAGCATACTTGGCCGCATTATCCATCAGGTTACTTATGATTTTACGGAGCGCCTCCAGGTCGACAAATGCAAAAAGGCCCTGTTGTAAAAATTCAGTCTCTAAGCCCAACATTCTCTTTTTAAGCAGAGGGCGGAAAATATCGATATTTTCCTGAAGCAGGGCTATTATGTCAGTTTTTACGAAGTTCAATGCGTATCCATTATGTTCTGTACTCCGAAAATCCAGCAGTTGGGTGGTGAGTACCACAAGCCGGTCTGTATTTTTCTCAATACTGATCAGATCCTCTCTAACCGATTCAAGTTCTCCCACAGCATCGATGACCATTTCCAGTGGCCCCTTGATCAGGGTAAGGGGTGTACGGATCTCGTGGGCCACATTGGTGAAAAATTCAATCTTTGCCCTGTAAATTTCTTTTTCCTTTTGCTGGTTGAATATCAGCATCCTCCGTTTGTGCCTTTGACGTCTGCGCCGGTAATATTCATTTACAGCGAGGTACAGGGTTAAAAATAACAGCGCAATATAAACAAGATATGCAGGGCTGCTGCGCCACCATGGCGGAAGTATTATGATATCAATGCCCCTTTCGTTCTGTTGCAATTTCCCCTCACTGTCAATTGTCCTGACCCTGAACCGGTATCTCCCGGGGGGAAGGCGCGTATAACTGACCCTTTGGTCAGTTGATAATGACACCCATTTTTTATCCAGCCCATCCATGCGGTACACATAAGATATGGTCGGGCCTGCAATATACGTAAGGGCAGAGAAGCTGATCGAAAATGGAAATTGATCATAGGCAACAGACACCGACCGCGCAAAGTCAATGGACGCTTTACCGTCGGATGCCGTTAATTGAAGTTCATGGTTTTCGGTCTTGAAACTTGTGATGTAAATTTTTGGGGTCTTTTTGTCCAATGCGGACAGTTCAGGATTAAATCCGATGAGGCCTTTAACGCTCCCGAAAAACATTTCCCCATCAGGTGCACGGTAGGCGGAACTATAATTGAACTGGTCCGTAAGAAGGCCGTCCGCCTTAGTAAAGACTTTCCATGCGCCGGTTTGAGGGCTATAAGCGGCTAGGCCTCGTGAAGTGCTCACCCACAGATTGCCCCTGCCATCCTCGAGCACTTTATATACCATATTACTGGGCAGTCCATTTAGCGTGCTGTACCTTGTAAACGCCCCGGCTTCCCCATTGAATTTGCAGAGCCCTCCCCCTTCTGTCGAGAGCCACAGCTTCCCTTTTTGATCTTCAAAAATCCCACAGATACTGTTACTGCTCAAACTGTTTTTATCCTTGGCGCTATACCTGTAATTCTCTGTGGCTTTTGAAACGGGGTCGAAGGAATATAGTCCCTTCCCGATTGTCCCTGCCCAGATCTTGCCACGGCTGTCTTCCAAAAGGCTAAAGACATAACTGTTGTCCGGAAATCCGCCACAGGTTAAGAACCTGTCCGACCTCCTGTTATAAATATAAACCCCATGGGCAGTACCAAAATAAAGTTCGCCGGAACGGCTTTTCAAAGAAGAAATAATAAAGTTGGATTTAAGCCCGTTTTTATCCGGCTGAGCATCATAATGGCGCACATATTTGAGCGTATTCAGATTCATGACGTCAAGGCCGCGCTGAAAACTACCTATCCACAGTTCATCTTTGTCGATCATTAAACTATGAACATTATGGGCATCATTTTTTGAAGGGCCTTCAAAGCGCTCCGTTTTTCCCGTATGGATATTGAGCCTGTTAAGGCCCGCATCTTCTGTTCCCACCCATAAGTTTCCGTTTCCGTCCGGAAACAGTTCCCTAATGGCATTTCCGCTAAACCCCAGGCTTCCGCTCCTGAAATATTTCTGAAAATACCCCAGCTGGCTATGATGGTAATTTACCCCGCCGAAATAGGTTCCGCACCAGATTCCGGATTCGGTGTCTTTGAACAGTGTATAAACCGCATTATCTGACAAGGAGTACGGATTCAGTTCGTCCTGCCGAAGCGGCGGAAGCATTCCGCGGGAAAGGCTTAACCTGTATATTCCGGATTCCGATGCGATCCAGATTTCATCTTTGCTGACCGCCAGAAGGTCCCGGACATAAACACGTCTGTGGTCCACCTTCCTGCCGAGCACATTCCGGAAACTGTTTGTTTTAATCTCATAAATGCCCACTCCCTCCGTAGTGCCGATGATCAGATTATCCCCCGGGCCATGAAGGACCTTTGTGATGTTTCCGGTCAGACCGGAGATCGGCTGTTTATTCAAGGGCCTGAATTCATCTTTGTTTTTATCGTACTCAAAAAGCCGCCCGTCTCCCGAGGCAGCCGTTACCCTTCCCGTACCATCAACCTCAATCGCACTGATATCGGAAGGTCCGGCCGGTGAAAACCGGTAACGAAAAATCTTTTTGCGGGTTTCATTGTATCTAAAAACCCCTATGTTCGTCCTTATCCAGATATTGGCACTTTTATCTGCCTGGACTCCTAGGACTTCCCCTTCGACACTGCCCTGAAGCAGTCTGAATCTGCCGGTCCGGGGATCAAGTCCATAGACACCGTTTCTTGTGCCCACCCAGATTGTACTGTCTATACCTTCGGCAATAGTGTAAATAAATTCCCTGTTGTCCAGTTTCTGCGGAAGGTCAATACTGAATGTTTTAAAAACTGTTCCGTCGAAACGGTTAAGGCCTTCCTTGGTCCCGAACCACATAAATCCCCTGCTATCCTGGAATACTGCATACACCGTGTTATTGGCCAGGCCATTTTCCACCTGGTAATGCTTAAAATATGTCATCTGACCGGACAATGATTTTGCCAGCAGGATCAAAAAAGCACAACACAAAAGGTATTTCATGGAGTCGACTGAATATTTGGTGCTTCAAAAATAATTAAACATTACTTATAAACAGCGGGTGAGACAAATTGGATGGTTTTTGATACTGGTGGTTAAGGCGCTGGATTTTAATCAATTTAATTTTACCGGCACGGAATTCTTTCCGCATTACGAACCAAATATTCATTCTAAACTTTTAATTATGAGAGAAAAATTACCAGCAGATGCCTGCTGGAAGAACTTCGTCCGGATTATGATAGTCCACATGGCCGTGCTCGCTTTTTTTTCACCTAAACAGGTAACTGCGGCGCTGGGGCCCAAACATCAGGCACAAAAAAATATTTCCGGAACCGTGTCCGACGAAAGTGGCACAGGTATACCGGGCGTAAGCGTACAGGTTAAAGGAGAAAATATCAGAGTTGCCACAGACAAAGACGGCAAGTATAACATTAACCCTACAGATAACGGTGCGGTGCTGGTTTTCAGCATGATCGGCTTTGCCACACAGGAAATGGCAGTGGGAGACCGGACCACAGTTAATATCAGGCTCATCCCCACCGAAACCTCGCTCAATTCTGTTGTGGTGGTCGGATACGGGACACAAAAAAGAGAAAGGATCACCACAGCTGTTGCAAGCGTTAAAGCGGAAAATTTCGTCAAGGGATCAGTTCAGGACGCGGCGCAGCTTATCCGGGGCAAAGTAGCAGGGCTTAACGTGATTACGCAGGATGCAAATCCAACAGGGACATCCCAGATCAACCTCCGTGGTATCGCGACAATTACTTCCGGAACGGCACCACTGGTACTGATCGATAACGTACCCGGCAGCCTGACTACCGTCGCACCAGAGGATATTGAATCCATTGACGTGCTTAAAGACGGTTCGGCCGCTGCAATTTATGGCACCAGGGGCACCAATGGGGTAATTCTGATCACTACAAAAAAAGTCCATGGCGAAACACCTCCAACGGTTGATATAAACAGTTATGTAACCACGCAACAAATAACCAAACGGCTGGATTTCATGAGCGCCGATGAGTACCGGAAGCTGGTGGCAGAAAAACGTCCGGGTGCAGCTGATTACGGGGCAACAACAGATTGGCTAA
This sequence comes from Pedobacter psychrodurus, assembly GCF_032678585.1. Classification (GTDB taxonomy): domain Bacteria; phylum Bacteroidota; class Bacteroidia; order Sphingobacteriales; family Sphingobacteriaceae; genus Pedobacter; species Pedobacter psychrodurus_A. The sequence goes on along the minus strand of NZ_JAVTSN010000034.1, from coordinate 44,338 downwards.
GGGAAATTACCCGAACGCCGTTCTCCCAGGTGCACAATATCAGTCTAAGGGGGGGCTCGAAAAACACCAGTTATATTGCCAACTTAAACTACCGCAGTTTGGAAGGGATCATCCTTCGCAGTGACAACAAGGTGATTTACCCACGGCTTGAGGTAAACCACCGGATGTTTGAGGGCAGGCTTAAAATAAATGCCGCACTCAGCGGCAGCCAGCAGACCTTTAATGCGGGCACGGACGGTGGCTCCTACCGTGGGGATGTATACCGGAACGGGATTACCTACAATCCTACCGATCCGGTCAAAGATGTGTATGGCAACTGGACAGAACATACCGATAAAACTGCCTATGCAAACCCTGTTTCGCTTTTAATGGAGACACAGGGCAAAAACCAGAACACCAATTTCCGGACCGTAGGAACCGTGAGCTATACCCCGGTCCAGGGGCTGGAGTTATCTTTAATGGGATCACGGGATTTAAACAATGGTGTACGGGGCTATTACGAGACCAAAAAACATTATTCAACACTCAGGGATGGCCGTAACGGCTTTGCCTCACGTGGCACAACACGGTCTGAGGAAAACCTTCTTGAAGCCACGGTGAACTATAACAAAAAAATCGGGAACCATGAGTTCAGCGGACTGGCCGGGTACAGCTGGAGGGAAACGAATTACCAGGATTACTGGATGCAGAACTGGGACTTCCCTACTGACGCGTTTACATACAACAATATAGGATCCGGTCTGGCCCTCGCACGTGGAGAAGCACCGGAAAGGTCTTACCAGAGCCAGAATAAACTTATAGGGTATTTTTTCCGTGTAAACTATAGTTATCAGAACAGGTATCTGTTGATGGCAAGTATACGCCGTGAAGGCTCATCAAAGTTTGGTTTAAACAACAAGTACGGCAACTTTCCCGCTGTATCAATCGGCTGGAACATCAGAAATGAAGATTTTATGAGCGGTGCAGCTATATTTGATGTACTGAAACTCCGTGGAGGTTTTGGGATAACGGGTACCGAACCAAATGATCCTTACATGTCCCTTAACCGTTTGAATTTTGACACATATACGCTGGTAGATGGAAAATGGATCCAGGCAATCAGCCCTTCTACAAATGCCAATCCTGACCTCCGGTGGGAAAGAAAGCAGGAAGTGAATATCGGGCTGGACTTTGCCTTACTGAAAAACAGGATCAGCGGTTCGATCGACCTTTATAGAAGGACAACAAAAGACCTGTTACTGGATTACAGTGTACCTACCCCGCCTTATCTTTTTAATACCATCCGGGCCAATGCCGCTTCAATGGAAAATAAGGGGCTGGAGATGCAGATCAACGTAAGTGCAATTGACCATAAGGATTTTAAGTGGAATACTTCTGTCAACTATTCGGCCAACAGGAATAAACTCCTTTCATTATCTGACCAGAATTTCCAGCTGGCATCAGGATATTTCGATGTGGGCAATACGGACGAGCCTATACAGCAGAGTATCGGCAGAGTGCAGCTCGGCCAGCCGATCGGGAATTTTTATGGCTTCAGGTCGCTGGATATTGATCAGAACGGTTACTGGATCATACAGGGGAAAGACGGAGGACCAAAACCCATCGCCCAGCAACAGGCTGACGACAAACAGATAATCGGTAACGGGCTGCCCAGGCATTACCTGAATTTCAACAATACCTTTTTGTACAAGAGCTTTGACCTGACGATCACTATGCGGGGTGCCTTTGGATTCCAGATACTCAATATGCCCCGTATGTTTTATTCTGCACCGGTTATGCTGACCAGGGGAAATGTACTCCGCTCGACCTATGATAATATTTATGACAAGCGGCCACTGGCTAATGACCAGTCGCTGAACTACCTCAGCTACTATATAGAAAACGGCGACTATTGGAAGGTGGACAACATTACCTTGGGCTACAGGTTCAACTTAAAAAAACAGGTTATCAAAAACCTGCGGATCTATGCATCCGGCTCGAACCTGAAAACCTTTACCGGGTATTCAGGTGTAGACCCTGAGGTATCGGTAGCGGGCCTGACTCCGGGCGTTGATGACCGCAACCGCTATCCCGCAACTGCAACATTCACTTTGGGCGCTTCGCTGACATTTTAAAAACCTGAAATATGAAATCGACAATAAAAAATATTGTGGTACTGGCAATTTTAGCCACAACTTCCGCCGGGTGCAATAAAGACCTCAATGAGGTCGTATATTCGGATGTTACCGAACAGACCTATACTTATGAAAATGCAAATGCCGCTATGGGAATTGTTTACGCCAATATGCGGAACCTCTTTGGGCACACAAATTATTACATGGTCCAGGAAACAACTTCAGATGAACTGGTTATGCCCGCCAACCCTTCGGGGTGGGATGATGGCGGGATTTTTAAGAGGATGCATCAGCACACCTGGAACTCAGAGAACCCACAGCTTATCAATATGTGGAACAGCATGTACCAGGGGGTGATCAATTCGAACAGGATCATTGAACAGATCCAGAACAACAGGGTGCCGGTGCCACCGGGCACGACTAAAACAGCATTACTGGCAGAAATGAGGTCAGCACGCGCGTTCTTTTACTGGCTGATATGCGATAACTTTGGGGCGGCGCCTCTGATAACCACTACTTCAACAGATCTGCCCGGGAAAGCCAGCCGTAGGGATATATACAATTTTATTGTAGGCGACCTTCAGGCTGCAATTCCGGATTTAAGCGATGTGACCGGTAAGGCCATGCACGGACGGTTTAATAAATGGGCGGCAAAAGCCCTGTTGGCAAACGTTTATTTAAATGCCCAGGTTTACACCGGCGAGGAAAAGTGGTCGGAGTGCCAGGCACAGTGTGAGGAGATCATCATCTCAGGTAAATATCAACTGGAAGGTGATTACCGCAATAGCTTTAAAACACAGAATGAAAATTCACCAGAAACCGTTTTTGCCGTGCCATTTGACGAAAACCGGGGCGGTGGTTTCTTTCCTGACATGTTTTCATGGCATGCGGCACTCCGCGATAAATTTGCAATGCAGTCAACACCCTGGGGCGCAGGATCGGCAATGGGTGTTCCTCAGTTTATAGATACCTATGATGCTGGGGACAAACGTCTTGGATATACCTGGATGATGGGGGCTCAGTTTGCTGCCGACGGTGTTACGCCGTTGAAAGGGTCATACGACATGGCCGGAAAGAACCTGGTTTTTACCAGGGAACTGCCCAATGGCCTGTTTACAGGGGAAGCGGAAGGCTACCGCATGAACAAGTTCGAGGTGAGAAGCGGTGCCAGATTTGACCTTAGCAATGATTTTCCTTTCTTCCGTTATGCGCAGGTCCTGCTGATGAAAGCCGAGTGCCTGGCACGTAAGGGTGATGCCGCCGGCGCCGCACAGATCGTAACCTCGGTTAGAGCACGGAATTTTGATGACCCCTCACAGGCTACAGTTACAGGCTCCGGATTATTGGCAGACAGCCGTTATCAATATGGTTTTGTTGAAAATTATAAAATTGTTGACCGGGACAACACGGCTCCTGTAAAACTGGGCAGGTTATTGGACGAACTTGGCTGGGAGTTTGCTTGGGAAGGACACCGGCGCAGGGATGACGTAAGGTTTGGGGTTTTCACCACCAAGAGCTGGTTATCAAAGAAACCACAGGGAACAGACAGAAGTGTTTTTATGATACCCCAGACGGCCATCAATTCCAACCCAAAGCTAAAGTAACAGACCATGTCGCTGACCGGGCATTAAGAATGATTACAAGCCCACACATCTGATAGGAAAAAATAATACGCACAAACAATAATACATATGAAACAAATTTCCAGAACGTTCCTTACCGCATGCCTGCTACCGCTCACTTTGCCCCTTCATGCGCAAAACCAACAGCCTGAACCTTACAGCTTCAACCGTTTGCCATTACAGAAAGAGGTCTATGCACAATTGCCCTTGGGCAGCATAAAAGCAAAAGGATGGCTGCTTAAACAATTGGAGCTTCAAAAAGACGGTTTTACGGGACATGCAGAAGAGCTTTATCCAGACAGGAATGATCTGGGGCCAGCGGCAGACTGGCTTGGCGGTACAGGCAACAGTTGGGAAAAGGCTCCGTACTATCTTAAGGGCCTGGTAGCCCTCGCCTATACGCTGGACGATCCGGGCTTGAAACAAAAGGCGCAGAAATGGATAGAATATACACTTGACCACCAGCAGGAGAGCGGCCTATTCGGCCCTGCGAAAATGAAAGACTGGTGGCCGAGAATGCCTTTCATGTATGCCTTGCAAAGTTACTATGAAGCAACGGGGGACAAAAGGGTAATTCCGTTCCTGTCCAGATACCTAAAATACCAACTGGCCAATCTGGACGGTGATCCGTTAAAAGAATGGGGAAAATCAAGGGCGGGGGACAATATCGAAATCGCAATATGGGTTTATAACAAGACCGGGGACAAATTTCTGCTCGAGCTGGCCCATAAGCTGAAAGAACAAAGTTATCCATGGGCAGAAATTTTCAACGAAAACCAGTTTGATTATTTCGGGAACGATTACCAGCCAAAACATATGGTCAATGTCGCGCAGGCATTAAAGTTCCCTGCGATCTACGCTCAGGTCGATTCCTCAATGCAATACACCAGAGCGATGCAGAATGGAATAAAACACCTGTTGCAGGATCATGGCCAGCCAACAGGGATTGCTGCGGGCACGGAACGGATATCGGGCAAAAGCTCAGTGCAGGGCGTAGAAACCTGCACGGTAGTGGAATGGATGCAGAGCCTGGAAACTGCTTCACGGATAATCCATGATGCAGAGATCGGGGACCAGCTGGAAAAAATCGCCTTTAATGCCCTGCCTGCCCAGTTCAGCAAGGACCTTAAATCCCACACCTACTATACCCTGCCCAATCAGGTCCAAAGCCTACCGGGGCCTCATGGCTTCAACCAGGATTATCATAACGGCATCATTCCCGGGCCATACTCCGGCTTTCCGTGCTGCAGATATAATATGCATATGGGCTGGCCCTATTTTGTCAAAAACAGTTGGTCCGCTACCCCTGAGGGGGGATTGGCTGTAATTGCGTATGGCCCGATGGAAGTCAGTACGGTGGTCGGAGATAATAAAAAAATAAAGATCGACGAAGATACCGGCTACCCGTTTGAGGAGCAGATCCGCTTAACGGTTTTTGTTGACAGTCCTACTTCCTTTCCACTGACCCTGCGGATCCCTTCCTGGTGCATAAACCCACAGGTGAGGATCAACAATAAGCTTATCACAGGGGTAAGCGCTGGAAAACTGCTTACTTTAAACAGGAAATGGTCAAACGGGGATAAAGTTGTGCTCGACTTCCCGATGCATCTCTCAACCGAAAAGCAGGTCAACAATGCGGTAAGCATCCAGCGGGGCCCTTTGGTATATGCATTAAAAATTGATCAGTCCGAAAAAAGAGTTAAGGAATTTCCTGTTAAAGGATTTTTCGAGACAGAGATTTCTGCTGCTTCGGCGTGGAATTATGGATTGCTGCTGGACGGAACTCCCCTGGATAAGCAGATTTCTGTTATCAAACGTCCGATGCCCGTCAATCCATTTGTACAGCAGCTCACCCCGGTGGAGCTGAAAGTGAAAGCAAAGAAGATTTCTACATGGGGGCTGGACTATAATAATACTGCCGCTTTTGATGTGCCGTTCAGCCCGGCGTTTTCAGATCAGCCGGCCGAAGAGGTAACCTTAGTCCCATACGGTTCAGAGAGCCTGCGCCTAAGCATCCTCCCGGTGATCGGAAATCCAAAATTTATAGACAAAAACTATCAGGAAACTTTCGGGGCCAATAATGCAAAAGGTCTGGTCATTTATGGGGGCGGTTGGTTTTACAGGAACGGGGCAGTGCACAGTTCTTCGAATGAAGATGGCCGTTCCGGTGAGGGAACCAAAATTATCGCAACAGGAACCAAATTTGCTGACCTTATGTTTTCAGCCGATATTGCTGTGAACACGCCGGGGAACGGTGGGCTGTTGTTCCGGATCAAGGATCCGGCAATTGGCGCCAATGCTTACAAGGGATACTACCTGGGGCTGAACCCGTCCACAGAGACCATAGAGTTTGGAAAGGCAAACGGAAAGGTATGGACGGTAATCGCAGCTGCCAGATACCCTTTGGAGCTGAAGAAAAACTATAAACTGGAGATCAAAGCGGTAGGTAATACATTTGAGGTTCTGATAGATGGGAACAAAGAGCCGGTATTAATCGCCCAGGATGGTGATTATAGCGAAGGCAGCATCGGATTGAGAGCATATAACGCGCTAATGACGGTGGACAATATCAAAGTTACCGGACTTTAAACAGCGAAGCCCACCTTAGGTTATAATTCCACAGTCCGGTTTTGGGACGGACTGTGGTTATTATAGATTTATAAACGGCACGCCCGCCCCCCGGCTCCATCTGCTGGTTTTACAGTGGGAGAACTAATCGTTATCCTACCGCTAAGTTGATAAAGAACATTTTCCCCTAATCAGTTGTCAACAGCGCAAAATTGAAACATAGACTGACCGCCGGAAATCCGGAAGCACTTTTTACCATAATCAATTGGTCGCTTCTGGCCAAAAGCCGTTAATTTCGGCAAGTCTGACCATATGAATTACAGCCCATTTTCGGCATATGACTGATATACGATAATGAAGGGAAAGCTTGTTACAAGATTGTGATATCATAGCCGTTCTGTCGAGGCAGTTTATTAGAACCCATTCACTTAAAGCGTCCGGTTCTTTTTAAAAATACTCGCTCCTTGGTGAATCTACAATCCGGGGAGTAACAATCGGAGGTGTTAACACCAATATAATTACCGCCCGTGGATGCTATTCAAAGCATGAAGGTATACGGCAGGTTAAAAAAATCGTTTTAAAAGATAAGGCTTTAAATAACATACAAATATTCAACCGTTCTCATTTATAATATGAGATACATACTGATATTTTTACTGTTATGAGGTCGTCATTATCTATATGCACAACCTTTAACGAGCACGCCTGCAGGAACAGCCTACAATGAAAGTGGTACTGGAAATTGTACTGCCATACCTATTGATGATCACATTTGGGTCCTGTTTTCTGCCACAGGAATGTTTGGCCTTATATTACTGAAGAATAAAAAATTGTGCGCATAAATACAGGTGTTTTATATCTTGCGGGTTTGCGCCCGGAATTTTTATGTGGTAAGTTAATCTGCCGTTTTGCCAAACAACGATGCAGTAAAAAACCATTTGCTGCAGATCTGGTCAGTGAATGAAATTTTAGAACAAGAGCATTTTGAAGACAATTATTCCACCTTGATGATCAAATTAAACATTGCCTGCGGTATCGATAAATGAAACCATTCATTAATACTATATACTGTTAGGCTCTTTCAAACCTTGCATACTTAATCTTAAATTATAATATTGGGTAACTGACACGTACGGTATAATTGCTAAATTGGACAATACAAAAAACGACTATAGATGGCCACGCCTTTCATCTTTGTTAATGTTTATCCCCATAGATAGCTTTACGAAATGAGGTGTTTGATGAAATATTTAGAAAAGAAAAAGATCATCGGTTCCAAAGGAGAAACATTAATGCACTAAGCCGCTATTACCTGTCAATATTTTATCAGGCCATCGGCCGAAAAGGAAAATCATTATCTTAGTAATAAAAATTAAATTAATGAAAGATTATCAACCAGACTGGAAGAAGGGAAAACCAATAAGAATGAATTCACTTTCAGACCTTGCTATCTTAATCCCAAAAGAGGTAATTGAAGAGGACAGAAAGATAAAAGCAGAAAAATATAAAAAAGCACTTTTTAAAGTATCACCTGGGAAATCCGGAAAAAAAACACCCAAAGGTTACCGGGCTGCACCATATAAACCAAATTCAATTCCAAAACCGCAGATCAACTTTGAAGGAGAAGGCAATTACAGAAAATTAATTTACAACAGACCTAAATCATAAATTACAGACATCATACCTAATAAATTAGTTTTTGTTAGACAAAAGTCAAATTACCCCTAACCCGTATTATTAGGGCTACATTTTATGTTTATTTGTGTATGCGAACTCTCTTTGTACCTGAAGACACACAACTTTTATATAAGCTGATACTAAAACGATTTAAAGCTGCACTATCACACCTGGATATACAAAACGACTTTATTGAGGTTTCTACAATTTTTAACGGCTTACCGATTCAACTGCGTATTTTTGGACGGGCTGACGTATCGGGAAAATTACGATGGCATGTGGTTAGGATTATCAATCAAAGTTTGATACCAACGGAACCTCTTACCGTATTCAGGCATATTTAAGCCAACAATCAACAATTTGACCGTCTTTTAAAATCAGATGCAAAACTACATGTATTTAAAACCTTTCAATTAACGTTATACAGAGGGATAGGTGGCAGTATATCCAGCGGGAGGCATAAGAACAAGGCGGAATATCCACCAACATAAGTTATAATTAAATCTCTTCATTGAGAAATCTGGATCAAAAGCAGTTCGCTGGCAATGAATAAAAGTGTTGATACGTAATTTTTGAAATGCTGCGTTGGTAATTAATTGAAGGCGTATAACGGATCCCCTGATGGAGTACCAGAGCTGTTGCTGGATAAATTTAAAAAACCATCAAAATCCTGATGTAGTTCGCAGAATTTCCAATGGGGATTCCATTTTACCGAAAAAAGCGGAGAAGAGATAATCTATATGCCCAGAACTTCTCAGCAAAAGAATTACTTAGATTTTTTTTTAAACATAAAGAGATAAAGCGATTTGAATACTCTCCCAAATCCTTTGCCAATTTCCTCAAGTGTCCAGTATTTCTGATCCTCATCCGACATTATCCAGATCCCCTTTAAAGCGAAAGGCTTGGTGGTTACTGCAAATACCCGAAGAGGTATGCCATCTGCCCCCCTGCACGGGATCACCTCATCAATATCAAATGCTAAACCTGAAGGCCAGGGATCTGATATTCCCCATGAAGCAGCATCTGAATCTTCAGGGTTAAAGGTAAGCGTATATCCTTTTGCCTTTAAGCCCTCTATCACTTCATCGATATCGTTCTCTTCCATTAAAATAAGCTGATACTATTTAACTATGACGGGGCGGAATATGATTTCAGGGAAGCCAATAGCAGGCCCATTCTTTTTCACAACCCTTTCCCACATCATAAAAATGACAGGAAAAAATTATCCCACGCGGTATTTTTTTTGATGCCAGGTAGCGATATTGAAAATCCCACCAAGTGCGATCAATAAGCCACCACAGAATTCCGGCCACGCAAAGGAATGGATCCCGTTGATATTGATCGTCCATGGATGTGAGTCGACTGCGTTCACTGAATTGAGATGGCCTGTGGTAAACAAAGCGACAACCAGCACAATTAGGCCAGCGGTCATCATACAATAACTTGCTTTTTTCATGATATTAAATTTTAAAAAACCAAAAACGTATTAAGGCCTCCTATCGGCCATCATCCTTTTGCCCCTGACAATAATTTTCTTTGCCTGCCTGTCCAGTGAGAGGTTTCTCCCGGTCCTGCTCTCACTTTCGTGATTAATATGATATGCCCTGACAACATCCCTATAACTTAACAGACCTTCAAAAGCCCCTTCATCCCTGCTACTGAACACCATCAGAGATTCAACCTGATTTAGCGACATAACTGCCAACGTGTTTTTCAACGTGTCGTTATCTTTGACCCGCGCATTCACAGGTTTTGTTATTGACAGTATCTCTTTTTCGGTATCTGCCAAAGGCTGAAAAAGATCCAGTATGGAGACCGCACCCAGGCAGTCCCCGGTCGGCTCCTTCACGGCATACTGATTTTCCACAGGAGGATTTTCCCCAAAATACCTTCTCACCTCCGCAATGGTATTATACGGACTTATAAACACAGGATTTCTGTCCATAACTTCCCAAACACGGAGTTTAAGCAATAGATCAGGTTCATAACTATCGGGTGTATGCACACCCCTGCGCGCAATCTTTTCGGTCATAATGGTGTTTTTCATAAAAAAAACCGAAATAAGATAGGCCCCAGAACAGGCTCCCAAAAGCGGAAGAAGCCCGTTGATCTGATGGGTAGACTCCAGCGCAAAAAGAATGCTCGTCAGATATGCCCTGGAGGCACCTGCAAACATCGCCGACATACCAACCAGTGCCGACATGGGTATACTGAGATCAAGAGCGGGAAAGAAGTTATGCAGCAGATAGCCCAAAGCAGCCCCGCTTGCCCCACCAATGGTCATCAAAGGCGCAAGCGTTCCGCCCGAAGTCCCACTGCCAAGGGCAATTGCCCAGGAAATAAATTTAAACAGGCACAGTGAAAGGATAACCGAAATGGAAAGCTGTCCACTTAAAAGCGAGATGATATTATCATATCCTACTCCCAGTGTACGCGGTGCAAAGTAACCAACGATACCAACTGCGAGTCCCCCGATAGCTGGCCACCACATCCAGTGGAGCGGGATTTTTTCAAAAGCATCCTCTATAAAGTATACGATCTTGGTCAGCCCGAGTGATGCAAAACCGACAAGGATCCCAATAAAACTATATAAACCCAATGCAGCATTCGAGGGCGGCAAAAGTGCCGGCATGGGAAATACCGGCCCTGCTTCAAAAAGAAGATGGTGTCCGGCTGCGCCGGTGATGCAGGCGAGGGCTACGGGAATAATAGATCTGGCTGAAAACTCGAACAACAACAGTTCTATTGCGAGAAATACCGCTGCCAAGGGAGTCCCGAATATAGCGGCCATCCCAGCCGTAGCCCCCGCCGCAAGGATAATTTTACGCTCATTCGGACTCACCGTAAATAGCTGTCCCAGCGTTGAGCCCAAGGCACCCCCCGTTGCAATAATTGGGCCTTCAGCGCCAAAAGGGCCACCTGTACCTATCGCAATGGCAGAAGAAACAGGTTTTAATATCGCTATCGCAGGCTTTATCCGGCTCTGATTGGTCAAAACCTGCTCCATTGCCTCAGGGATCCCATGTCCCCTGATCGCTTTGGAACCATAAAGAGCCATCAGCCCAACTATAACGCCGCCCAGTACAGGCACAACAATCACCCATAGCCCCAGATGATTGTCCGCCGGGCTTTGGAAATCAAATCCAAACCGCTGATAGAAAGATATGTTTGTAACCAGGTTGATCAGGGACACCAGAAGCTTTGCTATTAGGGAAATCCCTGCAGCAACCCCTACAGACAACATAGAAATAAACAAAAGACGCTCCTTAGAACTTTTCTCTTTGTTCCTGCCCATTTTAAACCTACCGAAAACGCCAAGAGATGGCGATATCGGTATTATATTTTTTCGACTGTTCATTTTCCTCTTAGAATGCAACAAAAGTATAATAAAAAAACTCAAATACAAATTAAAATATATTTTAAACAATATAAAATAGCTTAAATAACTTAAATTTATTAATTATAATATGTTTTAAACAATATTAATGATCTAATCCTTACAAATAAATATAAGTTGTATTTTTGCGTGTGAAATATCTGTTTAATGAAAGAATGTAATAACCTGTGCGATGTAAAAAGCTGTTTTCTATGTAGTCGTGTGATACCGGATTGGCTTCCCGCCGTTTCCCAAAGGAAAAAGAATTTCCAGTTAAAAAAAGGCGACCAGTTATTTATGGAAACAGAGGCTGTAAGTGGCATTTTTTTCGTTTTTTCGGGAACAATCAAAGTCCATAAAAAGTGGGACAATGAAAAGGAACTTATTATAAGGTTTGCAAAACCGGGCGATGTGATAGGGCACCTCGGATTGGGAAAAAACCCTACCTACCCTGTTTCGGCCACAGCACTTGAACAGGCAAGCGTCTGCTTTATCGATCTTGAGTTTTTCAGATCAAGCTTAAAGGTAAATACAGATCTAACTTATCAGATGATGGATTTTTTTGCCTCTGAGCTACAGGAGTCCCACGAACGGATGCGCAATCTTGCACATATGTCGGTCAAGGCAAGGATCGCCACTGCGCTGCTTTCCCTACAGTCACAATTTGGACGGGATGCCAATGGATCAATAGATCTTGATATTTCCCGTCAGGACATAGCGTCCTATTCAGGTACGACCTATGAAACCCTTTTCAAGGTTTTTACAGAATTCACCAAAGCAGGAAAGCTTAGCGCAAACGGCAAAAGAATCAATATTACCGATCCTTTGTTTCTACAGTCTGTAGTATCAGACGACAATAAAAAGAGCTGACCATTACTGCGATCACTTCCGATCGAAACAGAATTTAACGGCTGAATTGTCAATATCAGTTAAGCAATTGGGATTGAAATGAATGCGATCCTTCAATTTTTGGGTTGGGAATCATTGAATGTGGCCAGCTGTTTGATTTCCTTATTTAAGCAGATTATTCTGTGCAGATATCCGAACTCAAGGGAAAAACCCTACCTAGGAAAATCGCTTCAGTAACAGATCCAAAAAATCACGTTCAGCGTTCGGGACCAGACAAAGAACAGTTTTGGTCCGATAAGGCATAAAAACCGCAAAAGAAGACCGCCAAAAGATTTTTGAATGCTACACACAGGGTACAGCACCCCCATATTGGATCTATTGCGGGCTTTGGGACCGGAAATTATCTGTGCCGGGAAATCGTTGAAATGCACGGCGGAGTGATCAGGGTGGAGAGCGGTGAAGGTAAGGGTACAACATTTACAATTGAACTGCCGTTTGGAAATTAATTAAATTTCCCGATTCTCCCAGGTACGCATCAAGTCGCTCAAAAATCGGAGACTCATCTTCGATAACAAGGATCATCTTCAGTGTCCTCTGCAAAAATCTATTACTATCGTGATCAATTTTAATATTTATTTATATTGGTATTATATTTGTTGTTAGTCAAGTAAATCCCTATTATTTATAATGACAAGCTTCAAGAAATCAATTCTATTTACAAAAACTGTTCTTAATTTTTTTAGATATTTATATGGTCAATCATCAAACAGAAATAAGATGTGAAAAATTTAGTTGTATAAACATTTACATTCACATAGATAGTTTTCCAGGCAAACTGTAAAATCAAAATTAAACACCCCCCTTTCTCAAATGACTGTGGTTTTTTCGGAAATAGTTAAAATAAAACAAATTTCTGGATGACTGATCTGCTCGGATAATGATCTGACCAATTATTTTTTTTTCATTTCTACTCCATTTTATTTATAAGCTCAGGTTCTCTTTCAAAAATGGGCAGACATATAATGGCAACGGTCCCTTTCTGATTTTCACCAGCGCTTATTCTAAAACTAGCCTGAATCCCCGATTGCTGTTTGTTGATCATATCAATCCTTTCTTTGATCGAAGCCAGACCTAGGGATTGTTCTTTCACCGGATTTTTTATTGCTGGAGCGCTTTTGTTTGTTATGCCCACACCATTATCTGCTACGGTAATGCAGATGCTATTTCCCTTCATGTGAATGATAACAGAAAGATGTGCTCCGGCCTTTGATTCTGTGATCAGTCCATGTAAAATGGCATTTTCAATTAACGGTTGGATCAGCATGGGGGGAAGGCATAAGGTTTTTAGCTGGATATTCTCCCCTACGGTAAAAGTATAAGTAAACATTCCATCGTAACGTATGGCCTCCAATTCCGTATATAACATTAAGGCTTTCCATTCTTTATCAGCGGTTACTAAACTTTTTGTAGAGTTTTCAAGGATCAACCTGGTTAAGGAGGCAAATTTCTGAATAAGGCGGGAGGCTTTCCTTTTCTCGTTGTCCATTACATAGGCCTCGATAGAATTGAGCACATTGAAGATAAAGTGGGGGTTCATTTGCGATCGGATCGCCTTTAACTCACTTTCTGATAATTGGTATTGGTGCAATAATTCTTTCGACCTTTGTTCCGACTTTTGCTGCTGTAACCGGTTTTTTAGCCGCAGCTGATGGATACGCGATCTATTTAAAAAATAAATCAGTACGGAGGTGATCAGCAAAATAGCTAAGCCGGTATAAAGGTAAGTCTGTTGGTTTTTAACCTTGGCCAACGTTTGTTGCTGTTTATAGCCGTCTTCTTTTTTCTGAAACGCATATTGGGCTTCAAGCGTAGCGATCTGGTTTTTATTTTCCTGAGAATAGATCGAATCGGTAATCTGCTTCGCTATTTTGTAATTTTTAAGCGCCTCTTTGTATTGGCCATTCTCCTCCTGTAGCTGTGCCAGGTTATCAGAATAGTAGCTCAGGTTATATAGATCGCCAACCTCCTTGCTTGCGTTAACAGCCTTTGTTAAATAAAATTCTGCTTTTTGCGAGATTGCTTTATAGTTGTTGGGGATAAAATTCCGTGTTGGATATTTGTCTTTTAGCCGGGAGATAAAAATTTCCGCGTAGGTGCCCCCTATGTTCCCCAGGTTAGTGATGGAAGGTGAAAACAGTGGATATAATTCATCATATAACTGTTGTGCCTTAAATAGGAATTCCAGTTTCTCATCCTTATTGTCTTCATGCAGTAATGCGATATGGCCAAATAGCCCAGCTTGCCCCATTTTGTCGCCAAGTTCTTCATAGGTTTTTAAACTTTTTTTAAAATATTGGCCGGCATTTTTAAAATCATTCAACGAATAATAAACCGTGCCTACCTGGTTGGCGGAAGAAGCTATACCTTGCAAATCACCCAGTTTTTCATATTGTTGATGCGCTTTCAGACCATAATTAAGCGATTTTTTGTAATCTTTGTTCACATGATACAGATCCGCTATATTTTGATAGATTAAGGCTGCATAACCTTCATCTTTAATTTCGGATGCGATTTTTAAAGCGCCGAATGCATATTCAAGGGCTTTTGCATTTTTATCCTGCCTGCGGTAAACAACCCCTATATTAATTAAACTTGCAATCTCTCCTTTGCGGTTTTTAATGCGTTTTTGAATCGCTAATGATTGGTTGTAATATTGCATGGCCTTAGCATAATCACCATGATTACTGCTTATCGTTCCCAGGTTGGCATATGCGCCCGCTATCCCTTTTTGCCATTTCGATTTTTCAGCTCTTTCGAGGCATAATTGACCATAGTGCAGTGCAGAATCCGGATCGATCTTCAGATAGGCTTCGGATATCCGATAAATCATCCGCACCTGATTTGAATCGACCTTGGGAAGTGCTTTCAACAGGCTTTTCATGGAATCGATAGCCTTCATTCCCTGTTTTTGGGCAAAGACGGGAATTGAACAAGTGATGGTTAAGGCTGTGAAGAAAAAAAAGGTAGCTATCGATTTCATAGTTTTTCAAATTGATAATTTATGTTTCTGGTAGCGCAATTTTCACCATAAACAATGAATTCAATTAGATAAAATACCGTAATAAATATAATATCTCTTAAGTAGAAGAATTCATCAGGTTATTTTATCATCACTTCAAAGTTGCACATTATTGCATTAAGAAGGATTAAGCTAAACTAATTCGAATGGTGCTTTTACGCGTTTAAATTAGCATTTCGCTCAATAGCGGAATTTAACCATCTAATCATCCCAAAACTGAATTGCTGTTCAGGTGACCTCATTCAGTGCTCAAAATAATTAATCCTGCTTATTTTATTTGCTATAATAACTCTTCTTCTTCCCTAATGCCAAAGATCAACTCACTCATTATATTGCCTGTTTCAATCATCAGCCAAAAATACTATGGCTCAAGTACATACTTTGGTTAACAAATCAGAAAATTGTTCCCCGGGTATCTAAAAAAATAACCTTATGAAATATCATCTCATTTTTAGTCTGTTTTTATCCTTAATGTACTGCGAAAGCATTGCGCAGGATATACCTGTTTGTATTGAAAAGCTGAACAAAAAAACGAGCCTTACCACCACCAGGTTTGAACGGGCAATAGAACTTAAACGGAACAGAAGGGTTTATCAATTCTCTGTTAAAAGTTTAGCCCAGTGTATTGATTGTAACAATGGGTCTATTTTTTATGATCCCAATTGTAATGTAGTTGCTTACTTCATAATGGGCAGGGGAGCTAGCGCTTTTGTGGAAGATGGGTACACTGCGGCAGAATTTGGCAAAGCCGGCTATCCTAATATCAGGTTCGGGAGTAAAAAAAACACCATACCGGATTGTATAGTCAAAGCCATTAGCAACATAGATTCATTAAAGCAAGCGAATGTAAGCCGGATATCGCAGGTCCGCATCAAAGAGAAAATACTGTATGGTTTCGAGCATCAGCTAGATCCCAAACTGGCCAATTGTAAAGACTGTTCGATATCTATAGTTTATTATAACGATCACGGCAGACCTGAGGTAACGTTTAGGGTTGGTGGTATAGCGGGCATAAAAGGCGAAAACGGCTATACGAGCATTGATTTTCTCAAAAAAAACACCCTAAAGATATTATGGAAAGCCAATTAGCATTTTACATTTCATCAGCTATTTCATCAAATCCCAACTGGACAGTACAATAAATATGCCTGCTACAAACAGAGCATCTAAAAATTTCCAACCATATCATGAAAAACTTTAAAAATGCCCTAAAATATTTGCTGATATGCTTTATAGCCATCATGCCTTCCTGTAAGAAGGATCAGATTGAAGTTGAAAACGGAGATGAAGTAGAAATTAACTTAAGCGAATATTACATCGTAGGCCGAAAGCCCGCACAGCTTTCCAATGGTAAAACCGTACAGATTCCTTATATCATCAACTTCGATGGGTACGGAAAAGCAGCGTTGTTAAGAGAAAGCGCCATGCCGTTTATTTTTAAAGACGGCAAAATTAAAATAGATGGATTGATGGTTTTTACGGTAGAGAACAATACCATTACTGCCTATCAAGATGTGATGAAACGCTATCCATTTACCACTTATAGCTTGCAAAAAAAGCCGGCAAGCAATCAACTGAACGGTAATTCGTATCAGGGTAACTGGTCCAATATAGCCAAAACATTTTCCGCATTCACTTTTCGCCCGGATACTTATGATGAAAAAACCGGTGCGATTTATCCGTTTTCTGGAAAGTATACTTTGATTGCAAATATTGCGGCTAGAAGTAATACGCCAGATGCCTCGGCCAACAATTACGCAGAATATGATGCCGTACTGATTGACGGGAAATTAGAAGTTACCTGCCATAAGAAAAATCTCATAGGTGCCGGTTCAGAAATTTTCACCTACGGTATATTTACTAAAGTGCCATAAGCTAAGACTCATCTGTTTGCTCATCTCAAATTGCCTTTTGCTCATTAAGATACCTGCCTCAATCATTACCATAAAATATTGTGAAGCCAGGGCATATGTTTGTTTAGCAAACCAATTATTAAATGTAAAACTGACTACCATGAAAACCCTAAAAATAATATCCATGCTCTTATTGCTTTTAAGCTTTATGGCATGTAAAAAAAATAGTGCCGTTACACCAGAGCCAACTGAACCAATTGAAGAACCTTTTGATGTGAAACAATATGTTCTGGTGACAAGAGAGACAAACCCTGGCGGCTGGGTAAGAAATATCCAGTTGAGGAGTTTCGAAGCACAGGGCAAGTGTATTATTTTTAATGAAGGTGGTGATATTCCCGACAATGGCTTTACTTATAGTTATGATAATGGTATCCTGAAATTATTTTATGGCGCACAACTTCAAAATGAATTGAAGATCGAAAATAAAACCATTGCCCTGGCTACGGCAAGTGTAGCAGGGAGATCATTTAAGTTGATTAAGATACCTGCCGAGAATCCCTTAAAAGAAAATACCTATTCTGGTGGGTGGAAATCTGAAGGAAGTTTGTTGACTACCATTGCCAGCGTAAAATTTACGGACACCCATTACAGCGAGGCCTCCATTAATTTACCCGTACCCAATAAAACATATGCGTTATTTAAAAATATAGCAGCTTTTAAATACAATGCTACGGATAGAGTAACGAGCCTTTGGGTATTATCGGATGGAAAACTTGAGGGTTATAGAAAGTATTACAATAGCAATAGCAGGATGACCGGCACATTTACCAGGCAATAATTTTAACTGATTATCATGAAAAGAATATTAAAAATGCTACCCATACTGTTGTTAATGGTATTGGTGAGCTGTAAAAAGAAAGAACTTAAGCCAGAGGGCTTTAACATTACCAAATATAGTATTGTAGGGAAGCTGTCTAATGGATATCCTTACATCATTACCATAGAAAGTGACAAAGCGGTTTTAACACATTATAGTGCTACCTCTGGGAAATACAGCTTCACAGACGGCGTTCTAAACTTAAATTTTAACGATGAAGTGATTTGTGCTTTCGTTGTAGAAAATGGAGGGATCAAATCATACAAAGGCCCGGTAATTCTAAATACCTACGATCTGGTAAAAATACCATCAACCAATCAGTTGGCAGGTAAAAACTTTAAAGGCACATGGAACAATTCAGGTTCTTTAACCCAATTAAAATTTACCGGTGCAGAGTACATAGAAACTACCAATAACCAGCAATCGATAGTAGATTATACACTGATCAATAACCTTGCGGTAAAAAAAACGGAGGGCAATAACCTAACCGTTTTTATACTGATGAATGATAAACTGGAAGGAGGCCGTTATAAAAGTCCAAATACCTTCTGGGGCACTTTTATGAGGGAGTAAAATGTTTATGAATCCATTTTTATAAAAACTATACCATGAAAAATTTAAAAGTTTTAACCACAATTTTATTGATCGTTCTTAGCCATTCAGGAATGGCCCAAAAACCAAGTACACCAGAAGTTGCCGGCACACAGACAGGCACAAGGATGAACGTAAGTTTTCCGTTCGATATTACAGGTGTACCATTTTCTCAAATTCCCGGTAGCGTTTGGAACCCCAATGCCCATGTTATGGCAGAATTATATATGTCTTACTACATGGAAGGAGATGCAACGAAGTACAGCGCTTCAAGGAAAATGTCTGTTAATATCAGAACTGGTGGCAGTTGGAGAATGCCGAATATGAGTATCGAGGCGCCGCCATATCGTATACCAGGCAAAAAAATGGTTCCTGGTAAAACTTTCTATAGCCTATTTATTTATCAGCAATACAACGGGGAGCGCTCTAACTCCTGGAACGCGGAAATCAAAAGAAGTAACTTGACCATTCAACAGGTGCCTGACCAAAAACCAGCTCCAGAGAAAATACAGATAATAGATAAAATTATACTCAATCCACAACCTATTCCACCATATACAGGTAAAAAAGCAATTGGAATTAAAAGTAAATCACCTTAATCGCTGTAGAGGTAAACGCCGGGCAAACCTAATTTGCACGGTATTTCTGTGTTCTCTAACGAACCATACTCAGGTAAACCTATCGAAAAGCTAAAAAAGCAGAAAAATAATAAACCTAAAAACAGCTTCGCTAATCCATACCCTTTCCCACTCATTAAAACTGTCATCTTGCTCATTGTCAGAAAATCTCCTGTTTAATAGCTGTTCTTTTGGAGAAACATCAAAACATCACTAAAACCCTTACATCATGAAAAATTCTAAATTTCTATTCATACTGATGCTCGTTTCATTGGCATTGGTAAGTTGTAAAAAGACAAATACTGATCCAGATGGCGATATTACAACAGGACTGCATGTTCAGGATGGTAAATACCTGGCCGATAAATGCGGCAATAAAGTGGTATTGCGTGGGGTAAACATAGGCAGCGTTTATGCGGTAAATTTCGGTTTAAAAGAGCTTGAAGAAATTGAAAAAACCGGTGCCAATACGGTTAGGATCGTGCTTGAGCGACATTACAAAGATTGGAGCAATGGTGGTGCGCTCACCCCCTTAACTGAAGCTAAAATAGAGCCTGTAATCACTTCTTGTCTGGCCAAAGGGATGATCCCCGTTTTAGAATTGCATGATTTTACAGGAAGTGCGAACGTAGCTGCAGACCTGCCTAAAGCTACACAATGGTGGACGGGTGCCGGAATAAAGTCTATGCTTCAAAAATATCAGAAATCAATTATTATCAATATCGCCAACGAGCCAGATAATGGTGCAGCTTCCGATGCAAGCTATGCAGATGCAAACACTAATGCACTTAAAGTATTAAGAGATGCGGGCTACACTTGTCCAATAATGATTGATGCTCCCAATTGGGGTAAAGACCATGTATTTTTCCTGTATAAAGGGCAGGCGTTAATGGATGCCGACCCTTTACATAATTTATTGTTCAGCGTGCATGCTTACTGGCCCACCAATGGGCCGTTCGGTAATTATTCGGATGCTAAAATTACGGCAGATTTCGCCGCCATGAAACAAGAAAACTTACCTATCGTAATTGGTGAACTGGCTATTGCCGATATCCAGAACGGACTTGCTTATAACATCAATTACCGGTTACTGATGAAATTGTGCAAAGAAAATGAATTTGGTTACATAGCCTGGTGGTGGGGTTTTAACAATAATCCTGGAGCCAATAATCAGTTAAGCATGACCAATAATGGCCTATATAGCGGGCTAGCGGGCTCTGGTAAGGCTATAGCAGTAGATGATGCAAACTCGATCAAAAATACCGCAAAGCGGACCTGCCAATAAACCTACAGAACCTATGAAAAAGCTCCTGTTATCCGGTTTGCTGTTTGCGGCCAGTTTTGTACCGGCAACTGCCCAGGAAACTGAAAATGAAGTTAAAGTGAATTTGCTTGGTCTGCTTACCGGTTTACCTGATATGAGTTATGAACGCATTTTAAATGATAAAACGGGCCTTGGCCTTTCATTAGGAATGGGTTTAAAAAACAGAAGTCATTACCAGGACCATTACCGTTATGTGCTTTTTCCGTATTACAGGTATTATTTTGGGCATAAACATGCCGGTGGATTTTTCCTTGAAGGGCATGCCTCAATAATCTCCGCTAAAAAGGACCTTGCAGATGATGCAAAAACGCAGGAAAAATTTAAGCCATATTTTGGTTTGGGAGCAGCTATCGGCATAAAAGTATTTAATAAAAAAGGCTATCTGGCTGAAGGCTATGCCGGCCTGGGCAAGCAGCTCAACGTTAACGAAAACCTCAGGCACAAAAGCCTTAATCTATACCCGAGAATAGGTATTTCAGTAGGCAAAAGATTTTAACCGTAAATATTCAATCAGACTAAAAACCAATCCATCATGAAAAAATTAATTATGATCACCCTGTGCTTTTTAAGCATTGGTTTCATGGCAAAGGCCCAAACCAAAAAACCGGTAAAAAAGAAAACTGCCACCACTAAGACCACAGCAACTAAGACTGCATCTACAAAAACCGTAGCACCGACGAAAGAAACAGTAGAGCCAGAAGAAAAAGCTGTTGTTAAACCGTCCGTGCAACTGGTTAAGCAGGCTAGAGTAAATGATGCCAATACCAGTTACAAAGCTGCGATCGGTCTAAAATTTATCTATGGCATTTCGCTTACCGGTAAATTTTTTATCAGCGAAAATTCAGCACTGGAAGGTATTTTGAGATATAATGGTGCGGGTGGCCTGGGCAGTAATATTGCCTTTAGCGCATTGTACGAATACCATTTGCCAATAAAGGGGGTTAGTGGCCTACGTTGGTACGTGGGTGGTGGTGGCCATGTAAATTATTTCAGTTGGGATGATAGCGATATAGATGGGGTAGCGAGCTATGGCGTAGTGGGTGTTTTAGGTTTAGAATACAAATTCGCGAAGCTTCCGTTAGCCCTGAGTGCCGATTGGCAACCCGCCTATATTATTAGTCCCGGCAGCGGTTTTTCTGCTGAGAACGGCGGTATCGGTGTAAAGTATACTTTTTAACTATTCCTTATTAGCTTATTACTCTATGAAAAAATTAATCATTGATTTAAAATCTGGCGCTTTGTTCTTATTGATCTTGATTGCTTCCTTCAAAGCAAACAGTCAGGAAACCAACCTAAAGGATTATTGTATTGTTGCTTATGCCAACCCGGCGAATACAAACTTTAAAACCCCTTTTATATACAGCTTTGGAGAAAACAATACTTTCGAACATTTAGATGTGGAAGGGAAAATAAGGCAGGGAAAGTATACCGTTGCAAAGGGAAGCATCAGGTTTGACTTTGGTGGCGGGGAAGAAAATTATCAGATTAGAGGTGATCGGGTTATTGCCCGTGGTAAAAACACTTCTGCCCTGCTTGTAAAAAAAGTTAACGGCAATTTACTAAAAGGTAACCGTTACACCGGCATTTTGTATAACCTTAAATCAAAAGAAACAATCCGTACTACATACCATTTTATCGCTGATAAATTCGGTGTATCTGATGAGAATAGGAAAGCTGTTACTTTTAATGATTATACCTTATTTGGCAACATGGCAGGTTACAGGTGGTATGGGCCAAGTGGCGTTAAATCGTTGCTTTCACATCGGCTTTTTGTATTGTACGGAACCCAATTGGTGGTCATCAATATTTATAAAAACCAGAGTGAAGGCGCTACCTACGGAGTCTTGGATCAGGAATTCAAAAAATAATCTTGTTGCAATTTTAATATTGATCATACCGTCAAAGGCGATATGATCTCTGCTGAAGTTTTTCGGTCTTTGTGGGAGCTTGCCTTCAACCAGCCTTCATACCAGGTATGTTTTTTAAAATAGTCTTTTATTATTAACTTATTTAGCTTTGACAGATTGCCAACAGTGCTCGTAATTAAATACTTTTCTTTTGATGCGGGGTATACTTGATTTGTTTCACCTTTTTAAAATTACTAACCCCATAAAACCAAGGAACCATTTTTGCACCATGATTAAGGGAATCGTTATCATTTCATGTAGAAATCGCTTCAGATCGAGAAAGAGTTTCAGTGACCCTGCGGAGCTTGGTGCGCGTAGCGCGCCCCGGGAATTTCAGAAATGAAATGGCCTTACGGCCACATCATCAATTTAGCTGAAGGCTACCACTATGGGAAAACATTTCGCATAGGTTAAATGTTGTCTGTGCACGCTGGAGACCAGTGCCCCACATGATGCTTTTGAGTTTATGCTCTTCACTCCCAAAGTTTCTCACATTCTGAAAATAGCCTGTAACGGCATTGTAAGCGCCGAACAAAGTTCCTTTTGCGGTAATCTCCTGTTGCGAAGGTGCGGCAAGGGCATAATCAAAAACGCTGTCGGCAATATTTAGATAATGGCTGGAAAGGTGATGGAATTTTTCTTCCTGTAAACTGTTGAGCACTTCTTTGCTGGGTGCCATTGCAATTCTTATCAGTTTTTTAAGCTCCTTATCGGTAATACGCACCTTTGACCAATGATTAAAAAGTTGTTCCATTTCACTGGCGAGGCTATTGGAGATTCCCATCAACTGGTGCGCCTGCTTTAATCTTTCAACAGCACTTGCGGTATGTCGTATTTTAATGCTGTTCTGTCCGGACGGGATGGCGGCGTTTAAGGTATTCTGGCAAATTATCCTAATTGGCGTAAAACCTGCTGTGATACTTCCATACCCATCATGTGAGGTCGTCAGAAAAACATATTTTTCGATCAGGTCATCCTTCCCCACTCTAATATAATCGGGAAGTTTTGCGGTAATAAAAATGCGCTCCCCTTTCCCTAATGCACCCGCGGTTTCATAGCGTATATCCGTATCATTGCCTACGATGCTATCGAAAAATGAAAATGCATCGGTATTCTGTACGATCTGGTAATCCTTGCCGACCACACCCAATATCTCTTCGGTATCTGTTCGGAGCGTCGCAAAATAATTCGGCACCGATACCTGCGGTTCAATTCCATCTGCGAGGGCATTCAGCAGATCAAAATTTGTGTTGTCAAGGGTGAACAATGGCCTCTTTTCGACGGTATAGTCCAAGCCTGTATGTTTGATGGCCCCGGCACTGGTGGGGTAATCTTCAACAACCTTACCCAGTCCATGCCATGCTTTTTCCCTGACGGTAAAAAAACTGTGTTCTTTGCTCTTCTGATTATAATATAAGTTATGCGCCATGGTTTCTATTTTTTAGGTTACGGGTGTGGGTACTTAGGATTTCAGAGTTTATCACTTTTACTTTTGGGGTATTGGTAATGAAGAACCGGGAGGACTTTTCCATTTCCTGCAGTGTTTCGTTGATATTTCCGTGGGAGGTCTTTACCTGTATGCGGACTATAAAAAATATTTCTTCTGTTTTCATGGGGATTAGATTTAGGTTAATCCCGCCCCAAAGGGGCAGGATAAAAGATGGGCTTTAAGCAGGAATGGTAATTTCTGCCTCAATTTCAGCTAAACGGCTGATACATAGATCACGTACGAACATGGCTACGGCCTTGATAATTACAGGGTTTTTGGTAGAAAACTTATTGCGTTTATCGTCTGTGATCTCCAGTTCACAGCCCTGGTAATAATTGGAGGTTGTGTCCTCTGCCTCTTCTTTCTGCTCGACCTCGAACCTGTCAAGGTTATCAATGGTATAGACCAGTCTTCCTCTTTGTACCATCCGGCGGTGTAGTTCTTCCACAAGTTTCAGGGTACCTTCCAAATTCATGGTGGGTTTTTCGGTTTTGCTTTCCACTTTTTGAGCTTCGGATTTTTCCGCTTTAAATTCTTCAGGCTGAACAACCGCACCAAGCGATTTTGGTGCCTCTGCATTTTCCCCGATGGTTTCGGTTTTTAGGGCCAATGGGGTTTCCTGTTTTTGAGGTTCATCCTTCCTCGATGTTTTATTTTCAGCATTTATTACCTTTCCTGCCATTGGCTGATAGATAGGGTTTTTAGCGCCTTTGATGTCTAAAAAGTCTGCTTTTCCGTTTGCTGTACTGATACTTTGATTTTTCATGATTTTTGATTTTAAATGATTGATAAAAAACTGTTTGATAATCTGCCCAATTGGGGCAATGTTTCCGACATGCTCCGCTTTGCGGAGATACGGGATCGGCGGGCTTCTTCCTGTTAATGGGTTCATGGCTTAATTATTTTTTGTTCAAAGTCAGTCGGCGGGAGCCTCCCGGCTTTTTGTTAAGCCACCTCACCTTGATACAATGCGGCCTGCGAGGCAAGACTTTGCGAACAAAAAATACGCTCCGCAGGAGGAAGATTTTTTTTCAGCAAACCCTTTAGGGCCTGGTCTTTCCGGCAGACGGATTGTTCAGAAATTTGCTACTCAAAATGCCTACAGGTACTTTATGCGCTTTATTTCAATCAAAAAAATGGAAATCCGGGTCGGGAAACCCTCGTAGGAACTATGTGGTTCAGAATTAGAGTGAAAAACCCGAATGCACAACAAGTTTTCTTAAGCGAAATGAACAAAAAATAAGCTCCTATGAAAGGATCATAGGAGCTCGGATCTTATAACATCTCCCCATCTAAAAAACTGAAGTATCTATCGGTGCATACAATGATGTGATCGAAGACCTTTATATCAAGCAGCTTACCTGCTTCCGATAGCTTTTGGGTCAGCTTGATATCGGCATCACTCGGCCTGGATTCCCCTGAGGGATGGTTATGGGAAAGAATAATCCCGTTGGCACAGGCTTTTAAAGCGATGGCGAAGATAATTTTTGGATCGGCTACCGTTCCGGACATCCCGCCCTGAGAGATATTGACAATCCCCAGTACCCTGTTCCCCCTGTTAAGCAGAATGATTTTGAACTCTTCCACCAGTTCTATTTTATCCAGGCTCCAACTGCCCATGAGCACCTGGTAAGCTTTGGCCGAGCAATCAATCTGTGGCCTTTCTGCGGGTTTGAATTTTGGACGGTAGCTAAGTTCAATTTCTGCAACCTGATAATTTACGTTTTCCATAACATTTAATTTAATTATGGTGCCCCAGGTGGTTTTATGGCCGCCAAAGCAAAAGAAGCAACGGAATAAATGGCAAAGTGCGAAAATGCCACAGGTGGGTTTATGCCGGAATTTCTTTTTGCGTGCCGGGCATCAAACCTAAATTTGTACCCGAATTGAATGGATACCCCCCTTTTGCCAACTTTTGTTGTACAAAACGGCTTTTAATGCCCCCCATTAGCAAACTGAACCGCTCATAAACAAACTGTTACAAGTGTGTTTTTCTTCCGCCAGGGACAGACGCGGCATCCTTTTGGAACAAAAGATACAGCAAATGGCCCGGCCCGCAGGGGTCGGCTAAAACACCCCGAATAGCACCTCAGTAGACCGTTAGCCTTCCCGCTATGCTTCCTACTGACCGCTTATCAAAACGCAGCACCGGAAGGAAAACTATTGATAAAATCACCTACGATGTATAAATTTGTTTAAAGCGAACGGAAAACTCAATATTAAACAATCCTCATATGAATTAATCCCCATCAAACTTTTAACTGATTGATCTTATGATTATTGGGAGCAGACTTAAGATCAACTATAGGCAAGACCAATGCTTAAGTAAGAGGCCCGGCAAGAAAACGATCAATGAAATTAAAAGGACGGTCAGGTGAGTCATGTCATTGCTCAGGTAAGACCTAAATTCAAGTAAACGCCTGACCGTTTGAGATGGGGTTATAAAAACATCTATTATGGATGCATTAAACAAAACAAAAAAGTATGTCTATTTCATCGGGATTGACATATCAAAAGAAACCCTGGATATCGCCGTCATGGTCCGTGGATCTATCCTGATCCACAACACCATCCCCAATGAACCAAAACCGATCGGCGACCATATGGCGCAGCTGAAAGCATCATTAAAATTTACCACCAGGAATGCTGTTGCCGGGATGGAAAGTACCGGCATTTATGGCAACCACCTGATCAACAAACTCAAGTCGCTTAAAATTGATACCGTCGTTGACCCGCCGCTCCATATTAAAAATTCCCTGGGCACCACAAGGGGCAAAACTGATAAAAAAGATGCGGAAAGAATCGCCCTATACCTCTACAAATCCAGGGATGTATTAAGGTTACGGGTACCAAAACGGCCGATCATCGAACAGCTGGCCATGCTTTCCACTTTGAGAAAGCGGCTGCAGTCCCTGCATATCGCCATGAGGGTCCCTTTGAAAGAGAACGCAGGTTTTGTCAAAAAAGGGCTGATCGAACAGAGCAACAGGCTCTGCTCCAGGAGTATCGATGCACTCAGACTGGACATACAGGATGTTGAGGATTCAATAGAGGCGACGTGGAAATCTGATGGGGAAACCAACCGGCTGATGACGCTGATCCAGTCGGTGCCTTGCGTGGGGCCGGTGATTGCCATGCAGATCCTGATCTGCACCAATGAATTTAGAAGTATAAGGACCATCAAACAGTTTGCCTCTTATGCCGGCGTAGCGCCCTTTCCCTATAAGTCGGGGACCACAGTGAGTAAGAAAACCCGGGTGTCAAAGATTGCGAATAAAAAAATGAAAGCGCTTTTACACAGCTCTGCCGTTCTGGCCAAAAGGTTCGTCCCGGATATCAAGGCTTACTATCACCGTAAACTGGATATAGAGGGAAAACACAAGATGTCGGTACTCAATGCAATCCGGTTCAAAATCGCTGCGAGGGTATATTCCTGTGTAACAAACAATAGAATGTATGAAAAGAACCATAAATACAGGCCTGTTACCGATATTGACTATCCGATCTAACCGTCAGTATTCAGAAGTTGACCGATAACGGTCAAAACATGCCTTAACTTCATTATCGGCAAGTCTATCAACAAAAAAACAAAAACCAGTCTGGCTTATATCGCCTGTTCCCCGCTACCAGATATAAAAAAAGCTCCCGGAAATCCCTTGGGGAACAATTGGATTTCAGAAGAAAAACGAACACGACTGCGGCCATAGCAATTTGTAGGGTGAAATCAAAAAGATTCATCAAATGGAAATAAAGACAAACCATTTTGGAAAAAGTATGGTTATATAGAAACCTAAAATCCTAATGTCTATGAAAACAGCAACATTCAGTAATATGGTTACAGCCCATGCAGATCAACTTCATGCCCATGCCCTAAATTTCACAAGGGATACTGAGGATGCAAACGACCTGGTTCAGGATACCCTGATCAAAGCCCTAAGGTTCAAGGAAGGCTTTCAGGAAGGCTCCAATTTTAAAGGGTGGTTATTTGTGATCATGCGGAACACCTTTATCAACGATTACCGTAAAAATGCAAGGAAAAATGCAGTCGTTACCACAGAGGAAGAAATCAGCAGTGCGCACCTCACCGGAAGTGCATCAAAAAACAGTGCAGAACACAAATTTGCGATGCAGGATATCCAGAACGCATTGAACGGACTACCTGAGGCTCACCGGATGCCATTTGTGCGCTATGTGGAAGGATACAAATACCATGAAATTGCTGATGAGCTTGAAATCCCTCTTGGAACAGTTAAAACCCATATCCACCAGGCGAGGTTAGAACTAAAGAAAAAATTAAAATTATACCGCTAGAAAATCAGCTCACATTAAACAATTATTTGAAATGTACTGCCGGTCCCGTATGACCGGCTTTTTTTTTAGGCGGTAACAAAGGAATCAAATGATTACACCAACCAGTTCACCCGGAGCGATCAATTATTTTCTGACCAGGCTTTTTACCTCTCTTATCAGCTCCACCAGGTCGAAAGGCTTGGTTATCACCCTATCCGCACCATATCCAAAGGATGATTGCGTTTTGGCACCGATACAGGCAGAAACGATTATTACAGGGATATGGTTTATTCCATCAGTCCGTTTTAGTAATCTGCAGAGTTCCCTTCCATCAAAGCCATCAAGTTCAATATCCAGCAGGACCAGATCCGGCCTGATTGCAGTTACCTTAGGGATAAACCCCTTTGCACTGATTAACGGAAAGACTTCCATTCCTTCCATTTCCATGGCCAAGGCCATTACTTCAAGATTTGTGGGTTCGTTTTCAACAATAAGAATTTTCATAAGACAGCTTTTTCCGCTAGGAGTCCAGTAACATTTGATCCGGGCAGGTGAAACCTTTACAGGGAAATATAAGAAAAATATCAGAATCAGGAATTATGAAAACAGCAATCAAGCACTGGCAGACGATTTTTCATCAAATTCAATAAAAAAGTTACATCTCCAGCCAACCCGGCAGCCAACTTTAATTTCGATAAAACAAAAAGGAGCAAATGGCCAAAAGTAGGATATTATTCACTGCTGCCTGTCGCGCTCAATGACAAAATCAAGCTAACAACCTCAAATGATCTCTACTTCAAATCAGCGCTCCAAACAATATTACAAACTTAAAATTACCGCCCACTCCTCTTCAAAAACTCAAATGACATCAACAGATCAAAACTAAAACCGATTTCTTTTTAAAGAGTAAATTTTCAATTTTGGTGGATCCTGCTGATTTGACATCTGTTTTTCCCTGTTGGCTTAAGCTTTAAAAAATTCTCGGTATAAACCCTAAACTTCAGACATACAGATCATCAGCTATAGAGGAAACACCAGATCATCCGCGGGCTGCGATCTGATAATGCCCGTCTTTAGATAGCACGCGGTTTATAGCGGTCAGAAAATCATCGAAATACAAAGGCTTGATCATAT
The DNA here is from genome assembly GCF_032678585.1 of Pedobacter psychrodurus. Taxonomy (GTDB): domain Bacteria; phylum Bacteroidota; class Bacteroidia; order Sphingobacteriales; family Sphingobacteriaceae; genus Pedobacter; species Pedobacter psychrodurus_A. The sequence continues at coordinate 14,971 of NZ_JAVTSN010000034.1, read as the reverse complement.
AATGATCGGCGTGGACGCTGAATGCGTCAAGAGCATAATCTGTATAAGCGGTGATAAAGATAATATAGTCTACTTTATCACGGATTTTTCTGGCAAAATCAATCCCCGAAACAGGCATGCGGATATCCAGAAAAAGAAAATCCATTCTTATATCAGACATTTCATCAAGCGCTACCGACGCGTCCTGATAGGAACCAAAAAGCTGAAGTTCCGGCAGCCGGTTGATGTAATTTTTAAGCACCTCTAAGGCTGTTGCATCATCATCTATAATCACACAGGAGTATGAAGGTAATAATTGGGAAAGGCTAGTTGACATTTCAAAAATTAATCAAATTTCAGGCCACTGTTCCGCAATATCGCTAGCTGCCTACATCCAAAGCCTTTTCGCAGGCATACACAGCAGGATCATTCCGGTTGCCGGAAACCTCTGAAAATAGATGACATCCTCACCTGACAACCCCTAAAATCACGTCAGGAAGGCGAGTTTCTAAATCCTACTTCGGTCAAACCCTCCTCAACTTTATTGCAGGTAGGCGGCATTTATCTTCGAGGTTTAAAACTTTTTTGCCCACTGGCCAGTTTTAGAAACAGGCATACAACTCAAAACATAATCAGATGGGCAAAACAATACTTACAGTCAACGGGATCCGGCATGAGCTGAACTTAAGGCCATGGGTTTCCCTGCTCGACGCGCTGCGGGACCGCATCAAACTTACCGGCACAAAAAAAGGCTGTGACCATGGACAGTGCGGGGCATGTACGGTCATCTGTGATGACAAAAGGATATTGAGCTGTTTGAGCCTGGCGGTGATGAAAGACGGCTCAGCAATCACGACGATCGAAGGCCTTTCAAGCGGTGATGACCTCCATCCCCTGCAAGAGGCCTTTATTGAGCATGACGCCTTTCAGTGCGGTTATTGCACCCCCGGTCAGATCTGCAGTGCAGTGGGGATGCTCAAAGAGAACCGCGCCTCAACCCGCGAAGAAGTTGCCGAACTGATGAGTGGCAATCTTTGCAGATGCGGGGCAAATAAGGGAATCATTGATGCGATCATGCAGGTAAAGCAGGGAGGGTGGAATGAATAATTTTGAATACCTCCAGGCCAAGGATACTGTAACCGCAATCGATCTGCAGCAAAAAGAAGAAAACGCCTTTTTCATCGCTGGCGGGACCAATTTGATTGACCTTTGGAAATACAATGTATCAAACCCTTCCACACTGATTGATATCAACCATATCAGTACAAACCAGAAAATAACAATAAACCTGGATGGAGGCATCAGGCTAGGCGCAGCGGCACGGAATGCAGACACAGCCTATCATCCGCTGGTTGAAGAAAGATATCCGCTGCTCTCCAAAGCCATTCTCGCAGGGGCATCGGCGCAGATCAGGAACATGGCCAGTAACGGGGGAAATCTTTTGCAGCGAACACGCTGCTATTATTTTTATGACCATCAGGTCCCCTGCAATAAACGCATTCCGGGATCAGGCTGCCCGGCAAAAACAGGTTACAACAGGATGCACGCAATTTTGGGCACAAGTGACTCCTGTATTGCCGTGTTTCCCTCAGACATGTGCGTCGCGCTCGCTGCGCTAGACGCCAGGGTTAACCTGTCAGGCCCTGAAGGAGAACGGAGCATCGATTTTACCGGTTTCCACCGGCTTCCCGGCGACAGGCCCGAACTGGACAACAACTTAAAAGCCGGGGAACTTATCACCTCAATAGACCTTCCCGAAAAAGGCTTTAAGGAAAATTATTCATACTTAAAACTCCGCGACCGGCATTCCTATGCCTTTGCCCTGGTATCGGTCGCGACCGTCATGACCCTCGAAGAAAACATCATCAGGGAAGCACGCATTGCCCTGGGCGGCGTTGCCCACAAACCATGGCGGGTGAAGGAGGCGGAAGACTTCTTAGTGAACAAAGCGGCTACCCGCGAAAACTTTTCAGCAGCGGCCGGACTGATACTAAAGGGAGCAAAAGGCTCCGGCAATAATGATTTCAAAATCCCCCTGGCCAAAAAGGCCATCATCAGAAACTGCCTGATGGCGCTGGATCCATCTTCTCAGCAGCCCGGGGCGCAACCTTCAGTATAAACCATACCATCAACTAGGGAAAAATGCATACAGATAAAACCGTTGGGAAACCCATCAGCCGATTAGAAGGCAGACTTAAAGTAACCGGAGCGGCTAAATATGCGGCGGAATATGATGTAGAAAACCTGCTCCACGGCTATGTGGTGAACAGTTCCATTACAAAGGGCAGCATTGTCAGCATAAATGCCAGAAAGGCAATGACCATTCCAGGCGTAATATCGGTCCTTTCGCACCAGAACAGGCCCAAACTGGCCTGGTTTGATCTCCAGTATGCCGATATGGATGCCCCACCGGGAACCGTGTTCAAACCGTTTTTTGATGAGCAGATCCTATATAACGGCCAGCCCATCGCGCTGGTTGTGGCCGAAGATTTTGAAACTGCCCGTTATGCAGCCACACTGGTAGAATTCGACTTTGAAGAAAAACCTTTCGAGGCTTGTCTGGATGATCAAAAAGGGCAGGCAAGAGCGCCTAAAACCGGGCTTGCAACCGCGCTCAAACCTCCTCCTCCCCCGCCGACAGGTGATTTTGAAGAAGCCTTTGAAAACGCCGCTGTCAAGGTCGAAAGTGATTTCAGCCATGGCACCGAGCACCACAACCCAATGGAGCTTTTTGCTACCACCACTAAATATGAAGGTGAAGGCAAGCTTACCATTTATGATAAAACACAGGGCACGATCAATAACCAGCTTTTCGTTGCCAATGTATTCGGCCTCAAATATAAAGACGTGAGGGTGCTCGCACCTTTTGTGGGCGGCGCATTCGGTTCCGGCCTGAGGCCGCAATACCAGCTGCTTTTATGCGCCATGGCAGCCCTCCATCTCAAACGCAATGTGCGGGTTGTACTCGACCGTAAACAGATGTTTTCTTTCAGCCATAGGCCGCAGACCTCGCAAAAGCTCAGGTTCGCCACCGACATCAATGGCAGGCTTACCGCTATGAGCCACAGTTCGGTGAGTGAAACCTCGTCTTATGAGGATTACACCGAACCTGTTGCCTCATGGAGCCACCGCCTTTACCCGGCACCCAACACACTTTTTGAACAAAAGGTTGTCCCGTTGGATGTCTGTACCCCTATGGACATGCGGGCACCAGGCGGCAGCACATCCCTGCATGCGATCGAATGTACGATGGATGAACTGGCCTATAAGCTCAAAATCGATCCGCTGGATCTCAGGCTGCTGAATTATTCGGATGTGGATCCCTCGAGCAAAAAGCCATATACCAGTAAAGCGTTAAGGGAATGTTACCTGCAGGCCGCTGAGCGCTTCGGATGGAAAGACCGTAACCCGGAGCCAGGGAGTATGAGCCGTGGAAATAAACTCATCGGCTACGGCATGGCTACGGGGATCTGGGATGCTTTCCAGTTTCCCTCACGCGTAGAAGCTATGATTACCGCAGAAGGAAAAATGATACTCAATAATGCTGTAACCGATATCGGCACCGGCACGTTCACCGTAATGACCCAGATTGCAGCTGATGAACTTGGTTTAGCTATCCAGGATGTGGATTTCCGGTACGGGGACAGCAAAAAACCGTTCTCCATGTTCCAGGGCGGTTCGGCGATGACCTCTTCCACCGGGGTTGCGATCGTAGTGGCGGCAAAAGAACTCAAGAAGAAAATACTCAAAGTAGCCAGAAAAATGGATAACTCCCCATTTGCCAAAACTGGGGACAGGGAAATTACCTTTAATGCAGGGACTATACAGTTAAAAGCTGATCAAACAACAGCTGTATCCTTTAGCGAGATTATTGCTTTCAATAAAGGTAGGACTATCAAGACCACCAATATGGGAAAACCCCATATGCTAAAACTCAGGAAATACGGCAAAGCCACTCATAGTGCATCTTTCGTAGAGGTTGAGGTAGACAGGGAGCTGGGTACAGTGACAGTCACCAGGGTGGTTACCGCCGTAGCAGCCGGAAAGATCATTAACCCGAAAACAGCCAAGAGCCAGATCTATGGCTCTATGGTCTGGGGCATCAGCAAAGCGCTACATGAAGAAACCATTATGGATAAAAACCTTGGAAAATATATCAATGCAAACCTTGGCGAATACCATATTCCGGTGCACGCAGATATCAAAGAAATGGAAGTCATTTTTGCCGATGAAAAAGATGAACTTATCAATGAACTGGGCGTTAAGGGCGTCGGGGAAATCGGGCTGGTAGGCATGCCCGCTGCCATTTCCAATGCGATCTTCCATGCAACGGGGAAACGCATCAACAGTTTGCCCATCCATTTCGATGAACTGATATAAAGATCATAGCTGCATAGCAGTCAAATTACCGGATATGCTCAATCCCATGATCGTCAGAAACGGAAAGCGTTAAACCTGAAGATTCAAACAATCGGTTAGGATTTGCGGTTTTTAATGAAAAGACAAGATATGAAAATGAACCTTTTTAAAATCTGTCTGGGTGTGATGATGTGTATGTCCACCCGGCAGCTAACCGCCCAGCAATACGTATCGCCAACGAAAGCAGTCGAATCCGGGAAAGCCCCAAAAATGAAAGTCAAACTTTTAAGTGTTAACGGCAAAAGCTCCACCTATCTCATCGTATTTTCAAAAGGCGACGAGGTGGTATCCGGCCTGACCGATTTTGCGAAACAGTATCAGGTTAAAAGCGCCCACTATACTGCTATCGGTGATGCGCTATCCGCCAAAGCAGGATGGTACGATTACAAAAGAAAAGAATTTAAAATTATCCCAATCGACACCGCAGAGGTGACCTCCTTCATAGGAGATATCGCAATATACAACGGAAAGCCAGTTGCACACACCCATTTCAGCGCAGCAACCGCTGATGGCATTGTGCATGGCGGCCACCTGCTGGAGCTGATCATCGGCCCTACCCTGGAACTCACCGTTACCACAGAACCGACCGCCCTGTACAAAAAACTGGATCCTGAATTTGGGGCGGCTTTTATCGACCCGGATCAGAAATAAATTATAATGGAGAGCGGATTTACCGATAAAAGTCCAAATAGATTTTAGCGGATAAAAAGAGCGCATAAGAAATGGAGAAAATTGTCTTTTTTGGCAACAGTCTGGTAGCTGGTTACGGTTTGAAAGATCCTGCAAGCGAATCGCTCCCGGCATTGATCGATCAGAAACTAAAACAGCACGGGATGAATTTCCAGGTGGTCAATGCCGGGATCAGCGGAGATACGACTGCTTCCGCGTTATCATGGATAGCGCGCTCGCTTCAAGGCGGCATCGCCATTTTTATCATTGAACTGGGGGCCAATGACTTCTTAAGGGGCATAGCCCCCAGTCTCATCTATGATAATCTGCAGTCCATCATATCCCGCGTAAAATCGGAATGCCCCAGGGCATCAATACTCATCCCGGGCATTGCGCTGCCACAATGGGCACACATGTCCCACGGCAGGGGATATGGCGGGATATATGAAAAGCTGGCAAGAGAGAACAATACTGCCATCGTACCTTCATTTCTAAAAAACGTGTCCGGTAAGCGTGCACTGAACATGCCTGATGGTGTTCATCCCCTTGCCCCTGGATATCAGATCGCCTCAGAAACATTTGGCCGGAGATATGCGCTTTAATAAAGGCAAGTGCCGTTAGCGATCACCAATAAACGGACAGATGATATGAGCAGAAAAAGCAGGATCCTGGAAGCTGAAAAGTTTGAAAGCGCAAGAAGCCTTGAAGCTGCCGGAGAAAACCTTCAGGCCATTAAAGCCTACCATCTGGTACTTAAAAAAAATCCCTTGCATACTGCCACTACCTCGAGACTGCTGATCTTATACCGAAAGGAAAAAAATATCCAGGCGGAAATCACCCTTTTAAAAGATTCCCTCAGCGCCCATGAAAACCATAACGCCGAATCGCAGCGCGAATGGATCAGTGAGCATAAAAAAATCGCCGAGGACTCCCGTCCACTGGCAAAAATGCTAGGCATGCTCGGTCCGGACGAGCTCCCCTTTTATGCGCATGAAATCCTGCAAAAATGGAAACGCCGTCTCGCCGCGCTGGAAAAACGGTTAATAACAAATGCCGCCAAAAGCTCAGCGGCAAACAGACCGGGGCCGGAAAAGGCCGCCTCCAAAACAAAAAACATGAAAGATCAGGGGCAGAACTCCAAAAAGAAATTTTGAGCTGGGTGTTTCAGCTGCAAGAACAGTAAACCTTTAGCACCCAAATATATCCCTGAAAACCAAAACCGTATAAATATCCGCTTATTTACCATAGCGCCCTTTCTTTTCACTTGCTGCATGCTTATAGGGTATATAGCCCAGCCTACCACATCTTTCCCCTACCAGCAGCTCAATATCCATCGGCATATTGTTTACAATCCGGTAACGGATCTTATACTTCTGGTTATAACTCAGCTGAACCTTTAGCACGTCAACTGCAGATCTTTTTCCCAAAAGAGTGATCAGGTGGAAATCCTGAGGTTCCCTAGCCGCCCTGAGCAGTCTATTGTCCATGATCTTTGCCAGTGCTGGCTCCCGAAGAAATTCTGTCTCCAAAACAGCGGCTACACAAATCTTCATCAGACAAAATTACCATCTCACCGCCATCTACAAACGGGATGAAGCTAACCGTTTGAAAAAGAGAGTTATTTTATTTGTGCACAATCTGCTGAAAGCATACCGCGAATTTGACAAGCCATACAAAATCTACAATAAAAAACATCAAAAGCAATTCTTATAAATAACTGCCTCAACAGTTAGGATTCAACCGCGCTGACCCACTCCTCTCCACTGCATTTCGGGCAGACCGGAAAATCCCTGCCTGAGGTAATATACCGAGTATAACCACAGTGGGTACAGCTAAAATGTCCTGCGGAGGAAACTGATGTGCCAGCACTCCTGATCCGTTCTTCAGCGACATGTTCCTCGGGGATTATGCCCAGTCCGGGAACCATTTCTGATTTTGGAAAGCACCATACCGACACCAGCCCCGAAGTTTCAAAAAAAGCATTTTTTACCTGGCCCAAATGCTCAATATCCTTACTGCGCAGAAACCGGTAAAGATCCTCATGGCTCAGGCTGTTTTTGTTCAGTGAGGTATTAATGATCATCCCATCCTTGACCAGACAGTCCGGCCGCCCTTCCATAAAAGCCTCCAGTTTCTTATTGCGGTTGATGATCCATTCAGCAGCGCTCTGCAGGATAGCCACCGTGGTGATCACTACCATCCCGTGCACAATGGGAATATCCTTGCCCATCATCGGATCACCGACCGCTGAACCGAAACAGATAATGATGGCAAGCTCAAGCGTACTCAACTGCCCCATGCTCCGTTTACCCAGCAGCCGGAGCAAAATGATCGTATAGCCGTACATCACTGCCGTACGGAAAACGATCTCCAGTAAAAAACCATAAGGAAGATCACCAAAAAATATCCTGTGAAAATCAAAAGTTCTGAATGCGTCCATAAATAAAAAAGGCCTAAATTAAATCCGCCCTAGCTCAGAACATGTGTAAAATTCAAAAGGTTTTAAGCGGAGTGGTATTCAGCAAAGAGCTCATAAAACCGGTTCCTACCGCGAACAAGATCCTGATAAAGTTTTCGGTCAGAAAGAAACAATGTCTCCATCATTGAATAATCGGCTACACAATATCCAGCTAGCGCTGTTCATTGCAGTTGGAACCCACATACAACTAAAACCGGGGTCATGACCTTTTCATTGATCTAAGCAGCTCAGAAGCAGATTAAGGTGTTCGTTTCATTCATTACCGCAAATCGCGTGATGAAGGAACAGTTTCTGATGGGATCAGACTTTAGTTTGATCAAGCGCCCAAAAGAGGCACCGAATCCAACATCAATTGAACAGAATAAGATCGGTAACTGCTTAAAGAAATTGCTCATGAAAAAGAAATATCCAACATTGACTTTACTGGTATGGGGATTATTTTCAGCCAGTGTCCTGGCCCAACCACTGACCGGATGTGGTAAAGCGGGGACTGTAACGATTTATTATCAGCAAAATGGCTTCGGAAGCGGCCTCAATTTTCTTAAGCCAAAGTACGAAGGGGCATTTTCAACGTTAACTTCAAACACGTCCGTATGTCCCCGTTTCACCAGCGCGGCAATACACAACCCAACAACATTATGCTGTATAGGAACAGACTGCGCCGCAAATAACTACTTATATGATTTCACCAATATCGCATGCCCCTTAGATGAAAATTCCCTATTCCTATTCTTTCTCACTGCCATAACAGGCATTTATGCTATACGCAGGTATAGCTCAGCATTAAGTCAACCATAAGTTTTACAGATATGAAAGAAAATCTAACCAGAAAAAAGAGCAGCTGTAAAACCACCCTTTATCAGACAAAAACCCACATTCATCACCGGAGGCAGACCCGCCCGGGGTTCTTCAATGCCCCTAAAACCGGAAAGGGCCGGAATGAAGCCCCAGAAAAAAAATCGCCTGATTTTCTTATCGGAGCATCAACAGTTTCCTCAGCCCAACCGCATGATAACAGCTTTGATAAATGGCGGGAAAAGATGGTCAGAGACGAAATAAAATGCAGGCGGATAATAAAAAAACTGGTCCTGTTGAGTATGCTTTTTGTCATTCTTCCCCTTTTGATCCTATTGTTGGCAGCAATGGCATTAACCCTGTGAACTCAGCATTACTCACGCGGAAATGAAAATCTTTCGTACCATCTCATGGTTTTGTGTTTATCAGCTTAATTGGCACTGCTTCAACGTTTATATTGCACCTAAGCAAGCAAAATGAACCATTTTAAGACAGCTCACAGGTAAATAATAACATGTTAAAAATCCAAGTAGACTGGCACTTTCATTAATGAAGATTAGCTGATGCCTAAATTAAAACTTCGCCACCTTAGTTAATCCTGCAGCTTGTTTCTATCGACAAAACTGGAAAACTTTGCGAGTAACACTTTTAATTTAGGATGCACAATATTCTTACAAAAGGGTTTTTGAGGATTATCATAATAGTAATTCAAATATTCGTTACTGTTAAGCTTAAATGCGATGAGTGGCAGTACCTGTGTAATGATCGTATCGGAAAAGTGGATCTGTAGATCCCCTATCACAGCAGCCGATTCACGCCCTTGCCCATCTGAGGTAAAATACACAGCAGAGCGATATTTGGTACGCATACTGTGCCTGGAAGTACAGCTGTGTGTATACAGGTGAACTTCAATCAATGTTTCCAAACTGACCGCAATAGGTTCATAACTGACAACTACGGCTTCTGAAAACTCAAGGTGCTCATCAGCAGACGAGATCCAGCCTTGCTCAACCTTTTCAACCCCAATCAGCGATTGAAATATGGCTTCTGTACACCAATGGCAGCTCCCACCAAAACCGATTCTTTCCAATGTCTACTTTTATAAATAACTCAATCAAAGCATAAATTGTTTTATCGAATACCCAGACCAATTTAAAATTTCTTCAGCACATTCCCTCTCTGTTTATCCTTCCTGCCCTTCACATTCATCTTCCGGATAGCCAATCCCCTTTTCCCCTTTTTAATTTTTGATCAATAGCCCGTGTCTGTAAGCTTGAAAGCATAGTTGATGTCCGCGGTAAATTCCCTCTGCTCTGCAACCGCAGTAAAAACAAATTCCAGCGTCGGCTCAAATTCCTTATCGCTGATGATCTTTCCGTTATCCATCCTGGTTTCGACTTCCTGCATGGTAAGCCCGCCGAAAATCTCCACCGTGTACCAACCGTTTTCCAGCGCAACCAAAGGCCTATGCTGAAGCCGGTAACGCTCGATCAATCCGGCAACGCTGGCATCAGTAAAATTTTCCAGAATCCGCCAGGTAAATAAAAAGACTGTTCCATTTTCAACTTTCAGAACATAACCGTCCTGGCGCACTTGCAACTGGCTGTCATCTTTCAACAGTTCTACCGAACTGCGCTGTGAATGAAAAATGATCGTGTAAGGACAGTTTTCAATCCCTACCATGGGAATAATAATCCCGTTCTCCACAATATCATCACCGGTACTACTCGTTGTCAACTCCCTGGCCAGATCATCAGGCAGACCAAGATCAGTTTTATATGCACTCAAGAGCTGAATATCGCCTAAAATAAAATAATTTATTGCATCGTTGAGTACTTCTGAAAATTTGTCCAATACCATGGTATATCTGATTTTTGCTAACTTAAATACAAATGTGCTGATTAAATATTATTCCAGCGATACTTCATTGCTCAATCCCGATCTACAATCTTTAAGAACTTGCATTAAAGAAAAGCCAAATTTCAACTTCAGGTCATCCTGCGACCGTTTCAAATTCTTATACTGGGGATTTTTGCAAAAGTGCCACTACTTTATGGACAGAGTAGTCACTTATTCCGCATTAAATTATGGCCTGGTTAGGCCTTAAAGTGTGCACTTGGCTTATTTTTAGTGTTTCTAAGCTTGTTGTGGGATTCTTGACTGGATTGCCGACTTTTATGGCTTGCGTGGAATTGGATATTTAACGTCTACGGTTCCGGAATTTGACAGGGGCGGCGTGATAATGGAAGACAGGATAAATACTTAAAGGCAACACCATGATCCACGATAAAAAACAATGATTCGCAAAAAAAGGCGCCCCAGAAAAATTGCAATCAAGAAGTGGAAATTAGAAGTGCTCCTCCAAACAAAGCCTGGAGCTCGCAATTATTAGCAATTAAAACCTATAGTATTTAGGGGCATTTCAAATGATGAAGTTATAAAAAGTTTTTCCTCACGCACCAGGTTGTCATGCTACGCATATTTTGGACATTTGTAGTTTTGATCGGTTCGTGAAGTTTCCCGGAAAGCTTTTTAGTCAATCTAAGCAGCATCTCCTGATTTACCAGAAAGCGTTCTGATTCATCGGGAAGTATGTATCTGCCGTTTCCAATAAACCTTACCAACGACTCGATACCAATATCTGATGCCAGACGGCAAAAAAAGTACCCTCCTGGTTTAAGAACCCTCCATATTGAATTCAGCATCACTTCAAAATGCTCAAGATTTTCTGCAAAATGCAGAACTGCGCTACTGATCACCAGATCAAATTTTCCATCCTCAAAGGGTAGTTCCTCTATAGGCAATGTTGAAAAATTATCCTTGGAGCTTTTTTTTGAAAGACGAGCAGCTAAATCCTGAATCTGGGAAATTGCATTAGAATCTCTATCGACACCATAGACATCAAGCCCTTGACTTAAAAAGTAGGTAAGGTTCCTTCCTGTGCCACATCCTGCATCGAGGACCACCTTACAATCCGAATAGGTATTTTTTAACAGTTGGTCCAATAAATAGATGTCAATATTCCCGTAAATTTCCCCAATACGCTCGCCCATATAATAAATAAACAACGAAGATAGGAACTGCAAGTGGAAATGAGATCATACTTTAAGATCAAAATAATAAGAACTGATCAAAAACATTCGCATTTGTTATCGGGTTAGTAGATAATGGGACAGATCAATAAAATTGAAAATAAAAAAAGAAATATCGTCGTTACCGGAGCGTCAAGCGGTGCAGGAAGGGCAATTGCACTAGCATTCGCCAGTAATGGTGACAATCTAACCATTGGTTCCAGAAATCTTTCTGCCCTAAAAGAACTGGCCGAGGAATGTTCCCTGCATGGAGTTAGCGTGAAATGCGTCGAAACCGATGTGGCCGATTACCATTCAGTTATCAATTTGGCCGCTACTGCTTCAGAAACCTATGGATCTATAGACGTTTGGGTAAATAATGCTGGTGTGCTGGCCATTGGCGAATTCGACATTACACCAATGGAGGTAAGCGAGCAGGTCATACGGACAAATCTACTGGGCTATATGCATGGGGCGCACGCCGCCCTTCCCTATTTTAAAGCTCAGGGAAACGGCATACTGATCAACAACATTTCAATCGGAGGATTTCTTCCGGTTCCATTTGGAGCAAGCTATTCGGCTGCCAAATTCGGACTGAGGGGATTTTCATCAGCACTAAAATCAGAACTTGTAAAATATCCGAAAATATTCGTCTGCGATGTATTTCCCGGTTTTTTGGATACGCCGGGGATGCAGCATGCCGCAAATTATACCGGAAAAGTGCTTAAACCAGGTCCAATAGTATATGACCCCAACCGTTTGGCACAGGAGATCATTAAACTTTCCCTAAATCCCAAAAAAGAGAAAATGGTAGGCAGCTTTTCATCACTGTTGCGGATTTCGCGGGTAATTTTTCCTGAGCTCACAGACAGGATTTCGGGGAGCATCATCACTACCTATCTAAAACAGGCAAAGTCGATAGAACCGACGAGTGGAAATTTATTCAATCCGGTAGATTTTGGAAATTCTGTATATGGCGGATGGGGAATACCTGGGCGGCCAAAAGCGCATAGAAAATACATTGCAATTGGTGCACTTGTATTTATTTCCGCACTCTTGATCAGAAAAAAACTTTAAGGTATATGAAAAGAATTGTTTTTTTTGGCAATAGCCTTATCGCAGGATATGGATTAAATAATCCTTCAGTTGAATCCATACCAGCCCTGATTGCCGGAAAACTTAGATCTGCCAACCTGGATTACGGGGTCATCAATACAGGAATCAGTGGGGACACAACCGCTTCTGCCCTTGATAGGCTCGACAGGCATTTAAGCGGAAATATCGACATTTTTGTTATCGAACTCGGTGCCAACGACTTTTTACGGGGAATAAGCCCACTTGACGTATCCCATAACCTACAGGCCATAATATCAAAGGTAATAACTTATTATCCGCAGGCAGCCATCCTGCTTTTGGGATTGGCATTGCCGGAATGGGCCCATGGAGTGCATGGTACGCAAAGTCAGGCCTACCAGAACATCTACAAAGACATGGCGGCAGAAAACAAAATTTCACTTGTGCCATCCTTTTTAAAAGGAGTAGCAGGGAAACCTGGGCTAAACATGCATGACGGAGTGCACCCACTTGCGGCAGGATATCAGATTGCAGCAGAAAACATTTGGCCGGAGCTGTCCAAACTGATCGACAGAACTCTCTAAAAAATTTCAGTCCGTGAAAAAAATTACCATGCCAGCCAGGATCCAGGAAGGAGAAAGATATGAAAGCGCAATCCCATCCATATCGATGCGGTTTCCAGACTGCTAATTCTTATAGGAAAACAAAAGACAGGGATGCAGAAATTGAACTTTTGCTGCGGGCCTTTGAATTTACTGGGGATAAAAAATACCTGAAGGAAGCGGAGACCGCCGCAAAAAAACTGGGGGACGTTGGCTACAAGATCATGTACCAGGCCAACAATACTGCGTTTGCTGCCGGAGCACTGCTCCGGTTATTTAAACTTACAAATCGCCGTCAGTCAGATTAACACCATCCAAGGACAGAAACCAGGATCTGGAAGCCTTTATAATGGGGAATGAAACCGTACGCATCAGCTGGAAAAAGCGCAACCAGCAATAAATCCAATAACGCCATTACCATTATTGAAAAGGTAACCGTTCAGGCTCCCAGAGAAAAAGTCTATGCCTTCTGGAAACTGGCGAAATTCAGTTTATCGCCAGCTAAACAATCAGGTCAGAGAAATTGTTAAATGAAGAAAACATTGATACTATGAGCGATAACAAAAGTAAACAGGACGGCAGGGAAGATTCCAAAGTGGATCTCAATGATGCCAGCGAAGTAGCTTATGCTGCGAAACAGGCAGGGGTTACTCCATCAAAGTACAAAGAACTGGCAAAAGCTTCGGGCAGCTCGTCGAGAGAAAAGATAGCTGAATATATCAAAAAAAACAGCTAGTCCGGACAGTAAAGCGGAGCTTGAATAAGAACAGGCCAGAAGATCCGGCCTGTTTTTTTAGTTCATCTTTTATCCCTTTTTTGGATTGCCGGTTATAAATATCAAAAGAAGTTGGCCATTTCAGTTACAATAAGGGGACAAGAAAAATAATATGCAGGAAAACAAGGATATGATCAGGGTCAGAGGTGCGCGTGAGCACAATCTTAAAGATATTGACATCGATATCCCAAGGGATAAACTTGTGGTATTTACCGGTGTCTCCGGATCCGGTAAATCCTCACTTGCATTCGGAACTTTATACGCCGAAGCCCAACGGCGTTATTTGGAATCAGTTTCCCCATACGCCCGTAGACTTTTCCATCAGATGAGTGTTCCTGAAGTGGAATCTATAGAAGGCCTGCCACCAGCCATCGCCCTGCAACAGCAGAGAGGCGGAAGCAGCACCCGTTCATCGGTGGGAAGTGTGACCACGCTGTCCAACCTATTGCGCATGCTCTATTCCAGGGCTGGGGACTACCCCAAAGGACAGCCCATTATTTATGCTGAGGGCTTTTCGCCCAATACCCCACAAGGTGCATGTCCGGAATGCCACGGTTTGGGAAGCGTATTTGAAGTTACAGAAAAAACAATGGTCCCCGATGACCGTCTGACCATCCGGGAACGGGCAGTAGCTTCCTGGCCCCTGGCCTGGCAGGGGCAGAACCAACGGGACATATTGGTTTCAATGGGTATCAACGTAGATATTCCCTGGAGGGATTTACCCAAAGATCAGCGGGACTGGATCCTTTTCACGAACGAAACCCCAACTGTTCCGGTTTATCCTGGATATTCTCCCGAAGAAACCGCAAAAGCCATAAAAAACAAGAAGAGTCCTGATTACATGGGAACTTTCATCGGAGCCAAACCTTATGTACTCAAAACATTCAGTTCAACTCAGTCCGAACTGATGAAAAAAAGGGTAAGCCGGTTTATGGTCAGCAGTAAATGCCCCGAATGCAATGGAAAGCGGCTCCGAAAAGAATCCTTAACTGTCCGTTTTGACGGGAAAGATATTGCTGAAATCTCACGGCTCCCCATTTCGCATCTTTGTGACGTTTTTAAAAAATTTGCACAAGCTAAAGGGATGGAATCAGAAAAGCAGATCGTG